>JAGAWH010000095.1 GCA_017941505.1 Faecalicoccus sp. | reverse complement strand
GATGCGCTACGGTTTTGAAAACCTGAAACTTAATAAAATATGGTGTGGTTACTTTGATGGGAATGAAAAGTCAAAGCGTGTTCAGGAGAAGTGCGGTTTTCATTATCATCATACGGCCTATAATGTGCCCTGTGCCATAAAGGGCGTTCTCCGAACGGAACACATAACATGCCTTTCCAAAGAGGAATGGCAGTCTGTCAGATAACTTCCAGTTTTTTGACATGTTCCCCTGCGGAGAAAAATAATATCCATGTTCTTTTCAGCAAGGTGGATGCGCGTGCCCGATGTATGATTATATAGAAGCACGACTCGTGCCATGTGGAGACGGTAGTATTGATGTCAAAGGTTGAAAAGTAAGGCGTGGATTCTCAGCCAATGTCACCTGTTCTTCTTAGATTCGCCATCTGTGAGGAATACAAAAAACTGTATCTGTGATAGTTTGACAACAGATAAGGAAGTGTACGGATATGGATCAATACAAAATCGGTAGGTTCATAGCTGAAAAAAGAAAACAGAAGAATATGACACAGGAAGTGCTGGGCGAAAAGGTTGGCGTGACCAACAAGACTGTATCAAGATGGGAGACCGGAAGGTACATGCCGGATCTGGACACAATTCCTGTACTCTGTGACGAGCTTGGGATTACAGTGAATGAGCTTTTATGTGGCGAGCAATTGGATGAAAACTATAAAAAGCAGGCAGATTATTTTCGTTGGCAAATAGGTTTTCTTTAATTCTGTAGTAAAATAGTTCATGGGAGTATCCTTTCTATGGTTTTTGGTCGAACTAATTTTACTAAGGATACTCTCTTTTTTCTATGGCAAAGCCTATTAGAATTTACACAAGATATTTTATGCTATCTTGGCAAGATTAATATGCAAAATAGTGCAATAAGGTACAATGTAATTCATCGTATTCTGCATAAAATTAAGTAAAAAAACCTGGGGTCTGTACAGTTTCAAGAGTCTATTTATTTCCTGCTAGCCCTGCCATTTTTGTATATAGAGTCCGGAAAATGCTTTATATAAAGCAGATTTCGGATTTTTTCTTTTCCTATTTTTCATTGATTCAATATAATTAAGGTAAATAATGAAAGGCGGTATTAAATTGAAGGAAATAATTGGCAGCGATTTCGCTCAATCAAATTTAGAAAGGGATTTAGATATAAAGTTAGAACATAGTTATCAACAATCAATAAATGGCGAAGGCCGTTCTTATAATGCCGTTTTTGATGATATAGAGGATAGTTTAAAATAGTAACATTATCCAATTAAAAACCAAGGCTTTTTCAACCTTGGTCATTTTTTATTCGGCTGTAGTTTCTTCTGTTTTGGTTTCTACTGTATCATTTTTATAGATCAGTTTTAGAATAAACGGCCAAATCAGAACCGCATATACAATCACAAATCCTTTGACACAGAATTTTCCGAAGATATCACCTAATGCCGCAATAATTGGACCTTTTAAGAAGGCATTGAATGCGACAATCAACAGAAGTCCGACGATATTAATAAGAATTCCTTTAGTGTTAAAACCGGTTTCTTTAAATTGAACCCATGTCTTTTCAATATAGCGGCTGACACAGAAAATTAACAGCGAGCTTGCATCCGCTACCGAATCCACCATCATCTTTTTCGGATCCACCAGTAGCTTTCCATCAACGTAATCTAATGGATATGGTTTCACAAAGATATAGATCAATACCACAATGCTGGCAATAGAACCGATCAGAAGGAATTTGTTCTCTTTTTCAGGATGTTCTTTTAAATACTTGAATAAGTAATGAATCAAGTACAATGTCCAAGCACTGATAAGTAAGCCAACACCTACATCCTGCGGTGTATGAACACCTAAATAGTTTCTTGAGAATGCGGTAATAAGAATCAGGGCAATACATACGTAAGGCACCCATTTTTTATCTTTGAAACTTACTCCAATCGATCCATATACAGGAGCGGCAGTCATGGTGTGACCGCTCGGGAAGGAATATCCGGTAGCTTCCGTAATCGCATCACCGGCCGGATAAACACGGGCATCACGAATCCATGGGCGATATTGGCAGGCTGTTAATTTTACGGCTGCGTTGATGGTTAAAGCGGTATATAAAGACGCAAAGGTATACAGACCGCTTTCCTTACTGATACACCAGTAAATAAATATTGGAACAAGGATCAAATTATTTACCGCAAAGTGGGATATCCATTCCATAAATGGGGTCCAGGCATTATTGATGCTGTTTCTGAAATTCTGTAGAATCAGAAGATATTCGATATCATAATAGTTTACGTAACAAAAATAGAGTAAAACTAATATGACTGCAGTGATAATACCACCCCACATCAAATGTTTTTTATTCATTTTCTATCTCTCCATTTCTGAATGATAGATTAGCACAATAAATTATTTTTCACAAATTATCGGTAATAAAAATGATATTATATGTAAAAAATGGAATTGAATAAGAAATAGCTGTATAAAAGAAGTAGATTTAGAAAAGAGGCAATTTATGAACACAAAGACAATAGATGGAGTATTTGGCTTAGCTGTGGCAGATGCTTTAGGAGTACCGGCAGAATTTAAAAGCCGAAAATCTTTAAAGGAAAATCCGATTACCGATATGGTAGGATATGGAACCCATCATCAGCCGGCAGGTACCTGGTCGGATGATACTTCCATGACCATCGCTACGATGGATTCCATCATCGATAAACAGGGAATCAACTATGATGATATGATGGTGAAATTTAGTGATTGGATGCATACCGCCAAATATACGGCAGGAGGTGTCTTTTTTGACATCGGCGGCACCACACGAAGTGCAATCCATAATTTCGAAAGAGGGAATATGGCACTTTATTGCGGGGAACCGTATGAAAGCGCCAATGGAAACGGTTCGCTAATGCGTATCCTTCCGGTTGTATTGTATTGTTACTATAAGAAGCTTTCTCATAAAGATGAAGTAGAAATCATCAATAACGCCTCTTCGATTACGCATGCCCATGAAATCTCAAAGCTGGGCTGCATGATCTATGCCGACTACATCAAAGAGATTTTAAAGGGAAACTCCCTTTTACAGGCCTATGACAATTTGAATAGCCAACACTATTCAAGATACTATAAACCGGACACAGTTTATGTTTATCAAAGAGTATTAGATGGCTCTTTGGCAAACTTAAAAGAAGATGAAATTCATTCTTCCGGTTTTGTGGTACATACCTTAGAAGCAGCTATATGGTGTAACTTAACATCAAATTCCTATAAAGAAGCAGTATTAAAGGCAGTGAATCTAGGCGATGATACCGATACCGTTGCAGCTGTGGCAGGATCGATTGCCGGCATTTATTATGGATATGAAAGTATCCCTGAATCATGGAGAAACACACTGATCAACAGAGAATATCTAATGGATCTCTGTCAAAAATTTGATGAATATTTAGGATCGTAAGGAGAGGAAGGAATTCTTCTCCTTCTTGTTTTAAAAGATGTAAATGGGATAGAATAGGGCTATGTTGTATATCAGTATTTTTTGTCTTTTATATGGTCTATTTGTGTTCAGCGCAAAATCCGGAAGTAAGTTCTACTTATTCTGGATTGGGCTTGGCATATGTTTATTTTTAATGAACCGATATTGGGATGTCATCCCTTTTCATGGCTTTATATTGGGTGTTGCGTGCATCTGTCTTTTGGTTTTCTTATTTGTGGAAGGTTTGATCATTCATGCCTTTTTATCCAAGCCTTCCAACAATTTAGATGCCATTATTGTATTAGGAGCACAGGTCCATCCTTACGGTCCATGCCGCTCGTTGGCATATCGTTTGGATGCAGCTAAAAAGTATTTAGACAAACATCCAAAATGTATCTGTGTGGTATCGGGTGGACAGGGGGATAATGAACCGGATACCGAAGCAGCTGTAATGAAAGAGTATTTAGTTAAAAAAGGGGTAGATCCAAACCGCATCTTTGAAGAGGATAAATCTACCAGCACCTATGAGAATTTAACCTTTTCAAAGAAATTTATTAACCCGGAAGAAGATCATGTAGGAATCGCTACATCAAACTTCCATGTCTATCGCAGTGTTCTTCTGGCAAAAAAAGCCGGATATAAATATGTCGAAGGAATTTCCGCAAAATCGGCATATGAGTATCTGCTTACCAATATGGTTAGAGAATTTTTTGCCCTGATCAAAGATAAATTATTGGGAAATATCTAGAGGTAATGAAATGTTGTTGAGTGAGAAGATGAAAAAGGCGTCGGATCTTTCCGATACCCAAAAGAAAATCGTAGATTTTATGTTGGAATATCCGGAACGGTTAAAATCCATGTCTTTACAGGACATCGCTGCCAAGACCTATACAACACCGGCAGCCCTGGTCCGTGTCGCAAAGAAATTCGGATATACCGGGTTTGTTCCTTTCTGTAATGCCTACATCGAAGAGATGGAATATTTATACTCTGAGGTTTCTACCGTCGATGCCAACTATCCGTTTTCTTCGAAAGATTCCATCCAAACCATTTGTCATAATATCGCAGCCCTTGAAAAGGAAGCCATTGAAGATACGATGTCATTAATGGACTATGATGCTCTTAAAAAGGCGATAAAGATATTGGATACATGTGAGACCATTCATTTTTGCGGAATCAGCTTCAATCATTTGTTGGGAGAAGCCTTTGCCAACAAAATGATGCGGATTGGTAAAAAGGTCATGGTTAATCCGCTTGAATCGGATATGTTGTACAGCAGTGCTTTGGTAGACGACAAGGATGCAGCTATCATCGTTTCTTATACCGGCAGTATGCCTGTGATCAAAAATATGTTGAAATTATATAAATCGAAAAAGATTCCGGTAATTGCCCTTACTTCCTTTGGACCATCGGAATTACGCCAAAATGCGGATGTAACCTTGACGATATCCACCAGAGAAAAAATGTACTCCAAGATTGCCGGCTTTAATAATGAGACATCGACCAAATTACTGTTAGATATCTTATATTCCGGTTACTTTTCCAATCGGTATGAAAAGAATAAGGAACAGAAAAATAAATTATCTTCTATGATCGAATCTTGGAAGCGCTCATCCAATGAAATCATTGATGAATGAGAAAACGAATTTCGCAAAAAGAATGAGAAATCATCTTTTTCGCGAAATCGATTTTTTTATTCTCTCTATTGTCTTGTATTCAAATATCGTTATTTTAAAATGCAGGTAGGAGGACACAAATATGAACAAGGATTTTTTATGGGGTGGGGCAACAGCTGCCAACCAATATGAAGGTGGATATAAAGAAGGAGGAAGAGGACTTTCCATTAACGATGTAGAGATGGGAGCCAGTCATGGAAAAAAGCGTGAAATTCACGATTCCATTCAACCGGGTGTTTATTATCCAAGTCATAATGCCACGGATTTTTATCATCATTATAAAGAAGATATCGCGCTTATGGCCGAAATGGGATTTAAGGTCTATCGCATGTCCATCGCATGGAGCCGCATCTATCCTAATGGTGATGATGATATGCCTTGTGAGGCCGGACTTAAATTCTATGATGATGTCTTTGATGAATTAAAAAAGTACAATATTGAGCCGATGGTAACCCTGCATCATTTCGAATTACCTTTGGCTTTGGTACATAAATATGGGGCATGGAGAAGCCGTGAATTGATTGATTTATCTGTTCGATATGCCAAAACGGTATTTGAGCGCTATAAGAATAAGGTCACTTATTGGATCACATTCAATGAGATCAATTCCTTATTTATCGCCAAAACACCATGGCATCAGGCAGGTATTATCTATGGTGAGGATGAAAACCGTGTGGATGTTATGTTCCAGGCTGCTCACTACCAATTGGTCGCTTCGGCTAAGACCATTATCGAAGGAAGAAAAATCAATCCGGATTTTAAATTCGGTAATATGATTTTATATAACTGCTGTTACGCGATGAGCTGTAATCCAATTGATCAGATGATGGTTCATGATAATTTATTACCGATCTATTATTTCTCCGATGTACAGGTAAGAGGATATTACACCAATACCTGCAAAGCTTACCAGAAAAAGATGAATGCCCATTTTGAAATCGAAGAAGGAGATCTTGAACTGTTAAAAGAAGGAACAATAGATTATTATACATTCTCTTACTATTCTTCTTTGGTAGAAGGTGTTAATGTCGATCGAAGCGCTGATGGAAATTTACTCGATGGCGGTCGTAATCCATATTTAGAGGCAACCGACTGGGGCTGGCAGATTGATCCGTTAGGTTTAAGAATTTCATTAAATTTGATCTATGACCGTTATCAGATTCCTTTATTTATCTCTGAAAACGGCATGGGTGCCGTCGATACGCCGGATGAAAACGGATATGTAGAAGATGATTATCGCATCGACTATTTAAGAAAACATGTACAAGCTGTAAAAGATGCCGTTGAAATTGACTTTGTGGATTGTTTTGGATACGCATGGTGGGGACCGCTGGATATCGTATCAGCAGGAACCGGAGAGATGCGTAAGCGTTATGGCTTTGTCTATATCGATGTAGACGATGATGGAAAGGGATCCTTTAAAAGAACACGTAAAAAATCTTTCTTCTACTACCATGATGTCATTGAATCGAACGGAGAAAAGATATAATTTGAAAAGTTAACGGAAGCTAACTATAATAGGCATGAGGTGATTTTCTTATGTCAATAAAAGATAACTTCAGTAATCCATCAGGACTTATCGGCCGCATGATGTTAAGCGGTATGAACATCGGTCATACCCCTTTATCAATATGGGCTTTATCACAGATACAATTTGAAGAGGACGCCGATATTCTGGATGTTGGATGCGGAGGTGGCATCAATATTAAAAGATTGTTGAAAATGGCACCGAAGGGCCATGTGTCCGGACTGGATATTTCTGAAGACAGTGTAAAAAAATCGATATCTGTTAATCAATCGGAGATTGGAAAACGGTGCGAGATTTTTGAAGGCAGTGCGGATGAAATTCCGCTTGCGGATGAATCCTTTGACTGTGTTACAGCTTTTGAAACTATCTATTTTTGGAAAAACATTCTGGATTGTTTCAAAGAAGTGTATCGCGTATTACGTCCCGGTGGAAAATTCTTGATCGCCAATGATTCCGGAAGTACTGGATGGTCCAGTCTGATTCCCGGGATGAAAGATTATTCCGTTGATGAAATTCACGAATTGATGAAGCTTGCCGGATTTGAAACGATTTATGATCATACCGATAAGACAAAGATCTGTGTTGTCGGAACCAAAGGTGAGAAAGCGGATAAGATTCAGTTGAAGCCGGATTATCGAAACTGGGTACCTAAGGGTATGGTATACGGTTTTGGCGCAGGAGCTCTTTCTTTAGCTTCGGTGGCAGCTCTTGGATTATTTGGTAAAAAAACCGGTACAAAGAAGGTTATATCTTCTGCGCTGGCGTTAGGCTCAGCCGGCCTGTCAGCAGCCTCTATGTGGACAGGATATCTTCATAAACAATTCTCCTATGAGGGAGAGCGAAAGTTATCGAAGGATATCATTGAAGGTGTCGCCAAGTATATCGACATTCCGGAAGGCGGAATCGGTCTTGATGTAGGATGCGGAAGCGGTGCTTTAACAATTGCCGCTGCTAAGCGAAATCCTAACGCAAATATTGTCGGTATTGATCGCTGGGGTAAGGAGTATTCCTCTTACAGCCAGAAGCTGTGCGAAAGAAATGCCAAGGCGGAACATGTATCCAACGTTACTTTTAAACAGGGGAATGCCCTTGATTTAGAATTCGGTGATGAAACCTTTGATTCTGTTTTCAGCAATTATGTGTATCACAATATTACCGGAGCCGATAAGCAGGCCTGCCTGTTAGAGACACTTCGTGTATTAAAAAAGGGCGGAACCTTTGCGATTCATGATATCATGTCTAAATCCCGTTATGGGGATATGAAGGCCTTTGTAGAAAAGCTGTATTCCATGGGATATGAAAAGGTGGAATTAATTGATACCACCCATGGTAAATTCATGAGTTATCGGGAAGCTGTGATCTTAGGACTTTCCGGTTCGATATTGTTGGTAGGTAAGAAATAGATGTTGAAATCCTGTCATTTGATGACGGGATTTTTTTGGGGTTTGTTATAATTGGGATGGTGAAACAGGTGATAGTATGATTACGTTATCGAAAAATGAAATTGCGATTTTACAGGTTTTAATGGCCTCGGATAATTATCATTCTTCTTATGAAATCGCATCTTTAACCGGGATCAGCCGCCGATCGGTAAGAAATTTCATTCCCGATATAAAAACCTTCCTACAGATGCATGGAATTGAACTGCAATCCCAAGCCAATAAGGGATATCGTGTTTCCATTAAAGATCCTGCTCTTCGAGCAAATTTAGTGTCTGAGCTCTCTGTGGATAGTAAGAACAGTGCTGCAGTGTCGGAAGACTTATTAAATCGACATATTTTTATCATGCGCAGCCTGATTCAAAGCGATACTTATATACGCGCGGATGATCTGGCTGACCAATTGATGTTAAGCCGTTCTGCCATCAATCCTTTGATCAAGGAAGTTCGTAAACTGCTTAAAAAGAAACGAAAAATCCATATCTTTCCTACAGCGACTGGGGATGGTCAACAGACCCGGATGGATTACAATACTATCTGGAGATGATTTATGACCGTAATCATGTACCTGTGATGATCGTTGAAAACGGCCTGGGTGCTTATGATACCGTAGAAGAAGATGGTTCGATTCATGATTATTATCGTATCGATTACTTTAAAGAACATATTAAGGCAATGGATAAAGCCATTGAAAACGGTGTTGACTTAATCGGATATACCACATGGGGATGTATTGATGTCGTATCAGCAGGAACCGGAGAAATCCGCAAGCGTTATGGTTTTATCTATGTTGATGTCGATGATGCAGGAAACGGTACCCTTGACAGATATCGTAAAGATTCCTTCTTCTGGTATAAAAAATTAATCGAGAATAATGGTGTAATATAAGCAGGCTTCGGTCTGCTTTTTTGTGTATTATGTTACAATACGAACATAAGAATTGAGGAAAAGCTATGGAAGTCAGAAAAACCGAACCAAGAGATTTAGATGCAGTGATGGATATTTATGCCGGGGCCAGAGCATTTATGAAGGAGCACGGCAATCCCAGACAATGGGGAGATACATGGCCGCCACGCGAATTAATTGAAAAAGATATTGAAGCAGGACGCAGCTATGTATGTTACAACAATGGTGAAATTGCAGCTGCTTTTTACTATTATCAGGATGAAAATGCCGATCCTTTATATCAAAATATTGAAGAAGGAAATTGGATGGCAGATGGAGTTTATGGGGTAGTACACCGCATCGCATCTTCTAATTCCGTTAAAGGGGCGGCCTCTTTCTGTGTCGATTGGGCATACAGTCAATGTCATCATTTAAGAGTAGATACCCATCCGGATAATCTTGTTATGCAGAATTTCTTGATTAAGAATCATTTTCAAAGACGGGGAATTGTACATGTAGAACAGGATGATATGCCCCGCATTGCCTTTGAAAGAATGGAAAGAGAGTTCCCGATTCAGGAACAATTATTTCACCTAAGAGATTCTTCCTATAAGGCATTTAATCATAATTTGATTCCTAATATTCCTTCGGCTTCTGTAATCGGCGTACGTACTCCTGATTTACGAAAATATGCCAAAGAATTAAAAGATACCGATCTTGCGACAGAATTATTATCGCAATTACCGCATACCTATTTTGAAGAGAACCAGCTGCATTCCTTTATCATCAGTGATATGAAGGACTATGATAGCTACTTAAATGAAATCAACCGTTTTTTACCGTATATAGATAATTGGGCTACATGTGATCAATGTTCGCCAAAGGTATTTAAGAAAAATACGGATCAATTGATTCATGAAATCAAGAAGTGGATTCAAAGCGATCATCCTTATACGGTGCGCTTTGCGATCAAAGTATTGATGAATCATTATTTGAAGGAGAATTATCAGCCGGAATATTTAGATATGGTTAGTAATGTATCCATGGAGCATTACTATGTTGGGATGATGCAGGCGTGGTACTTTGCGACAGCTTTGGCACATCAATATGATGATACCCTTAAAATATTAGAATCAAACAGACTTCCTTTATGGGTTCATAATAAGACAATTCAAAAGGCAGTGGAAAGCTACCGAATCTCTGATGAACAGAAAGAATATTTAAAACAATTAAAAAGATAATGTTTCATGAATGCGACTATTTAATGTATACTAACAACGGAGGATTTCAAAATGGATAAAAAAATCGTATTTTTAGATGTAGATGGAACCATGATCAATTATCAGGGAGTACTTCCTGATTCCGCAAGAAAGGCAATCAATGAAGCACGCGCAAACGGACATAAGATTTATATCTGTACCGGATGTTCTAAAGCCGAGATTGATCAGAAACACTGGGACTTTGAACTTGATGGAATGATCGGTGCTAACGGCGGTTATGTAGAAGATAACGGAACAGTTGTGATGCATCATGGTTTTACCGTAGATCAGGTTAAACATATTGTGGACTGGTGTAATTCAAGAGGACTTGGATTCTATTTAGAATGTAACAGCGGTATGTATATCAATGATTACTTTGTAGAACAGGGACCTGTTACTATTAAAAAGTACGCAATGGGTAAAGGTGCTGATGAAACAGCTGCAGAAAATGCCGGTATGGGATTTATCAATTCTATGATTCACTTGCCAACAGAACAATTATATCGTGATGATGTCAACAAGGTAAGCTTTGTACTCTCCAGCTACCAGGATCATATTGACTCTAAGACAGAATTCCCGGATATGGAAGCCAATACCTGGGGCGGAAAAGATGAATTGGCATTATTTGGTGATTTAGGACCAAAGGGAATCACAAAGAAAACAGCTGTAGAAGTCTTGTTGAACTACTTAGGAGCAGACGTTAAAGATACCATTTCCTTTGGTGATGCCAAGATCGATTTATCGATGTTCGAATTATGTGCGTTCAATGTTGCGATGGGCAACGGCGGACCGGAAATCAAAGAAGCAGCCGATTACATCACAGATGATGTAGATCATGACGGTCTCTATAACGCATTTAAATATTTGAAACTCATCTAAGAGCTTTATTTCAAAGCTCTTTTTTTGATGTTATAATGTCGGCAATTAAGGAGTGATAGTATGTCTATTGATTCAAATATAGAGTTATTTCTCTCTAATAGAGATTTTTTTCAAAAAGCATGGAGGTTAGGAAGTAATCTGGATGCTTCCTTAGCTGCCTTATTATGTACCAGTCGAAACGTATTAGCTACTCAGGATAATCTGGAACAATGTGAATCTTTACTGAAGTCAAAGCTGTCGATGTTCTCGCATTTTAGAGGCTTTTCTCAAAGTGCCGTGATTTCGATCTTAATGGGACAGGATGACCCGGAAGCTCTTTTAGATAAGGCCATCGGAATTTATAAAGATTTAAGTAAGCAGTTTTTAATTGATGATTATCTTCCGATTGGGGCTATGATCATTGCGATTATGAACCAGCCGGAAAGAAATGCAGAAATCATTGAGCGCTCCCGTGCAATCTATAAGACCTTCCGTTCAAAACATCCACTAATCACGGATTCCCAGGATAGTATCTTATGTATCCTTTTAGGATGTACAAAATATGACGTAAATCAGATTGTTGAGCATACGGAAGAGTGCATGCGTTTATTAAAGAAAGGCTTTTTCAGTGCTGATCATTACCAGTCCCTGGGTATGATCTTAGCTTTATATCCGGAAAGCCCTCAAGAAAAAGCGGAGAAAGTAAAAGCCTTGCTCGATGAGTTTCAAAAACAGAAGATTATGTGGGGACGTAATTATGAATTGGCTTTAACAGGGTCTCTTGCGATGAGCGGGCAGCCGCCTGAAATTCTTGTTCAAAAGGTGCAGTATGCCGACAATATTCTTAATAAGTCCACAGGTTTCCAGCTGATTGATACTTCCGGTTCTTATCGTACAGTACTTGCAGCCAGCCTTGTTCTGGATGCGATATCTGAAAACAGAGAAGCAGATTATTTTGTGGTAGGCAGTTTGATCGGAATGTTGATTACCGAATACATCATAATTATGATGACTGTAAACATGCAGATGTGATGGAAGCGATATTTGAAAAAATTGAAAACCTGGCCCTTTGGGAAGGCTTTGAGATTCTGGGATTGTATTGGTATGAAAATATCGTGATCTTTGTTTACGATAAAGAACAGAGAATTGAGCCTGTCACAATGCCCGGCTTTGACTGTATAGGATATCCCATCACAGAGTTTGCCAATGAAATTTATCAATCAAACAGTTTTCTTTTCTCAATGTTGGAGTATGGAAAGTGCGAAGTTAAATTGGATTTTCCTTATATGAATTATTTTAATGAAACTGCCTCTTTAAAGGAGCATTTAAAAAAGGCATCCCATATGTTTATGTCTATGAAAAGATCCAAAACATGGGATGTTAATAAGGCAGGGGAATTATTGTGGCATGTAGAATCATTAAACTGGATCAGTATGACACATAAACCATCACCTTTATCCCTGATGGAGTTAGTTAATATCCAAATGGATGATACGATACGTGACCATATGATCAATATTAGTGAATTAACCTCAAAGCGCATGGAAAAGGATGCCATATTGGTTGATTATGTGGATATGCAGCTACAGGCATTTCGATACCGCGTGCAAAATATGCGTATAAAAAGGAAAGATAAATATGATTTAACACAATGGGTGAATGCTCATTTCGCAAATGAAACAGACCGGATTTAAACGGTCTGTTTTTTGTGAATTCATTTAGTATCAGGGCAATCGCAAGAAACTAAATAATTAGGGATTTTTAACTGAATCCCTTTTTAATTGTCGCCTTTATATAGTATAATATACT
>JAGAWH010000094.1 GCA_017941505.1 Faecalicoccus sp. | reverse complement strand
CCGGATCTGAATGCTAACGATGTAGAAGCTGCAATGCGTATTGTGGCTGGTACAGCTCGTAACATGGGTATCAAAATTGAAGGATTTGAATAGGAGGGACGATCAAGATGGCTAAAAGAAGTAGACGTTATTTAGAGGCTGCAAAATTGGTTGATCGCTCTAAAGCATATCCAATTGAAGAAGCTGTAAAACTGTTAAAGGAAATAAGTACAACAAAATTTGATGCAACAGTTGAATTGTGTTTTAACTTAAATGTAGACCCGCGTCATGCTGATCAGATGATCCGTGGTGCTATGGTATTGCCAAACGGAACTGGAAAATCTCAGAAGGTTGCGGTTGTTGCAGAAGGTGACAAAGCAAAAGAAGCAGAAGATGCCGGTGCAGATGTAGTTGGTGCACAGGATTTAATTGATCAGATTTCCAAAGGTTGGTTCGATTTTGACGTATTGGTTGCTACACCGAATATGATGGGTAAATTAGGACGTTTAGGACGTTTGTTAGGACCTAAAGGTTTGATGCCAAACCCTAAGACAGGTACTGTAACAATGGATATTGCCAATGCGATTGAAGAAATCAAAAAAGGTAAAGTTACGTACCGTGTAGACCGTGAAGGTAACCTGAGCGTTATTATCGGTAAAGTGAGCTTCGATGATGAAAAACTGATTGAAAACTACCGTGCAATGTACGATCGTATTCTGAAGGCACGTCCTACTACAGTTAAAGGCGGATATATGAAATCCGTAACATTGTCTGCAACAATGGGACCTGGCATCCGCATTGTAAAAGACTAGTATTGACAAAAGAAAGTCAATCGATTAAAATTCGTTTGTTATCAATATTCCAAAGACAGTAACGGCCATAGAGCTTAATCATGTTACCGAGGGTTGATGCTTAATCTTTATTATGCTCATTTGCCCGTGTTTTGGTACGGGCTTTTCTTTGAATATTGTTACAATATAGAAAGAAGAGGTGGACCGCATGAATGAAAGAATCCTTGCTGAAAAGGAAGCCAAGGTAGCTGCACTGGCTGAGAAAATGCAGGCAGCCAGTTCAATCGTTATGGTTGAATATCGAGGCTTAACCGTAAAAGAAGCAACGGAACTTCGTCGTAATCTTCGTGCTGAAGACGTAGAATTCAAAGTTTACAAAAACGCGATTGCTCGTCGTGCTGCACAGAAATTAGGTTATGATGAATTTAGTGAAGGCATGGTTGGACCAAACGCCTTAGCTTTTGGTAAGGATCCAGTTGCTCCAGCTCGTGTATTGGCTGCATTCGCAAAAGATCACGAAGCACTGGTATTGAAAAATGGAGTCGTTGATGGGGAAACGGTTGATGAAACAACCATCAAAACATTAGCTGCCCTGCCTAACAAAGAAGGTATGTTGGCTAAATTTGCTTCCTGCTTAAATGCACCAGTTATCAAGTTTGCATTAACAATTAAAGCGTTGGCAGAAGCTAAAGAAAACGGAGCTGCGCCAGCTGAAGAAGCTGCACCAGCCGAATAATCAAGGAGGAAAACAAGAATGGCAAAATTAACACAAGATGAAATTCTGGCTTATTTAGAAGAAGCTACTATTTTAGAACTGAATGAATTAGTAAAAGCAATCGAAGATAAATTCGGTGTAGTTGCAGCTGCTGCTGTTGCTGGACCTGCTGCTGCTGAAGTAGTTGACGAAGGACCAAGTGAAGTAACTGTTACTTTAACTGACATCGGAGCTACTAAAGTTAAGGTTATCAAAGCCGTACGTGAAATCACTGGTTTAGGCTTAGTAGATGCTAAGAAACTGGTTGACTCTGCACCGGCTGCTATCAAAGAAAACATTGATCCGGAAGAAGCTGAAGAAATCAAGAATAAACTGGTTGAAGCCGGAGCAATGGTTGAAATTAAGTAATTTCAGAGTGTTAAATAAAAGAAGTCCATATTGGACTTCTTTTTTTATTCCAGAATAGGTAGTTTGTATTCGCTTAACAATACGTTTGTATCGATGACACTCATTTCGCGGTTTAGTGCATATATTAATAAAGCATCTCTTTTTACCTTTGGATATAGGGATCCGTTATCCGATAAACTCAGAAGATGATCCGTTTCTTTTAAAGTCAGTTTCATGGCTAAACACAGTTGCAATACTTTATCTTTCCCAGGTTTTCGCGAACCATCAAATATTTGATACGCATAATTTCTCTGTAAAGTGGTTTTTTGGATTACATCGCTTTTTGACAAATTTTTAGATTCCAACATGGACTGGATATACTTTGAAAAAGTAAGATCTGGTATCTCTTCTAATAGTGTGTCTAATGGGAGGGTCTTTTTTGACTGAAGTACCTGTAATAATTGTGTCGTTGAAATCATAGTGTCACTTCCTTTTGTTTATTTTATAATAGAATCATGAGGAAATTCCAATGAAATATATCGATGCTTATGAAGAAATTGAAGTATTGAAAGAAGATGGTGTAAACCGCATCACCAAGGTTCGCAGTACGGAAGACTCTATGTATTATATTAAAAGAGAAATCCGGGAAGGTAACTTTGATTTGTATTCTAAATTGATGAATATTCATAGTGTACATTTGCCTGCGATAAAGTATCTGGTACGGTCTGATAGCACTGTGATTCTGATTGAAACCTATTATAATGCACCTACGTTGGAACGAGTGCTTAAGACGCAAGATGGTATTTCCCGCAAACAGGCCATTGACTGGATCTGCCAGCTTTGCGATGTATTGGAACTGCTCCATAAACAAGTACCACCTATTATCCATCGCGATATAAAACCAGAAAATATCTTTGTGCAGCAGGATAGGCTGATTCTTTTTGACTTTGACATTGCTCGGTTTTATCAGAATAATCTAAACACAGATACACAGCTGTTAGGGAGTATCGGCTATGCTGCGCCGGAACAATTCGGCTTTGCTCAGTCTGACGCCCGCACAGATATCTATGCTTTAGGTATTGTGGCTAAAGAGATACTGGGGAATAATGCCGGTATGTATCATAGAGTATTGGATAAAGCAATATCCATGGATCCCAAAAACCGTTATCAAAGTGTGGGAGAGATGAAAGCGGATCTGCTGGGAAAACGTTGGATCCTTCCGGGCATTCTTGATGAAAACAAAAGGGACAAGATTTTTTCCTGGGGATTTATCGTGGCTGGTATATTTTTTGCGCTGATCATGGAGAATGTGGATTATACACAACAGATCTTCTTTAAGCTGACAGTATTTCTATATTTCTACGGTATACCGTTGCTTTGGTACAATCGTTTTCACTTTACCCGTAACAAATACATGCAGGTCGTCTTCAGCATTGTTTTATATATAGTATGGATCTATTTCTGTACCTTCCTGGCAATGGTTGGCTATGCGCTGATTGGCTATCCTATGTTTTGAATGTATGCTGGCGGCATACCAAAAACATTTCCGTTCTTTCTATACTGAATGCAGTAGAAAAGAGGTATTGTTATGAAGAATTTGAATACGCCGCCGGTACCGGGCCAAGCAAAACAGAAGAAGCCATTTTACAAAAGAATCTGGTTTATAGTGTTAGTAGT
>JAGAWH010000093.1 GCA_017941505.1 Faecalicoccus sp. | reverse complement strand
TTACAAAGCTTTCCCCTCTTCGTTCTGATTCATGGTTGAATAAGATCCCATTGACCGCAAACATGCCATAGGCTTCACGATATTCTTTTACGATCCAATATCCATATAATTTTGCGATTGCGTAAGGAGAATATGGGTGGAATGGAGTTGTTTCTCTTTGAGGAAATTCTTCCACTTTTCCAAAAAGTTCCGATGTTGAGGCTTGATAAATTTTTGTCTTCTTTTCAAGTCCGGTAATTCTTACCGCTTCTAAAATACGTAATACACCTAACGCATCCACATCCCCGGTATATTCCGGTGCATCAAAAGATACCTGTACATGAGATTGGGCTGCTAAGTTATAGATTTCATCGGGTTTAACGATAGAGATAATACGAATTAATGAGGAACTGTCACTTAAATCGCCATCATGAAGGGTAATTTTATCGAGAATATGTTCAATGCGTCCCATATTTGAAATGGAAGAGCGGCGGTGTATGCCATGTACTTCATATCCTTTTTCAAGCAGAAATTCTGCCAGATAGGACCCATCCTGTCCTGTAATTCCGGTGATTAAGGCTTTTTTCATTATTTCGAACCTCCCTATTTTTGTTTGAACACAATCTTATCTGTGTGATCCTGTTTACATCCCAAAAAAAATAAACATCAATTAGATACTTTAATTCACTTATTATTATACCAATTAAAATGCCTTCTTTACCTCAATATGTTTTATCACAAGGATTAAATTGTTAGGCATCGATCTTAATAGGGTTGAAACAGGAATAACCATAAAAAAATCCCGGCTTCAAAGCATAACTAACGACTAACTCCCGACTTAACGATAAGTCGGGAGTTAATGTAATTAATCGTTATTCATTATGCATAGCTGTGCATTCCAGGAAGGAAAGTATTTACACCGATATAAGTAAAGATTACACAGATAAAGCCAATAACCGCAAATATCGCAGCCGTTTTTCCGCTCCATCCCTTGCGTAAACGGAGATGTAAATATACCGCATAAATTAACCATGTAATTAAAGACCAGGTTTCCTTTGGATCCCATGACCAATAGCTTCCCCATGCTCTATCTGCCCAGATAGCTCCGGAGATAATGGTAATCGTTAGAAACAATAAGCCTAACGCAACACTTCGATAGCTGAGTAAATCGAGCTTTTCTTTAGATGGAATATGTTCATCCAGGAATCCATGTTCTTTCATCTTATCACGCATGAGATAAATCATGGAAAGTACAAAAGATACGCCAAAAGCCCCATACGATATGATGGCCGATGATACATGGAAACCTAACCAATAACTCTTTAAGGCCGGCATCAGCTCATGAATTTCTTTTGACTGCATGGCTGCATATCCGATGACTAAAAAAGTGACCGGAGAGGCAAAAGCACCTAGTACCGGGAATTTGAATCGATGAATAAAGATCAAAGACACAAGACACAATCCCCAGGAAAAGGCGGAGGCAAATTCATATTGGTTGGTAAGCGGTAATCTTCCTGCCGCCATTCCACGCACAATAATTGTACAGGTATGTAGAATTAAACCGGCAAGCTGGATCCACATCGCGATTTTGGCCAGTTTATCCTGTTTCATCGCAATAAACGCAAAATAACAGGCCATACACAGGAAATAGAGTACCAGTACAATGGTAAATAAAGTATTCTCTAACTGAATCATTTTTCTCCCTCCTTGTCTTTATGGACGGCTTCTTCCATCATTTCTTTGAATAGAACTCCACCCTTTGGTGAATAACCGTATACAGTATAACCACCTGCTTCTTTAACGGCCCAAACAGATGATTGCTGCAAATAGAATGCTAATAATAATCCTACCATAGTGATCATTCCGCCTAAAAATGCCAGCCAGGCAAAAGAGTCCTTTTTAACCTGAACTAAGGTATATCTTTGCGGATCAGAGAATGTCACGGTATACTCATCAATCGTTAGCTTATCATCCCCGGATAATACATTCATTCCTAATATTTCACCCATATAATATACGGTATATAGATATCCTGGATTATCAGGCTGGTCACTTATACTTGTAGGCATTCCGTCGGCAGTAAAGCCAAGGCTTGGATATACATCGTTTAAATAGATGAGTAATTCCGGTTTATCCTTTACCGGTACATATTCACCGGAACACAAGAAATCTTCCTGTAGCGGTTCATCATTTTTGGTGATTGTTACATTTGAAGCCCAGCCGGTTGAATTCTGGTAGATTCGATATCCATACATAGATGCAGGACCGTTTACCGTTACTTCGGCAGTTGTCTTATCATCCGGATTCTTGATATCCATCATCGTCAGTTTTGTGACATATTGATCCAAGGAGCCATCTTTATTATAAAGGGTTTGAAAGTCATCAATTTCAATGGCATAGCCGGTATCGGCTACTTCTTTGATCTGACCGGGAACACCATATACGGTATATTCCTTCTTGGTCATCTGACCTAAGGAGAATCCTGCGATGAGCAGTAACACACCAATATGGCATACCCAGGCACCCCATATTCCAATCGTGTTTTTGGTATAAACCTTAACTTCTTTTCCCTCTTCATTTTGAATCGTTTGACCGGACGGTAAACGAAGCCCTTTTTCAATCAATTCGAGATTTTGAACGCCTTCGATCTTATGTGTATGCGGCAGACGAATAATCTTTTCCGGATCTTTTGCGTTTCTTGTTCTTTCTATAAGCTGCGGCAGACGCACTACATTACAGAACAATAGATTCAGACATAAAAACCCGCTGATTATAATAAACCACCAGCTGTGATATGCATCATCCAATCCAAGGGCAATGATCATAGCGGCTCTTCTTTCCCCATACATCTGGGTATACCAGGATAAAGT
>JAGAWH010000092.1 GCA_017941505.1 Faecalicoccus sp. | reverse complement strand
TGGTTATTCAGTAACTATTGACGGGGAGATTTATTATGATAAAAATGAATAATGTCTGCTTCGGATATCAAAAGGATGCATTGATTTTCAATCATTTAAGCTGTCTATTTCACCGAGGCTCCACATATTTGATTACAGGCAAAAATGGATCCGGTAAAACCACTTTGATTAAGCTGATCCTTGGTTTTCTCAAACCGAAAAGCGGATCGATCGATTATAGTAAAGATCTCGTAATCTCTTATTTACCCGATTTCAACGCATTATATGAAGATCTGTCTATCATTGATAATATGAAATATCGCTGTGCACTTTACAATCAAAGCTATCCTGAGAAAAGAAATGAATTTGAAGAGATGTTGAAGGTATACGATTTATTCGAATCCAGGAATCAAAAAGTAAAGAGCTTATCCTTAGGGATGCGTCAAAAAACAGCACTCATCCTTACTTTCTTGATTAAGGCAGATATCTATATCATGGATGAACCGACAGGAGGGCTGGATGAAGAATCTAATCAGGAGATCATCAAACTATGTAATCAAATCAGCGACGCACATGAATCGTTGTTGATTATTGTAACGCATGATAAAGACATGATTCATAACATAAGCGGAAAGATCATAAAAATTGAGAATGGAGAGATGACCGATGTCTAGCTGGATGACCATGGTTACGAAGGAGTGGAAAGAAATCCTGGTCCAGAAAAGAACGTTATCAATCATGGCAATCAGCTTGATTGGTTTTTACTATTTACTGACAAATATCGAGATCAGCGGCTATCATTTCTTATTGGATCCACAATCCGAACTGCTCCCTTTTTTATTACTGATGTTTGGATGTGCAACCTCCGATTTTTCCTTTCGCATTATGAATCAAGAGTACGTAAATAAAACAATTGAAATCATCAAAGTATCCAGGGTATCTTTTTTCAAGTTTATGACTTCCAAAATAATTCTTCCTTATATTCTGGGGGTTTTTATATGGGGAATGCTCGGCACTTTGACCAACCGCTACTTCCTTCATTATTATGATCTGAATGTGTTTCATCTGGATATATATGTCGTCCTTTTCTGTATCCTGGTACTGTTGATTTCAAACCTAATAACAGTTCTTATCAGTCTGCGAAGCGGTCCGGTGAGTGATGAATTACGGGTCTTTAGTGGGTTGGTTCTTTTTGCCGGCGTCTATGGTCTGTATGCTCTGCTGCAAATGAACGCACCTGTCGCAATTCTTATTGGGGTTCTTGTGGTGTTATGCATGATAAAACTGAATTCTATTGTCTTTGGAAGAATTGAACGAAGTCTCACGCCGAAGACAATACACTTCTTTCCCGGTGACAATCGATCAATATTATTACAGAATGCATTCATTCACGTGATTGATCCGAAACAAATGTTTCAATTTATTATTCTGGCTTTTTCAATCCCTGTTTTTCTAAATATATATCCGGAACTAAAGGAGATAGAATGGATCGTAGACTTACTAGCTATGGTATCCATCCTAATTATCTCAAAAAAATTCTTATTCAATAATTTAATGCTGAATAAGCTTTGGAATATCAACTGCCAGATTGCGGTTTCAAAATGCGATAGTAACACCATTCTTTTATCCTATATCATTGTATTTGCGTGTCTTTCTTTAGTACCGATTTTAGTATTTATTTTAATAACCGGTATCAACGGCGCTTTGCTCTTTAAGTATTTTATCTATTCTATGTTTATAGCCTCCTTACAAATTCTTGCGTCTATGCTGGCAAGTACTCAATATGCAGGATTGTATGGGACATTAGGCATCGTAGTTTCGATTTTCTGTATTGTCTTATTCTCTATCAAGAATGTTTCTGTTTTTTTGATAGTTTTATTAACCATCCTCTTACTTATAATTAACCAAAAGCTTTATAAGAGAATTATTTTTTCCTAGCTGGTTATATATCCAGGAAATTATTATTCTCAGTTCATAATTGATTCAAATAAATCAAAAAAGAGCATTGACTATGAAGATTAAAAGATATATATTTGTCATATAAAGAGATAAATATATCTCTTTTGGAGACGAATATGAAAAAAAATAGGTTTCTTTTATTTGCTGGAATCGTTTGTGGTTGCCTCTTAGCAATATCAACGTGGTATTCTATCAGCTTTAATGAGTCTAGGTTTGTCAAAAAAATGGACTTTTCATCCTATTCCTTTCGCATCCAAGATCTGCCTATTATAATTGCGCTTATTGTATTCATATTCTATTTGCTGGTATTGATTTATACTATAATTAAAACGGCCCTTAGAGTTAGACGGGATGAGAAAAAATCGAACTACACTCGTAGAATTAATAAAAATTTTGGTTTTTTCGGTTTTTTTGGGCTATTTGGCTTTTTGGGAATATGGACCTTTCGAGAATTTGGAGTGATCTACCCTTTTTTGTTCTTTTCTTTCTTTGGTCTTTTTGGATTGTTTTACGAAGGAAAAATGTCCAATACATTAATGGATGAAATGTATATTGCCAATAAAGCTAAGGCTGAAAGCCTGGCATATAAAATTGGTTTCAATTTCATGTTTATTATCGCTGTTGCATTATGCTACATTAATTCTTTTGTAACTGATACTGAGGTACTGTTGGCGTTGCTATCCATAAGCATTTCGCTCGATCTGGCTCTATCTGTTTTTTTATCAAAGTATTTACTATACCGCTATGATTACAGCGATGCACAATGATACTATTATATTTAGATTGGTGAGATGATATTAGATGAAAGTAAAGTTTATTTGTAATTTAAAAAAGTATAGACAATTAAAAGGCATGACACAAGCACAATTAGCTGCTTGTGTAGGTGTCAGAAGAGAAACGATCATGAGATTAGAGAAAGCGGAGTATAATCCTTCGTTAAAATTAGCAATTGATATTTCAAGAACTCTTGATACTCCTATCGAAGAGTTGTTTATCTTCGATGAATAAGGATCGATGGTCCATTAGAAAAATAAGAGCTTTCAAGGATACTAACATTAATAAACTGTCTATATTCAAAGTATCGTTTAGTGCTACAACCTTAGATAATTATTATGTGGTTTATGAATTTGTTTTCACAAAATACTCATAATAATCTTACATCTATCCCCATAACCAAGACTTATAATACAAAAACTCCCCTTCATTCAATTCGGATCAGGGGAGTTTTAAGAGAGAATTAATTTATGCGTACTTCTGTCGTATTATTATCCAACAGTCCAAGGAACCGGAATCAAAGGTGTATAATCACCGGTCCAGAGGCCGAACATTGCTCCAATGATACCGATTAAAAGAATCAATCCGATACATTTTACCGGAGTCCAGCCTTTCTTCTTGATCAAGAAGAACATTAACAAGGTAATCAATAAAGGCAGTAAGCAAGGAAGGATCATATCCAGATAGTTTTGTATAATGATCGGACTTTCTCCATTGGCAATGGTGATACCCAACCGGGTTCCCCCACCATAGTTAGCAATTAGAGCACCTACCACAAATACACCTAACAATGAGGCAGCATGTGTAAATTCTTCCGCATACTCCGTCATCATGCTTACAGCTTTCATTCCTAAATTATATGACCAATACATTAATCCGTATCGGAGGGCCATCTCACATCCAAATAAAATCAGGAAATAGAGAATTGGGCCAATAATCGATCCGTTGATTGCCATATTGGCCGTCAATCCGGCTGTAATAGGTACTAATGTATACCAGAATAGAGCATCTCCTATTCCACCTAATGGTGCAGCCACAGAGATACGGACAGAGCGGATTGTCTGTACGTCCGTCTTCAACTGTTCCATCGATAACACAATACCCATGACAAATGTTACAGCGAATGGGTGTGTGTTAATAAAATCCATATTATGCGTCATAGATGTAGCCAGATCTTCTTTTTCTGTATGGATTTCTTCCAATCCCGGTAACATAGCCCACAGCCATCCACAAGACTGCATTCTTTCGTAGTTAAAGGAGGCCTGCAGCATTGTGGAACGCCAGATCATTTTTGTGAGTGCGGATTTGCTGACACGTTCCGCCGGTGTCGTATCCATATATCTGAGATTGTCTTTAGATGCCATCCGAGAATCCTCCTTCTTCTATTTTCTTCTTCATTCCGTTGATACGGAAATCATTGATTGCTATAGCGATACCGGCAAAAGCCACCAGTAACAAACAAGCGGAAGACAGTGGCTCAATATTGCCAATAACTAATGCACATACGAATCCGGCTAGCAGATAGCCCCATAAATCGTTGGCCAGCATGATCTTCAATAAGATGGCAAAACCGACAAAGCGCATCATACCGCCGGCAGCGCTTAATCCTCCCATGAACCAGGAAGCATTGGCTGCTAAAGACTCCAGAGTGCCTGCCATCGCAACACCACCTACATAAGCTATCACTGCGATTACCGCAAATAAACTTCCTAAAATCATACAGGAAATAATATTGACTTTTGTGATTCCTGCCGGATCTGCAGCTTCTGCTGCTGCATCCGCACGACTCATCAAGCCGGACATTACAGTAAAAGTGATCGTTACGATATACTGACCAAAGGTCGCAAAGATCATACATGCGCCTAATGCAGCATTGATGTCCATATGGGCTTTTATGGCAAATATCATCGCAACAATACTGCCCAACACTGCGTTTGGTGGTTGTGCCCCGCCAACCGGCATATTCCCGATCATCATCAGCTCATACGTTCCCCCGATAATCAACCCGGTCTGAACGTCTCCTAGGATCAATCCGATAATTGGACACGCCACAATCGGACGATAAGCGATTTCAGTCAACGAGAATTGGTCAATGGCAAAAATAAAAGTTACAATCGCTAAAAGAATAATTTCAATAACATTCATATTTCTTTCTCCAATTCTATTGATTCGTTATTTCGAAAACAATTTATTAATGTCTTCTGCAGCAAGGTCAGGAACCCGGCGAATCTCCAGTTCACAGCCCATTTCCTGCAGTTTTCTGAAGGTGGCTACATCATTGTCATCGACAGCCACACATGTAGCTACCTGTCTTTTTCCTTCTGACATATGCATATTGCCAATATTCACCTTTTTGATTGGCACACCCCCTTCTACGAGCCTCAGCACATCCTGAGGATTCTCACAAATAATCGCAATCATTTGTCTTGGACTGGCCTTGTCAATAATGGCACACGTTTTTTCGATGGAAAAAAAGCGAGTTTGTGCATATCCCGGCGCTGCCATCTTCAGCAGTCCTTGTCGCATTTTATTCTCTGCCACTGCATCGTTGGCAACCAATAACAGATTTGCTCCAACAGATCCACACCATTGGGTAGCCACTTGTCCATGAATCAAACGATTATCAATTCTTGTCAAAACAATATTAGGCATAAATCTAATACCTCCCTTCTTGCTTTCATTGTATGTATGAAACAAGTCTGTGTCTTTGCAGTTTTTATGTCCCTTTTTGTATTTTTTGTTGGAATTATGTAATTATATTTAAAATACGATAGAATGAATCCGAAAGATATATATCAACTTTTTCATTCTTTTGACCTATACTAGTATTACGAGGTATCCATTATGTTTAACAAGACGTCCAGCATTGAATTTCTGAAGTATGGCCAGGTCTTTACCGACCATACCGAAAACAAAAAAAGATATGATAAAAACTTTTTGATTACTGTAAAAAATGAGGATCTGACTTATTTTTTCCAAGCTGATAATGATATCTATTTGAAAACTTTAGAAGGAATCGCCTTATTGATTGTACGCAATGAAGAAAACAAATATGAGGAATTTGTTGTACACAGAATCGTAAAAATATACAAAGGTGTCATTTTTAACTTTCTTCCTGTCAGCAATGAAGCCAAGATTGAGATTTCCTTTGTTGCCGATACCCATATAAACAGTCGATTCTTTGAAGATGAGTATCATTATAAAAGGATCAAACCAACCGTATGTATTTATGAAGTTCTCGCTTATTATTACAACGTCCGAAGCACAAATTATGTATTTCCGGGAGAAAAGGATACATATTGGGAATTGACTTTTGTCGATAACGGAAAACTAAACACAAATATCGAAGGAAAACAGTATACCGTGGCCAACAATCAACTGATTCTTTATGCCCCTGGCCAGTTTCATAAACAAAGCACAGAGAATACAGCTTGTTCGTATTTAACAGTTTTAATGGATATGGACATCAGCGATGCCAATGCCGCCCTCATCACAAATAAAGTATTTGATGCCAATCGCAATATCCGCAGCTATATGAACCGCTTTGTACATGCCAACGATACACATACCGGTTTTGAAGATGATCAGATGATTGCGTCCATTCATATGGTCATTCTTGAACTCTTATGTTGTACGACAAAGAAAGATGAAAAGTGTGCAAATACCCCTATGCAGCAACGCTTTGAAAACGAGCTTTTGAATGAAATCCTGATCTATATAAATGAGAACATCTATTGTTCATTTAATGTTGAAGAGCTATGCAGTCACTTTGCGATCAGTCGCAGCTCCTTACAGTCTTTGTTCAAGCATAATCTGGGGATTGCTCCAAAGGAATACATCAGCAATCTGAAGCTGGATAGAAGTAAGGTTTTGATCGGTGAAAACAAGTATACGATCTCGGAGATTTCCAACCTCTTAGGTTATTCTTCAATCCATTATTTTTCCAGGAGATTCAAACAGAAATTCAACATCAGCCCGACGGACTACGCCAATAAACTCATCAAATAAAAAGAGCCTCCGAATCCTGTTTCCTTCATTAGTTCGGAGGCATATTTTTCTTTTCACAACATTATAATTGATCTTGATGGGTAGCGAATAAGTACTCATCCAATATATATTTTATCTTATCCTTGATCAAAGCTTCCGGATCATTTTCCAGCCGGCCTTCTCTGACCTTTGTATATTGTAACGGCATGAACTGTGACAAGGCAGCCAGGTTGATCCCGTATCGGCGCAGATTGTTGATCATCTTTGTCCTAGCTGCAGCTACAGCCGGCATCGGCATATAGTAGCGGCATCGATCCGAGAATGAGAATTTCCGCTTAAACCAGATCTCATCTTCATTTCCATGATAGTATTTCTTCCAGTACTTGTCCTCTTTCAGCATTTCCTGCTCCAGCACATCGATGAAATGTGATTTTTCCTCTTCATGCCCATGCAGGCAGACATCCTCGATATAAGCCAGTGAGAACAAGGCTTCCCGCATAGCCAGTGTCAGTCCCGGACCGACCTTTAAGATCCCTACGCCGTCTTCGACCAGCTCTCTTAGTTTGTATTTGGTCTGGTAGTCCGTGGAATGGCCTTCGAATACCAGATTCGGGAATTCCTTGATGCTGGCCATCAGTTTTGCTGCTCTTTCCCGCTGGTACTCCTCACAACCGGCATCTTTTTCTTCGACCCCCGGCTGGACAACCACGGCCATGACATCCTTCCATGTTTCCTGCAGCCCCTGTTTTTCAAAGGCCTGTTCAAAAGCGGAAACCGTCGCTTTAAAGTCCTCGACCCTTGTGACCTGCATGCCGGCATTCGGATCCTGGGCGCCGCCTGGGATCGGCACCTCGCTTCCTACGATATAGACCGGTCGGACCGCATCCGGATGCGTCTTCAACAATTCCTGATAGGCATCCTCGCAGACACGGGCCAGCTCTGCCCCGCGTCGTGAAATGGTCTCATCGGATAACCGTGTATCCGGATCATCATCCGCCACCTTCATACTGGTATCGATATGGATCTTGGTATAACCGGCGACCACATAATCATGCAGCAGTGTCCGGGCATAGGCCATCGCTTCCTGCTCCGGTTTATCCACGACCGTCAATGGTCCTAGATGGTCGCCGCCGACAAATACCCGGCTGTGTTCGATGCCGACCTGATCGGCCAGCTGGTATACATACTCGATGAAATCGGCAGGCTTCATTCCGGTATAGCCGCCATTCTGATCGACCTGGTTGGCTGTACTTTCAATCAATACAACGCTGTTTGTTTCCTTAGCAAGTTCCAGCGCCGCTTCAATAACATACCCGTTTCCGGTACATACCGAGCAGATACCGACTGGATTGCCTTCCTTTTGTTTTTTGACTATATTTTTCAATGGGTTTTTCACAGTTTGACCTCCTTATGAGGGGATTATAGTATGAATACCTGTAGAAAAAAACAGTCCTGGTATTTAATATAAAAAGCCCGTTAAAAAGGACAAACCGTTTGATCAGATTCCCTCGGAAAAGTCCTCCGGCTCATCCAGACCAATGGTCAATGCTTCTTCCTCAAAACGAAGAACATGCTCCTTTCCCGTCTGAACAACCACATCTGTTAATTCTCTGAGATCTGTGATAAAAGAGCGTGCCATTACCGCTTCCGCTAACATTGCCAGGTTCGTTCCCGTTACAACTTCCACATTCTCCTTGCCCAATGTCAGCTCAACAACCGTTTTAAATGGCGAGCCTCCCTGCAGATCCGTAAACACCAGGATCCCGTCACAAGCTCCCAAAGCTTTCAATCCTTCTTTCAGATCCTCTTCCAGTTCCTTCACTTCTTTTTCAAAGTTCACACACACATAATGATTCTGAGGCCCCGCAATTAATTCAATAGCGCTCGTCAGTCCTTCCGCAAACCGACCATGGCCCGTAATTAAGATTCCCAGCATTTTTTTCTCCTATTTAAAATATGGATATAGCGTTACCCCTGTAACAACCCGATTTACCTCTCCGGTAGGACACGGATTATCGGGGGTATGTCCGTTTTTCAAAGATTTAAACAACGCAATTACCTGCGCAACCATAATATATTCTAATCCCAACAAAACATTTGGTAAATCACGATTGTTTTCAAACGTAATAAAATAATCCACCATATTGCGAATGGTATCTTTTTTGGAAGACACAACCAATATTTTATTCTCTTTTCTTTGTTCGCTCATTTCTTTAATAAGGTCTTCTTCATACTTTCTTGTATATGGATCATCACTCAAATACACAACACATAACGTCTGGTCGTTGATGACCGATTTAGGTCCATGGCGAAATCCCATTGGGGAATCAAAGATGGTATCCACCTGGCCGGCATTCAGTTCACACATCTTCAATGCGGATTCCTGTGCCATCCCTTTATTGTTGTTGCTGCCTAAATATACGATCCGCTGAAAATCAAACGTATCCACGATATTTTTAGCTTCTTTCCATGTTCCACTCAAGAAGTTTTGTGCTTTCCCGATAATTTCCTCCAGCTCCTCATACATCGTATCCATTGGTTCCTTTTGAAATGCAAGCAGTGTCGCCAATAACATATTTGTATACGACGACGTCATCGCAAAGCTTTGATCATGTGTCTCCGGTGTTAAATGGATCGCATAACAATGATCTTTTCCTTTTGCATACTGCGATAAGGCACCGTCCTTATTACAAGTGATGAATAGGTGCTGTATGTTCGTACATACGACATTGGCCACCTCTACAGCTCCCATAGATTCCGGCGAGTTGCCGCTGCGTCCATAACTTACTAACAAGGTTGGTTTTTGTCTAGACAAGTAACTTTCCGGATCAGCTACAATATCCGTTGTCGCATACGACTTTACCTTGTAGTTATACATTCTTTGTAAATAGGGAAAAATGGAATTCCCTACAAATTCACTTGTCCCTGCCCCTGTAAGAATAATGTCATAGTCTTCCTGGGAGGTGATTTTCTCAATAAAGGATCGAATTGCTTTTCTTTCCGCTTTCATTTGCTCCAAAGTTTTTTTCCATGTAGTGGGCTGTTGTAAGATCTCTTTAGCTGTCCAGTACGCTTTGTTGTCAATCCAGGTTTGCTCATTTTGATTAAATAACATAATACAGTCTCCTTTTCTTCTGTTCAGTACTGATTATATTTTCAATAAAATGGTTTTCAATCTGCCTGCTAATAAGTACAAAAAATTAATTAATTTGTTCCAAAGCTATAATTAAAAATGAGGTTTTCCCTGAACAAAGGTTTGAACCACACGATACGCATCGTCCAATACCACCAGATCCGCATCAAACCCTGTACAGATCCGTCCTTTTCTATCATCGATGCGTAAAGCCCTGGCCGGATTCAAAGTACAGGCGTTGATCGCGTATTCAAACGGAACGCCTGCCTTTTCTACAACTACTTTAAGGCCCTCATTCATTTTTAATGT
>JAGAWH010000004.1 GCA_017941505.1 Faecalicoccus sp. | reverse complement strand
GCCGCAATTCTTTTTTCCAGGACTTCCTGTGTGGAATTGGTAAGTCTTCCATAGATATTGCCGGCATCGGCTAAACCGAAGCGGTCAGCTGCGTGCTTGGAATTATGGAATACATACGAAGTAGTTTGATAAATAGGTACAGCTCTTGAATCGGTAGCCGGATCGGCTTGTTCCTGTCCAACGTGTAATTGTAATGTTTCGAATTTGTAGTTTGTCATGATTTGTCTCCTCTTTCTTTCTCTTTCCGGATATAAAAAGTCCGGGACTTTTATATACAAGCTCCCGGACAAATGGCATTTCATACGAATCAATCAACATCGTTTAAAATCGAGGCGCATAGATAAAACATCGAACGCCCCAGCCATATTACCTGTCCGGGAGATCAGCATTCGACAACACATGATGCGGTTTTCTTTCCAAGATCCGTTACGTTTCATCTTCAACACCTCCTTTTCATTTGACAGTGATACTATAATCCAATTCCAGACTATTGAAAATTATTAGAATTTTATATATTGTTCTAAATTAGTTCTATAACATATTGTATAAAAAAAGCTACATTGCAGCTTTTTCTAGTATCCCAATTTACGGTTGACCGTATATTTTAACGGCTTATCCAACGCAATATTTTCAATATTTTCACAGAACATATCTACGATTTTCTCACGTGTATAGCGTACTGTCTGATTGCCTGCCACATGCGGAGTAATAATCAGATTTTTCGTTGTCCATAATGATGAATCTGTCGGCAGAGGTTCTGTTTCAAATACATCTAAGGCTGCTCCTGCCAGATGACCAGAGTTTAGTGCTTCGATTAATGCCTGTTCATCAACGCTGTTGCCACGTCCTACATTGATAAGATAGGAGCCCTTTGGCATTAATGATAAAGTATGTTCATTGATGATATTTTTTGTGGCCGGTGTACCCGGTAAGCTCATGGCCAGAATATCCGTATCCGCTAATACTTCCTCTAATTTGGAAATCGGATATACTTCATCATATACTTCTTCTTTGGAGACACCGCTGCGATTTACGGCAACAATCTGTTTTGGTTCAAAAGCTTTGATCCGTTTGGCATAATTGGTTCCGATATCCCCTGCTCCAAGTACGGTCACGCGGGCATCCTTAATGGAAATCTGTGGCACCGGCTTATGCCACTCATGTTTTACAGAGCTTTCAAAATAAACAGGCATTCCTCTGATAATCATCAATGTCTGCATCACCATATGCTCGGCAAGTGTTAACCCATAGGCTCCGGAAGAATTTGTCAAGAAACACTCAGCCGGTAATTTTTCCAATACAGCTGCCGGTACCCCTGCAGAAAATAAAGCCATCCATTTTAAATTCTTACATTTTTCAATCAATCCGGCATTAGTTGCGAATAGAATTTCTACCTCATCATCAGGCTCAAAATCATGTTGATTGGAATAAAATGCCACCTGATATCCATACTTTTTAGCCACATCGATCATTTTTTGATTCAATACGTCATCTACTTTTAAAAATACGGCAATCTTTTTCATTTCTTATCTTCCTTCCTCTTTCTTTTATTTTATATAATTAATATCCTAATTTCCTGTTTACGATATTTTTTAACGGTTTATTTAATTCATAATTCTCTAAATTTTCACAGAAAATATCTACGATTAAACGATTGGCATGGATTTCGGTATGCGGTCCGGCCATATGCGGGGTAATAATTAAATTCTTTGTATCCCATAAAACAGAATCTTTATCTAATGGCTCTTGTTCAAAGACATCTAAGGCAACTCCTGCCAGATGATCCCAATTCAATGCTTCAATCAATGCCTTTTCATCGATGCTGTTACCACGTCCGACATTGATGATATAAGAGCCCTTTGGCATCAATGACAAAGTATGTGCATTGATGATCTTATCCGTTTCCGGTGTTCCCGGTAAACTCATCGCCAATATATCGGTATGAGGTAATACTTCTTCCAATTTTGAAATCGGATATACCTGATCATAAATATCTTCTTTAGAGATACCGCTTCGATTTACGGCAATAATCTGTTTTGGCTCAAAAGCTTTGATCCGCTTTGCGTAGTTGGTTCCGATATCCCCTGCTCCAAGTACGGTGACACGGGCATCTTTAATGGATGTCTGTCCTATCGGCTTATGCCATTCGTGTTTAACTGCGCTTTCAAAGAATACCGGCATACCCCTTAGAATCATGAGTGTCTGCATAATCATATGTTCGGCGATCGTAATACCGTAGGCTCCCGAAGAATTTGTCAAAAGACATGTTTGAGGAAGCCTTTTTAATATTTCATCCGAAACCCCGGCAAAATAGAGATGCATCCATTTTAAATTTTTACTTTTTTCAATTTGATCTACCGTATTTCCGATAAGAATTTCTACATCTTCATTGGTAGGATAATCCCTTTGATCCTGATAAAAATCGACCTGGTATCCATATTTCTTAGCAGCACCTACAAGCTTTTCTTTCTGCTCATTGTCCAGCTTCATAAAAACTGCGATTTTTTTCATATTGTGTAATTCCTTTACGTTTATTATACGCAAAACCTTTGAAAATCCGTTATAATATGCACATGAAAATTTGGATCACAAGACACGGACAGACCCGCTTAAACAAACAAAAATTAATGCAGGGATTAACGGATGAGCCATTAAACGAAACAGGTATCATGCAGGCAAAAGAAGCCCGCGAAAAAATTGGAGACATTCAATTTGATGCGGTATATGCCAGCCCGCTTCAAAGAGCCATCGTAACCGCATCGATTATCGGAAATGTAGATATCAATGATGTGATCATTGATAAGCGAATCATTGAAACTGACTTTGGAGTTTATGAACAGAAAAAATATACATCCATGGGTTTAAAGATGTCACTCTATTGGGCATTACCGGAATTTTTTAAAGCACCGGATAGTGTAGAGACCATTGAATCCATGACAAAAAGAGCTTCCTCTTTTCTCAAAGAGATTGAATCCATGCCTTATGAAAATGTATTGATATCTTGTCATGGAGGAATTATGCGGGCATTATGCGGTTATTTAATGGATAAACCCGACGGAATCTATTGGAGGCCGAAGCCTCATAATTGCGAGATACGGGTATTTGAATCTATCAACGGCAAACACTCTTTTATCAAGTGCTATAAATAAAACCAGTCCTTTTAAATCATCGGACTGGTGTTTATGTTTCAACAAATAAATTTTCAACTATATCTAGAGATAAATTTTAGCTAAATCGCTTAGAATTTCCTCTTTAGTTTTTCCACGAATCTTTAGCTGCTTCAGATCAATTTCTTCATGTTTCATTTGCTCAATAAAGTATGACATATCCTTATGAACCGCATCAGACATTTGTCCAGACATTTGCATATCTCTATTGAGAAGTTCCGTAAGGCGAAAAACATCATTTTTATGTTTCCGAATATTTTTGCTATCGACTTTTTCACCCCTAGCTTTTCTTGCGGACAAATCAAGCCATGCTTTTGCTTTAAACGGAATTAGATAAGGAGCATCTAAAATAGTTACCCCATCTATCTGGATTCGTCCATTTTTTAAAAAAGCATAATAATCCTCGTTAAGCAATATTGCTGATAAACTAGAGATTCCTTCATCAATAGGAAGTGGAGTTAATATTGCCTCTTTAGGCAAAAAAAGCATATTTGGTCGCCTTGAAAATAATTCAATCATAAAAGGAAACTCTTTCGATTTAGGATTCGTAAATCGGTAGAATTGAGGCATACCATCACTTTTATTTTTATGTTCATATCCCGCCGATGTGATATACTTCCATAATTTTTTTCCAAATTCATAATTAATCATCTCGATAATCAAAACCATATCTATATCTTTGGTAGCACGAAAATCCAGACCTTCATTTGACATAATAAGGTCACAAGCTGTTCCACCAATTATCACATACTGATTCTCATAGCCTTCAAACCATTCTCGAAAACTATCAATCCCTCTTATCACTAATATCCCTCCATAATTCATTCAGGATATCCTCTGTGACTGCTTCTACACGTTCATCGTGATTCTCTTGAAGTGACAAAGCCAAAGAAAGTCGATCGACACAATCCCCTTTTGAAAGTATCTTAGGATCATATCTCCATAATTCTACAGCGCATTGATTTTTTGAACTTTGCAGCTCTTTTGTTGAATATTTTTCCCATCTTGAGATAGAACCTGATGCATAACATTCCAACTCAGAAGGATTCAACATAGAGTATTCAGCTAAAGCAGACTCTCCGCTTTTCAGTAATTGTTCTTGAATCTCTTTCTTGTCAACATAAATAATCCTCTTAACAGGACTATTCAAAAAGCTTTTAGCTGTATTAAAAAGGTTCTGTGGTGTTTCATTGGAAATAAGAACCTTCTGTACACCCCTTTTCTGAATAGTGATGAGCCTCATCTCTTCAAGCTGCCTGGATGCTCTGGATATTGACATAGGTGTTAAAGAAAGAGCCTTACAGGCATCACTTGCTAACATCCCTTTACACCCTTCATAAATAAAATGGAGAAGCAGTAATTGAGCAGACGGCAACAAAGACTTTACCTTGATTCTCTCACTGTCTGAGCGTTCTTGAAGATAAACGGCCATAAAAGGAAGATATATTTGTTTACCGTCAACCACAAAAGGAATCCGATCCCGCAGAAGATATTCCTTCTGTCTATACGTTAAACGATCGAGCACCAGTACAGCAGGTGCATTTACTTCTCGTTCAATTCGTTCGATATGTTTTCTTATGTGATTCACAGAATCAAGCTCATTTTTTGGATAGACAAATATCGCCTGATTCCCGTCTATCGTCACCTTTCTCAACCGATATCGGGAGCATATATAACTCGGCATAGATTTCAGTATTTCATCTTGATAGACAGTTTCATAACCTAATACACGATATAAATACTCCATGTGTCCCTCCTTCTTAACTTTATATTTGTATTATAACTTGATTATTGTTTTTATTCAATTTTGAAGTTAAAAAACAGTCCTTTTTAAACTGGACTGTTTTTTATTTCTAATCGTGAATTTTTCTTTCCAGGCACATTCTGACAAAATCCGGATCAAAATGTTTAGCGCGACTTCCCGAAGCACCCATATCAAAGGAAGAAATGGTCTTCATCTCTTCTTCTGTCAATTCAAAATCCCAAATATCAAAGTTTTCCTGAATGCGGTTAAGATGCGTAGATTTCGGAATAATCACAACACCTCTCTGCACATTCCATCTCAAAATGACCTGTCCTACCGTTTTACCGTGTGCCTGGGCAATTTTGATAAAAGCTTCTTCTTCAAATGGATTATATCTTCCGCCGCCAAGCGGTGCCCATGCTTCAACGGTTACACCGTAATACTTTGCGGTTTCAAGAGCCAAATCCTGAGTATAGTATGGATGTGTTTCAATTTGGTTGACCGCCGGTTTGATTTTTACGGTTTCGCAGAAATTAGTTAAAATATTCGGATAGAAATTTGATACACCGATGGCGCGAATCTTACCTTCCTTATATGCATCTTCCATGGCACGCCATGCACTGAAGTAATCCTTCATAGCCTGATGTTGAAGATACAAATCTATATAATCCAATCCCAGATTCTTTAAAGATCTTTCGATACCGGCTTTTGCGGTTTCATAACTTTCCAGATCCTGAACCCATAATTTCGATGTGATAAACAACTCTTCACGAGTGCAGATTCCCTGCGCAACTGCTTCACGAACGGCTTCACCAACGGCATCCTCATTACCGTATGACGCTGCAGTATCAATTAAACGATATCCAATCTTAATGGCATTCAATACGGATTGTTTACATTCTTCTTTATCCGGTACACGGAAGACACCGAAGCCTTCCATCGGCATCTTAATTCCATTACTCAGTGTTACATACTCCATATTTATTCCTCCTCAAATTTACATTTGGTAGTCGCTACTCTTTGAAGTGATTCCGGAGTGACCTTGAAAAACGGTTCGTGTCTGTTAATCGATGCGATTTCATCCATTTCTTCATCCGTCATCTTGAAATCAAAGATTTGCGCATTGCTTAAGATATGATCATGCGAACGGCTTCCCGGTACAAGAGCGAAGCCCATCTGGGTATGCCATCTTAAAATAATCTGAACCGATGATTTACCGTATTTTTCAGCCAGTTTTTGAATGATTGGTTCATTTAACAGATCACTGTTTCCATGCCCTAACGGGAACCATGACTGTAATTTGATTCCTTTTTCATCACAGAATGATTTAACTTTTTCTGCCGGATAATACGGATGACATTCTACCTGCATGATAGCCGGTACAATTTCACATTGATCCAGTATTTCCTGAATCTTTTCCACCGGAAAGTTGGAGATTCCGATTGCCTTTAGTTTTCCTTCTTTATATGCCTTTTCCAACATCTTATAGGCATAGATATAATTATTAACCGGATGGTGCAGGATCATGACATCAATATAATCTACACCCAGACGCTTTAATGTATCATCAATCACATGATCATTTTCATAGAGCGTCGGTCCTAATTTTGTCTCAAGAAAATATGATTCTCTGGCTCTTCCGGATTTCTTTAATCCTAAGCCTACTTCCACTTCATTGTTGTAGCGGTTGGCAGTATCAATCAAATCGTATCCATGATTAAGCGCATACGCTACATTATCGGTAATTTGATCACCGAATTGATTGATCGTTCCAAAACCAAGCTGTGGGATGACATACCCGTTATTTAATGTAATTCTATTCTCCATATACCTCTCCTTATCTACACTCATTTAGTACTTCCAATAATTCTTCTCGGGTAAACTTCTTTGTGCATCCGCCGGTAAGAACAGTACTGTCGGCAATCGCCTTGAAATCTGTATTGGAAGGAATGTTCATCTGCGCAAAAGTTGTCGGCAGACCGATTTCCTTAATAAAATCAGCCAGTGCCTGAATAAATGATTCGGCGAGTTCCGATTCCGTTTTACCGGATGGATCGATATTCCATACTTCAACTGCCAAACGTGCAAATTGATGATTTGCCTCAGGCATCATATGACGATAAAGAACCGGATGTAAAACAGCTAACCCCTGTCCATGGTTACAGTCCGTATAAGCGCCCAACTGATGTTCCAGCATGTGGCATTGGAAATCGGTTACCTTTCCGATTTTCAAAATACCGTTTTCTGCCATCGCAGCAGCCCAGATTAGTTCACTTCTTGCCTGAACATCCTGAGGATTTTTAAGAGTAGCTCGAATATTGCGGATAATATTTCGCTGAGTCGCTTCATTAATTTCATCCGACAGATTGACTTCACGAGGAGAACCCATATAGGTTTCCATACTGTGAGAAAGCGAGTCAAATGCACCTGAGATTACCTGCTTGATCGGCATGGTCATCGTATATACCGGATCTAAGATCGCAAAGCTGTAGAAGGCACCCCAAAGTGCAGATTTCAACATCTTTTCTTCATTTGTGATAACCGCACCGTTATTCATCTCAGCACCTGTTCCAAAGGCAGTCACAACCGCTCCCATCGGAATAAATTCAGAAGGCTGTTTATGATCGGTATATTCCATTTCCCAGATATCCTGATCTGATTTTGCCTGGGCAGATACAATCTTGCAGCAATCAATCACAGAACCTCCGCCTACTGCCAGGATAAAGTCAATATGATTTTCTTTGGCAAGTTTGGCTCCTTCCTGCACCTTTCTGTAGGTAGGATTTGACATAATACCGGTAAATTCTGTTACATTCTTTCCGGCATCTTTTAAGATGCCCATCAATTCATCATATATTCCATTCTTCTTAACAGAACCACCGCCATACGCAAGAAGCACATTCTTTCCTACTTTAGACAATTCCATAGGAAGATTATTAACGGCAGTCTTTTCACCGAAATATACTTTTACAGGATAGCTGTATGTAAATGTATTCATAAGGTAAACCTCCTTTAACTTATTTTTAGTATATCTATTCATTTTTCGAAGATAAACTGCTTTTTCGGTATACCGCTATTACCCAAATGAATAGTAAAAAAGGGCATCCTTAGGATGACCCCTGTATCCAATCGATAATTTCGATGACCATGCCTCATCTTTTTTTCCGGCAATCATCAAAATTTCGGAATCTGTTTTATCTATTTCCAACATGCTTTATCATTTTGATTCTCTTTTTAAACGTATACAGAAATCGCACTTATCTCCACCGGTTCCAAGTGTAGTCGTTCTTATAAATTCAATACCCGGTAAATGTCCATAGATATATTCATCATTGATACAGTATATTTTAATAAGCTCCGGTGTACCCAACTCCGTAAAACATCGATGATAGGGACACTCTACAATATCCATGCGATATTCATCTTTCTTTTTTGGATAAAACACGTTTTTAAACCCTGCTTTAGGACCGAACATCTTCTTGCTGATGGGATCCCAGATCCTTAAAAAGAAGCGTTTAAATCCGGGAATCTTTGTCATCTTTTTGATGAAATTACCCATCTTTTCCGATTTCGCCCATGATTTAACGGATATCGCATTATACCCTATCTTTTCATCCCCTGTTATTTCTTTACATGCCAATTGAATGGCAGCTGAAGGAAGAATAAAGGATAGATGCATATTGAATGCCTTGGAAGGATTTGGATATTTCTTTTCCAAAGAAGAAAGGATTTCTTCCGCCCGACTCCATATTTCATTTGCCTTTTCTGTTCCTGTTTTGTTGATTAGAATATCTTTTATATCGAGTTGTTTATCTAAATTCATATTTTCTCCTACAATTTGGTACAAATCCATGCCAGCACAATACTGACTGCCAATAAAAAGAATGCCTCCATAAGATGTGATTTCCAATTATATCCAAATAAATGCGGGCCCAGATAAGGCGCTGTTTCCGGATAGTAATGCGGAAAGAAATTAGACCGGCACAACAAATAATAATCAAAGAATACGACATCAAATATCTGTACTCCCCACATCAAAATGATAAATCGTGCCAAAAACTGTCCAAAGGTAAAGCCATTGCGGATACCATCCCATGCTCCATACAATACCGAACCAAAGAGCATACATATTGCGATCATTGCCATAATATATCCGACAAGATGCTGCCCATTAAATCTTTCTTTTTTAGGTTGAACAGCTTTCTGCACCTCTTTAGGAGCCGATGTAAAAAAACGTTTATCCTGAATAAAACCAACAGTAGCCCATAGAATCAAAAATAAACCGGCCATCATAATCAATAAAAGAACAATTGTAGTCACTATTTAACTCTCCTTATTTCCAAATATGATTTACCCAGTCAAGTAATTCCTTTTTCATATCTTCTCTATCTTTTTGACATTCTTCAGGATATCTTCGCTCCTGCTTAAACGCCCATTTATAAATCCATGGCAATTTAGTGATGGCTGCATGACTCATATACTCGTAGGCAATATGTTTATGAGGATACGGAAAACTCATTTCTGTAAGTTTCTTTTCCATATACGCAGCACTTTCAAAAGATGGCCATACGGCATCATGCTTCGAAGAAATCATCAAAATCGGTGCCTTGATCTTTTCAATCGGAATCAATGTATCCTCAGTGACATCTTTATCGCTGTTAAAAGTAATAATATGTAATTCCTTTTCCTTCTTGATCATGGAAAGAATATTGAAATGACGTGACTTATACGGTGCATAAGGAATCTGTTTGCCATGATACGACCAACACGAAGTATTGGATGGACCTTTGTTCTTGCCGGAACCGGATAAGCCTTCACTGATAAAATGCGATGGAACTCTTGCGATGACACAGGAAATATCCGGAAACATCGATGCTGCTAAAAGAGCCATTTCACTTCCCTTGGATGTTCCATCAATTCCTACTTTTTCATATCCTTTCTTCTTAAGCCAGTCTTTCGCTCTTTCTACATATTCCACCGGAACACAGGACAAATCCGGTGAAGTCTGTTTCGTTTTAAACAAGGCCAGAGCTAAGGCCGGCATGCCATGTTCATGATAAAATTTGGCTTCTTTTTCTGTTAAAGACATACCGCCGTTAGATCCTGACATCACAATGATTACTTTATCTTTTCTGCCATCCCCTTGATACAGAATGCCTTCAAAACCTTCTGTCTGCACTGATGTTTGTTCCATATTTTCCCCTTTCTAAAATATTGAAAATAATAATGCCGTTATAAAACTTCCAATCACAATCTTCACACATTGTTTCAACTGTTGTGAACGATTATAACCAAACTGTTTCCATCCTTCACATCCTTCCGTTTCCGGAAAGTAATGTTGAAAGAAATGGCTCTTTGTCAAAAGGAAATAATCTAAACACACTATATCAAATATCTTCATAACAGCACCCATGGTAAAGAATCTTTGAAAATACTGCCAGAAGGTAAAACCCTGCCTTTTGCCATCGATTCCTGCATAGATAAATAAAACGATATAGCCCACAATCATTCCGACAAGAATAATCCATCCTACAATTCGTTTAAAGGTCATAGGCTGGTTTTCCAGCCTTGGTTTTAGCTTTTCCTGCACATCTTTTGGAAAATAAGTGATCAATAAAGGGGTTGGTAATGTTACAGTAATTCCCCATATTCCTAAGAATAATAAAATACAGCCTGCGATTGATAATAATATTGTCATATATATACTCCATTGGTTAGTTTATTCTAACTTGTATTTTATCATCTCTTATCCCTTCACTCAATTGTTCCATATCTAATATAAAAAAGTTCGAATTCGTCATGTACGACAATTTCGAACTTCTAAATAACTTATGTCCACACAAACCAGATAAACAAATATCCTACTGTGACTGCTGTTAAGGTATAAGGAATACCGATTCGCATGAATTCCTTAAAGGATACTTCATAACCTTCTTTTTTCAACATACCAACCGCAGTAATATTGGCAGAGGCACCGATTGGTGTAATATTTCCGCCTAAGGTTGCTCCTGATAATAAACCAAAATATAAAAGATACGGCTCAATTCCTAACGTTGTAGTTACCGCAGTAAGTACCGGTAACATCGTGGCAACATAAGGGATATTGTCCACAAAGGCAGAAATCAATACGGATCCCCATACCACAATCGTATAGAGTAAGAAGATATTATTTCCACCAAACTTAACAATTAAAGCCGCAAAATCATCAATAATACCTACATTGGTAAGACCGCCGATGACTACAAATAAACCAACAAGTAATCCTAATGTTTCAAAGTCAAGACTTTGAAGAGCAGCTAATGTATCACTTGTACTTCTCTTTTTACCGCAGTCAATGATCATCATAAATACGGCTAATATACAGCAGATAGCTCCATTAGTGATATCCGGTGTATTTGGCATAAAGGATGCCGTAATTAAACATCCCACCATCAGCAGTAACATAATAGTCGGAAGTAAATCATGTACCGGCGTTCTGTCATGAGAATCTACCGGTTCGGTTTCCTTACGGAATAAATACATCATAACCGGAATGGTTGCCAATGCACCGAGTTCTACCGCAAAGAACATACCCGGTCTTCCTTTCATCCAGAAGAAATCCATGAAATTCATACGCGCATAGTCACCCAGCATAATGGACGTTGTATCACCTACTAATGTAGCCGCTCCCTGTAAATTGGAAGATACCGCAATAGAAAGAATCATTCCTACCGGATTTTTATTCAACTTCTTACAGATCGCAATACCTACCGGCGCTACCATCAATACCGTTGCCACATTATCGATAAAGGCAGAGATAATCCCCGCAAACAAAGACATGATGATAGTTACCCACATCACATTCTTCGATTTACTTAAGAGAATATCTGCCAATAGATTCGGCATCTTGGACTCAATAAAATAATAAACCAGAATCATCGTTCCTGAGATCATCAATAAGACATTCCAGTTAATTGTTGCCATTAAACTGCTAAATGGCAGGATCCCTGAAACCAGGAAAATCAATCCTACACCCAAGGCATAGAACGGCCTGTATTTAGGCTTGGTAATCATTAGAACATACATCAAAATAAATAATACTAAAGCGAATATCTTCATATACTTCCTCCCTATATCTTCAAGATATTCGGTTGTGATGAAAATAAAAAAGACTACCATCACAACACTAAAAAGCTGTGATAATAGTCTTGCATCTTTGAACGTATCCCGGGGATATTCCCGTACTGACGAAATATGTTACGCAATTGCGTTAGCTACTCCCTACTACCGATATTTAATCTACCACATTAATTTCTTATCATCAAGATTAAGTGGACTAAACATTGTTTCTGATATCCGCAATTATTATCAAAATTCTATCTGTCAAAAAATCCAATTTGGCAGACTTAAGCCGTTTTGTCTGCCATTTGGCTGTCTTATTCCATTTAGTCTGCCAAAATCATCAAAAATGCCCTTATTTATGACAAAAAAAAGCGGATTTTGTCCGCTTATTACATTCAGTTAAACACTGACTCCCGATACGATAACATTCAGCACCAAGCCAATCACTACAGCTATGACCATAAGACAGGCCGGAAGCCATTTCTTTTTACCGGTTATATCCTTTCGTGTGCTATATCTGCAGATATTCGCAATTTGTGTACCCATAAACGCCCAGAAAACCAACATGCAGATATGTTCCAAAAAGACCATCAAAGCTGATTTTTCATAATCTAAGAACGCAAATACAACTTTAAAGAATAGATAATCCTGAATACCGGACTTTAAGAAAAGATAGAATCCAAGACCGGCAATGATACATGAAATAATAGAAAAGATTGTTCTGATTCTTTGGTTTAATTTCCATTTTGAAAGAATCATTGGAACATGTAAGCCTAGATGTAATCCCATCAGGATAAATGCCCAATGGGACAGGGCAAGATGGAAACTTCTTGCGATAGATACAGGTAAAATGCCATATAAAAACGGAACTGCATGTCCACTCATTGCCATACCGCATACTGCAGTAAGAATGAACGATATAATCAACAATATATTCACTACGGTCTGGCTGATACGATATAGGTTATATTTTCCTTTAAACAGAGCTCCATACCATCGCTTATTTAAAATCTGATGTACAATCACAAGAACCGTCATTATTATACCGATCCATTCATGAAGTGCAGCACCGGTAATTTGATAAGCCATAAGACATAAAAGAAGGATAGTCATACAGACATCCACGATTCTATGAACCATCAAATTCTTCTGCATGAAACCATCCTCCTTATTTACTATTGTATGGATGAAACTATTTCATCAATTTTCTTCATTTGGTCATCACTGATAATAATTTCAGATGCCTGGGCATTTTCTTTTAATCGAGATGCCTTTTTCATTCCCGGAATCGGAACGATATATGGCTTTCTGTTCAAAATCCATGCCAAGGAAATCTGTGTAACTGTCGCATTCTTTTCTTTGGCAAGTTCTTCCAGATATGCTCTTAAAGCTGCTGTTTTATCAAAGTTGGCATCGTTGATCTGGTTACTTCTCCAGTCATCCGGCGCAAATGTTGTACCCTTTTCAAACGTATTGGTCAAAAGCCCCTTCATAAGCGGTGTAAAGGCAATCCATCCAATATTATTTTCCTCTAAGAAAGGAATCATAACTTCATTTTTACGATTCATAATATTGTAGCTGTTTTCTACCACAGAGATCGGACATACCGCATGCGCTCTTTTGACATAATCAAGATTGGCTTCCGAAACACCCCAATGCAGGATCTTACCTTCTTTGATCAGCTCTGCCATCGTCTGTGCTGCTTCTTCCGGTTCCGTATTGGGATCAATTCTTGCCTGAAGATAGAAGTCAATATAATCCGTATTCAACCGCATCAGTGATTCATCGACACTCTTTCTCACCTTTTCCCGACTGAAATCAAAGATTAGAGGTGGTTTATCCCGATTTACTGCGTAGTCAAAAGTAACACCGCATTTTGATGAAATCACAACTTTGTCACGAATACCGGCAAAAGCTTTACCGAGAATTTTCTCATTATGATGAGGATCAATCGCATTACCGTAATTCCATCCGGTATTAAAGTATGTATAACCCAAATCCACCGCTTCCCGAAGGATAACGGCTGCAGTATTAATGTCGGTTTGTTCACCTTCCGCATGAGAAAAACCCATACATCCCATTCCAATGGCAGATACTTCAACTCCGCCTAAATTCCGTTTTTTCATTGTTTCCTCCTTGTATATTACGAGTTCATTTTAGCACAATTACCGACTTTTTCTCCTGTCACAAAGTATTCATATGTTGGGAATTCAAACAATACCGGTTTAAATACATGGTAATTGATTTTACCTTTGTCATTTAATACCGATTCATCCGCATATGTTGCCAGAATCTTACAAATAAAATTATCAAAGTTCTCTAACTCATAGTTACTATCCACTTCACATTCAATGGATACTTTTGCCTCATCAATTAATGGAGCTCCATTTTCTCCCATTGTCCATGCGAAAGCTTCGGACTTATCCACTTTATTTCCGCTTGTGGTACCCATCTTATCAGCCTTGGCAAGCCAGGATTCATCCACTACGTTAACAGATACCTTTTTATTTTCACGAATGCCCTGATTAATATAATGTGCCTGTACCAGCGACAACATTAAATGACTGTGGGCAACCGTTCCTGCATGGGCAGCTAATGTCCATGTCGGTTTATCATTTACCATAGCACCTACCACAATTACAGGACTTGGATATAAAGCTAATGTTGCTCCGATATTTTTCTTTGCCATCTTATTTCATCTCCTTTTCCCAGAAGCGAATCGCATTGATTCCAAGCGAATCCGCTACCGCTTCTAAATGCGCTGTTTCCTCTGCCGTTAATGTAACGTTAGCTGCTTTAACAGCATCTTCTACATGAGTAGTTTTGGTAACACCGATAATCGGAAGTGTTCCCTTTGCGATAGCCCATGCCACCGGAATCTGGGCAGGACCTACACCATACTTATCCGCTAATTTTTTAAGCTCTCCGTTTAATACTTCCAGCTTATCTAATACCGGGTTATAAGTTTCAGCTCTGGCAGAGCCTTCCGGCATCGGATGTTTGGTATCGTATTTACCGGATAAAGCCCCCTGCTCTAAAACCATATACGCAAAGATATAAATATCGTTTTCTTTACAGTAATCCAGAATTCCGGAATCCTCGGAAGAACGGTTGATCAAGCTGTAATGATTCTGAACAGCCGATAATTTTAAACCATGGCTCTTTAAAATTTCATTGGCCTGTTTAATTTCTGCCAGATTATGGTTGGATACACCCAATAAAGGAACATCCTTTTTCCCTTCAAAATATTTGGCAAGCTCTTCGGTCCATTTTGGAGCGCCGGATACATTGTGGATCCAATACACATCAAAATGATCCAAATCCATCAATTTTAACTGCATTTCAATCATATCCTTCATTGCGGTAGGAGAAGAGGTATCAGCAGCCTGCGGTGTAAATTTATCCGATACTAAGTAAGAATCTCTTGGAAGTCCTTTTAAAAATCCTGCCAATACTTTCTCAGAAGTACCCATACCATAGGCATAGGCTGTATCCCAAAGATTCAAACCGTTTTTCATTGTGGTCTCAAAAATCGGTTTTAACGTCTCAGCAGTTAGGTTGTTTCCAAATGTTCCATCATTGCCCCATGCCCAGGCACCAAGAGCCAGTTTCGGTAAAACAGTCATACAATTTGTCCTCCTTTATTCAGCTTTCAACAGTCTTTTCAAACAGTTATAGGTTATTTCATAAATGGATTGATATAGATAATCAACATCTGCTTCTTCCATTGCCTTTTTCTGCTTATCGGTCACTACGGCATATGGATAAATCCCGAACATAAACGGGAAAAAGATATAGATAAAATTCTGTTTATCCAAAGCGCTCATTTCCGGACAGAATTTATCCAATATTTTTCTTACATTTTTCATCGAATTTCCATACGCTCTTTTGAAGCTGGTCAAAAGCTCAGGACGGCTGTTAGCTTCCATATCGTAGTTGTTCATCGACAACAGCTTTAAAAGCTGTTCTCTTTTCTCTAAGGAATGCGCTAATTGTTCTGCGATTTCTGTTTTAGTGAGATAATCGTTATCATTCATAATATGAACAAGATCTTCATTCCATCTTTCATATTCCAATTCAAACAGGGCAAGAAAGATTTCTTCCTTTGTTTGAAAATAGTTGTATATCGTCGGCCGGGAAAAAGAAGTTACTTTTCCAATCTCTTTTAATGTGATTTCTTTAAAGCTCATCGTTTGATAAAGCTTTTCACAAGCCTGAATGATTTCTTCTTTTCTGGCTGCTGTTCTTTCCGGTGATCCTTTTGGCATATCTTATCCCTCTATTCTGACACCACGTCAACATCATTATATCCAATTCTGACACAGCGTCAATAATTAAACGAATAAAAATACAGGCTACATATCGCCTGTATTTTCAATATGCCGGTATTTTAATCCAAACACCCTCATAGCTTCAATGATCGGTTCCAGTTCCCAACCCTTCTTAGTTAACATATATTCTACTTTCGGAGGTACTTCCGGATATACAATTCTTTCTAATATTCCGTTTTCTTCCAGATCCCGTAAGTTCTGTGTAAGAACCTTCGGTGATATACCGACTATCGATCTGGATAATTCATTGTATCGTTTTGTACCCGTCAACAATTCCCTTAAGATCAAGGGATTCCATTTATTTCCCAGCAGGGATGCCGTGTATTCCACCGGACAATCTGTATATGTTTTAACCATTGTATCACCCGGCTTCATTTTACCATTTTCTAATATTACTTCAAAGGCTGTGCAACTTCAGATCCTTCCATGGTCTTAAATGTACCTGTTTTTCCATCTAATACAATCGGAGCTGCATTGGCAGTGATTTTCTTTCCGTTTTCAACATCATACCAATACACCTTTCCTGTATCAAAAGCTTCCATGCCGATCAATGCGTCCTTTTCAGCATCAAAAATATATTTGTCATTTCCTTCTACGGCATTGGCCTTGATCTCTTCTACTTCCTTATCTGTATAAGCTTCGGCAGTGGCCGGATTGGTAAGACCATCCAATTCAAAATATGACTCTGTGTAATAAATGTTTTTAACATTTGCTCCTTCATGATTTAATCCAAATTTCAGTGCCCAATTTTTCATGTGCATATCCTCTCTTTCTTACACTGTTCATTGTAATGAAATCGGATGTAAAAAAAAGTACGCACTTTAAAGTGCGGTACTTACCAAAAAGTAATTATGGATATTATTTCGGTGCTCCTTCATGAAGAATCGATCTGACCGCATTTAACAGATACGGTTTAAATTCATTAAACGGCAAAGGATAATCATCCATAATACTGGAATAACAGGCTGAGCCTACCATATCCAATATAATGAACAATGTGATTTCCGGATTATCAAAATGATAACCAGATTTTTCTATGTCTTGTTTAAACAATTCCACAAGATTAAAGGAATCATCTCTTAATACATCCTTTAATTCCGAATCAAATACTCCCCAGGACAGGCTTTTATGGATAAAGCGTAAAATAATCGAATTGTTCTCTAAGATGATCAATACCTGATTGATCAAAAAGATCACGCCATCTTCAAAATCACGAATATCATTTTCTAGATAGATTTGATGAGCTTCTTCAAAGACACGCCTTGATTCCCTTTTGATCAGCGCCTTTTGAAGATCATATTTATCTTTAAAGTACAAATAAAAAGTACCCTTGGCGATTCCTGCCTGTTTGACAATATCCGATATCGATACATTTTGAATATCTTCTGATGAAAACAATTCAAATGCACTGTCAAGTAATTGATCTAATTTCCTTTTCTTATTTTCCAATACCTTTGATTTCATAACATCACCAACTCCATTATAAACAAAAAATGACTAATAGACTATCATTTCTAGCTTATTTTACCTTAGTTTTACATAATTTCAAATTAATTATTGACTATCGGTCATTTTAATCCTATACTTCTAAACGTAAAAGGAAAGAGATGAAAGATATGGAAAAATTATCAAGATTCATAGTTAAACAGAGAAACCGTATCCTGATCCTGGCGATTATTCTTGTGATCCCAAGTATCTTAGGATTTATCGGTACGGGTGTTAACTATGATATTTTGTCTTATCTTCCTTCCGAAGTAGAATCTATGCGGGCACAATCGCTTCTTGGTGATGAATTCAATTTAGCCAGTGTGGATATGCTGGTGGTAAATGGAATGAAAGACAAAGATGTTGTTAAGCTCAAACAGGAAATCCAGCAGGTAGATGGTGTTGCCAAAGTCTATTGGCGGGACGATGTATTAGATATCACCATCCCTAAGGAAGCCATTCCAGAGCGCTTAAACAAATTTTTATACAGTGATGACAGTACGATGTTAATCATCACATTTGAAGAAGGAACCGCATCGCAAAGAACTTTGGATGCGATTGCACAAATCAAAAAGATTGCCGCAAAAGACTGCTTCTTAGGCGGTATGTCAGCCATTGCCCAGGATACCAAGGAAATGGTCGACAATGAAATCCTGTTATACAGCGGTATTGCGATTCTATTGGTATTAGTTGTTCTATGGTTAGGTTTGGAATCCAATGCAGCTCCATTTGTATTTATGTTAGGAATTGCCTTCCCAATCATATACAACTTTGGAACCAATGTATTCTTAGGCGAAATATCCTATATTACACAGGCGTTGACATTAGTTTTACAGTTAGCTGTTACGATGGACTACTCCATCTTCCTTCTGCATCGTTATCAGGAAGAAAAGAAACATAACGAATCTAAGGAAGAAGCGATGTCAAAAGCCATTCAGGCAACATTCGTATCGATATCCAGCTCCTCCATCACAACCATTGCCGGTTTCGTGGCATTATGTATTATGCGTTTGACCTTAGGAAGAGATATCGGTGTTGTTATGGCAAAGGGTGTCATTCTCGGCGTTATTTCAACAATCTTAATTTTACCTAGTCTATTGATGATCTTCGATGATGTGATTGAAAGACATAAACATAAAGTCATCATTAAAGAATTAAAGACAATTCCGGTATGGGTAGTCGATCATGCCAAAGCTTTACTTCTGGTATTTCTCATTGGTTTCGGTCCTCTGTTATATGCCCAGGCCAATACGAATAAATACTATGATTTAATCGCCGGTCTGCCGCAGGATTTCCAAAGTGTTATCGGAACGAATCAATTAAAAGAAAAATTCAATATGACCACAACCCACTTCATTATTGTGGATGACAAATTAAAAGCCCATGAAATTGAAGAGATGTGTGATGAGATTGAAAAGGTGGACGGCATCAATAACGTACTGTCTTACCAGCATTTGATCGGACCGGGTGTCAGCTCTGTTTTTGAGCCAAAGGTTGTATCCGATATCTTACATAAAGGAAATCACATCTTAATCATGGCTAACAGCGATTACACTTCGGCTTCGGATGAAGAAAATGCACAGATTGATCAAATTGATAAAATCATCCACAAATACGACAAAAATGCCGTGATTGGTGGTGAAGGTGCTCTGACAAAGGATTTGATCGAAGTCACCGATATCGACTTTAAGATGGTCAATATCGTATCGATCTTAATGATCTTTATCATTATTGCGATTACCTTTAAATCCATTTCCCTTCCGGTAATCTTAGTTGGAACGATTGAATTTGCGATTGCGATCAATATGGGTATTCCTTATTTCACCCATACCACATTGCCGTTTATCGCAAGTATTGTCATCGGAACCATTCAATTAGGTGCAACCGTCGACTATGCGATTCTGTTGACATCCAGATTCCGTGAGGAAATCGAAAACGGCCAGCCAACAAAAGAAGCCCTTAAAACCGCCATCCGTCATTCAAGTACATCCATTATGACAAGCGGTGGCTCCTTCTTTGCGGCCTGTATGGGTGTTGCTCTACTGGCCAGAATGGACTTATTAAAGAGCATGTGCTTCTTACTTGCACGAGGTGCCCTGGTCTCTGTTATTTGTATCATATTAATTTTGCCGGCCTTCTTATTATTAGGACAGCCGCTGATTGAAAAAACTACAAAAGGATGGCCGAAGGCAGTTGAAGAAAAGAGGAATTGAGTATGAACTACAAAGAAAAACATATATGTAAAATAATCGGTAATGCGATCTTAAGCGCTGTTATGGCAGGATCTATGATCACAATACCTGTTTATGCCGATGAGGATACTGCACCAACGGAAAAAACTGAAACCGTGTATGCGGTATTAAATCCCGATGGAAGTGTATCCAATACGGTAGTATCCAGCTGGATTCACGATGATGATGGTATTTCCAATATCAAGGAAACTTTGAATTTAACCGATGTGGAAAACGTAAAGACAGATGAAAACCCAAAAGTATCCGGTAATGAATATACCTGGAATGTAAAAGGAAATGATGTTTACTACAAGGGAAACTCCAAAGCCCAGTTACCTGTCAGTGTTAAAATCACTTATAAGCTCGATGGAAAAGAAGTCAAGCCGGAAGATCTGATTGGTAAAAGTGGGCACTTAACGATGACGGTTGATTTTATGAACAACATCACAAAAGAAGTCAATATCGGTGGCAGAGTTGTTGACATTCATCCAAGCTATTTAGCCGGCGGTATGTTGACCCTCAACAACGATCATTACCAAAATGTAAGCTGCAAGCAGGGTAAGATCATCAACGACGGAAACAATGAAATCTTAACCTTTGCGGCCATTCCGGGACTTGAAAGCACACTGGAAAGTGCCGGTTTATCCCAGGTTATGGATTATCTGGATGTAGCCGATACGGTTGTGATTGAAGCCGATGTAAAGGATTATCAATCCGATTCCATCATGATCGGAATGACAAATGACTTCAACATCCATGAGCTCACAAGTCTTAACTCGATCAGTGATCTCACAAGCGGTATATCTGCTCTTACAAGCGCCTCTGCCCAATTGGAAGACGGAAGCCGTCAGTTATATGAAGGTACGACAACCTTAAAGGAAAAGAGTGCCCCACTCACAAGTGCGTATCCAAAGATTCATCAATTAGCCGATTCTACCGAACAGTTAAATGATGGTGTCACCAAATTAAATAATGGCATTATTCAATATACCAACGGCACCGACAAGGTAAATACTGCCATGCAGCAGTTACTGTATGGAATTCCTTCCGGTATCGATCAGGTGAAACAGGGTATTGAAACCCCGCAGCCAAATGCTCCGGCATCTTTAAAAGATGGTGCTAAGCAGTTAAGTCAAGGCTTAAATACACTGAATACCCTGGTATCCGAGTTAAGCGGTAAAATATCTCCGGAACAGATTGAAAAGATCAATCAGGCAATCACAACTGCCAATGACGGTTTATCGGATATGCAGGATACAATCACAGAAGACCAGGAAATCTTAAGCCAGTTATCTACCGCATTAGAAGGTACGACCGAAACATTACAGAACCTGCAGAAAGCTGCCCAGGCTTTAGGTGAAGCTGAAAAACATATCAATGAAGCGATCGCAGAAGATAATGCGATTGTTGAAAAGGATAATGCCAAGATTGATACATATAATCAAACCGTTACTTCCAACAATGAAATCATCTCATCCAATAAAACAGGTTTGGAAACATCTGCCAAGACATTGAATGAGAACATGAATAATGCCGCTTCACAGGCAAATACAGATATTCAAAATGCGATAAGCGCCTTAGAAGCTGCCAAAGCTGCTTCCACTGATGAAACTACTCAGGCCCAGATTCAGGCACAGATTGATGCTCTTTCCGGCATTGTCGTAACAGCACCGAGTGTAAGCGTGGATACAAGCGGAATCAAAGAAGAAACAGAATTAGAAAAGCTGGATACTTTAAAGACCATTGATACTACTGAAATACTCACAATCTTCTCTCAGGTCAACACCGAAATCAGTGGACTTGCCACTACATTACAGCAGGCTTCCGGTGCCATGGAATCTTTAAGTACAGATGTTGAAGACGCCAAGAAGGCACTGGAGCAGATGAGTGCTTTAGTACAGGGTATGCAGGCAGAATTACCTGCCGATCTGCCGGCTAAATTAAAAGCCTTAACCGAAGCGCTTGATCAAGCCGCAAAGGCATCTGAATCGATTTCAACGGGAATTGAAACTGTAGATGCGGCTTTAGGCCAGGTAGAATCCGGATCGAAAAACGCATTAGAACAGGTATATACAGGAACCAGTACATTAGTATCACAAAATGCCCAGTTAACAAACGGTATGCAGACTCTAAACGCCTCTACCGAACAGTTAGCTGCCCAAAAGAATACCTTCCATCAAATGGCAGACGGTCTGCAAAGTTTGGAAGAAGCCCTAACGACATTAAATGAAGGAGCAAATACCTTATATGAAGGTCAATCTAAGTTTAATCAAGAAGGTATTATGAAGCTTGCCTCTGCCGTTAACTTAGGTGTCGGTGAAGTAGATGCCTTAAAGGCCATTATCAACAACATTCAAATTCTAAACGATGAAAACAAAAGCTTTGCGGGTGCCCCAGACGGAGCCGATACAAAAGTTCGCTTTGTATACCGCATCGAAAGTCAGGAATAAGCCTTGTGCTTATTCCTTTTTTTAAGCAAATATGTCTGTAAAAAAAAAAGAATCCTCTGTAAAGAAGATTCTTATATTTCATCCTGTGAAACTTTAATATCCTGTGGGTCAATACCTAGCTTGAATCCCTGCTCTTTAAACATTTTATAGATTTCCGAACAAAGACGAGTGCTGATCCCAAAGCGGTATTTCTCTTCGGATTTAAAACTGATCAACAGGCGGATGGATTGTTCACCGTAATCGGTTACCCCTAAATAGATCGGTCCGCTCAACAAATTCGGATCCATATTTTCCAGCTTTGGAAGCCGTTCACTTAACATCTGTTCCACCGCAGTTAAGTCCTGATTATAGCTGATATAAATGGTCACACTGCCGTTTACCGGATAACGTGATTTATTGACAACATTGGTTAAGCTTCGATTGGAGATAATACGGGTATTTGAGCTTGAGTTGATCAAGCGGGTCGTTCGTAAACCAATTTCCAAAACCGTTCCCTTTTCACCGTTAACTTCGATTGTTTCACCGACCTGGAACTGGTTTTCAAAAATAATGAACAATCCTGCCAGAATATCGGTAATCATATCCTTGGCACCCCAGCTGATCACAAAGCCCATGAGTCCGGCAGAGGCAAGTAAGGATTGGGAATCCATGCCCAACAAATTCATACAATAGAATGCCACCGCAAGTGCACTGCCGTAAATCGAAAAGCTTCTGATCAAGCGTAAGATGGTCTCACTTTTTGGATTTACGATCGATATCAGCTTTTTAAACAGATAGAGCACAATACTCATGATGACCGAATACACAAAGACAATCACAATCACAGCGGTAATCGCAAAGATATTGAATCCTTTTTCCCAGCGTCCGTTGACTAAGAAGCCAAAAATCGTACTGTCTCTATACAGCGCTCCCCTGAATAACACAATGCCTAAAACCAACAACGAAAGAATGCGATATACAAAGCGAGCAATAGCCATAACCCGGTCTTCCGCATCCCTTTTCCGTCGTTTATTAATCAGTTTATGTATCCACTCACTGACAGATAATTTACCGATATCTTCCTCCTGCGCCTGTTCTGAATCTACAGGCAGCGGTTCTAACTGAGAACGTGAAACCAACATGATCAACGCCCCTAACATGATGGCGCACGTCAACATCACAATGAAGGAAATCATCGCACGTCCTTCAAATACATTGTCACTTGGGCTTAATAAGAGCACCGCAAACCGATCCATGGTCGTACATGTTGAAAAATATTTCTGTCCTTCCAAATCTAAAGACAGGAAGCTGTCATTTTTCAAGGCGGTATCCGGAATGCCCAAATTAGAAATATTTGTACCATTATAATCCGTAATGGATGAATAGATCACATTGGAGTTTTGGGTATCTATACATATGATTTCGTTTCCTTTTTGAACAGGAATATTCTTTATAAAGGAATCGATCCACATAGAGTCTTTTACTTCATTATAAGGTTCTAATTTCAATCCCGCCCTAACAAAAGCAGTCGGTTCTCCGTTTTCATAAATAGGACTTCTAATTCTATAATTCATCGTCTCGTTTATGAAACTCAAAGACTGTTTCGAGATAAAATAAAACGCATTATCCTCAAAGAGTTTCTGTTCACTCCAGTCTACATATTGATTTTTATATAATTTACTGGAATTTTGCAGATTTTCGTCGATATCATAAATCTCAACAAACTCGAAGTCGAATAGGTCTCTGATTTCACGCAAAGCTATCTGATTATTTAATTCAGGATACATTTGCATGGCAGAGGCAATCGCATCGCTTTTCTTTTCACCTGTCAAACTGTATATGATATTTTTCCCATTCAGATTTTCAACCAGGATTTCGGATTTTGCCTGGATATGGTTCGCTTCATCGCTTTTCTGAATCGAATAAACAGATAATCCAAACAAAGATTGAATATGTAAAGTCGCAAAACCAATCGCAATCACCGCCAATATACATAATATCGATGGATGGGAATAGGGCTTTTTTGTCTGTTCCTCCGGAGTGGTGGCTGCATGTTCCTGGCACAAAAAATAATAATAGGTAATGGTTAAGATGCTTATAAACCAAATGACCATACAAATCAAAGCGGCAGCAATGCGGTTGTTTGTATTAATGGTTTGGCTTTTTAAAGCCACCACATAATAGACATTATTGTCAAATTTTTTCTGAGAAGCGGTATAATATTTCTCACCTTGGATAGTCAACCACCCCGCATCATCAACAGGAAGATCTTTTATTCCAAAGCCTAATTCATCAACCGTCTTTTGATCAAGCTCTTCGGCGGAAGAATATAAAATCTTTCCGGTTTTATCAATAAGCAGAAACAGATCATTACTTTCCAGAATATCGGTAATCGCATCGAAGTTTTCATTTTCCATGTCCTCAAGATCAGGCCACTTTTCTACATCGTCGGATATAACCGCATATTCAGTTCCCTTACTGCTTACGGCAATGCTGTAATCAAGATTTCCGGCTTTATCTTGATTAATTAAAATCTTATCATTCGGAAATAAAGCTTTCGCAGCCATCTGGGAATCGAAGTTTTCCATACGGTCTTCCAAATAGGCTAAAAACCGAACTTCACTTTGATGATAATTACTAATTTCAGTGGATATCGTAACAACCAGGTCCGAGTAATCCTCTGTAGATGATTGAATATAATCCACCTTCTGAAGAATATCCCGCCTGCTTAAGGATTGGGTAGCCGATGATTCAATTTGAAACAAAAAAACACAAATTACCGTCAATAAAACAGATTCAATAATTAATAGTTTTTTTAATGATAATACTTTCTTCATATTGTACCTTCTCGTTTTTTTTATTATGTCACGAGATGGAATCCATATCAAACCTTTCAAAAGAAAAATCCGGGAAGCCCCGGATAGGTAAAACTCAATTAACGTGTTTCGGCAAATAAGAATGTCGTTCTGCGCTTTTTGATATACCATTTGCCATCGACCTTGGCATAGTGATCGGTATAACGTACGTAGTTTGTCGTCGTAACATCCTTACCGTCTTTTTCATTGACTAGGGTAGCCTGGCAATACGCAATACCTTCGGCTTCATTTTCACTGTAAGAAGTTAATGTCTGCTGACCATTTAAATGGTACACATTTTTTGCCGGAATAACCGTTCTTCCAAATGCCTTTAATAATTCCTCTCTTCCAATAATATTGTGGATCTCACCATCAAATCCCATTTGGAATTCTAATTTACCATCCGGTAAGAACAATTCAACCTGCTTATCCACTTCTCTTGTGTCCGCTAAGTTCGCAAATTTGTCAGTTAATTCTCTGATTTCCATTCTGTCCTGCATTTCCTGTAAATTCATGATTCTTCCTCCTTTTCATCGATTTACGGCAATCCAATTTCCATTTCGTTTTTCATAATTATGCGTGCCTTTCATATGGTACGTTCCTTGTGCTCCATACGCATTCGCATTTAGAATTGAAGTATAAGTAATGTGCGCTTTATCCCCATTTACTTGAATGACCGGTTTATCAATACCGATGGTAAAGTAATTGAGTTTTCCTGAAGAAATATCGGCAAAATACTCTTCCCTTGTCTGTTTCATACCACTCATATGGGTATAGGTCATATCTTCAGAAACCAGTTTTCGCATGGTATCGATATCTGCATCTGTCATCGCCTGGCAATACATTGCCTGCAAATAAAGAATTTCTAATTCTTCATTACTAAGAGATGATAACTTCACTCCGGTAATACTTACATTAGGGAAAATACTGAAGTCATATTCCATATCTTTATTTCCTCCTGTATCTATATCTTGAACGGTTTCTGTATACGTCGGTATTGAATAAGCACATCCGCTCATCAGTACACTGATCAATCCCGCTAAAATCTTATATTTGTTTCTCATCCAGTACTTTAATAACCTTGGCAGGATTTCCTCCCACGATGGTATTGGCAGGTACATCCTTTGTGACAACAGCACCTCCGGCAATCACGGCATTTTTACCGATATGAACACCGGGCATAATGGAAACCCCTGCTCCGATCCAGACATTATCTTCGATGACAACCTTGCGGCATTTCAATACATACCGGTCGGAAAAGTCATGGTTATCGGTGACAATGGTTACATGCGGACCGATCTGCACAAAATTACCGAATTCTATGCCCCCAATCGACATAGCCGTAAAGTTATGGTTGATAAAAACACGCTTTCCAAAGGTAATCTGTTTTGGAAAATCTATCTGTGTCGGTGTAAATACACCTAAGCCTTCCGGAACTTCCCCATCAAATAATTCATTGAAAGCTGTATTCCAAGCCTCGGTTCTCGGCTCGGCATGATTTAAATGAAACAGTGCCTTATCCGCTCTATGAAGCTCCACTACAACCGGACGATATTCTTCGGACAACATGTTTACCGGTTCCCCGCTTTTTAGCTTTTCAAATATATTCATAAGGGATTTCCTTTCCGTTTACATCTATAGTTTAACTTATACTCGATTGTTGGAGAAGTACCGATATGTTATGATGGTGTAAAGTTTATACTTTATACAGGAGATATCGTATGTACAATCACCAGCTGGATACCTTTGTTAAAACCGCAGAACTTGGCTCCTTTGGAAAGGCTGCCGAAGCTTTATACATTTCTTCTACAGCTGCCATACAACAGATTAATATTCTTGAATCCAACTGCGGTTTTAAGCTTTTTATCCGTACAAATCATGGAGTTAAATTAACACCTGCCGGGAAATCTTTTTATGAGGACGCAAAGGCTTTGATTCATTTCTCTGAGGATGCCTTAAATAAGGCTCGACTTTTGGCAGAAAGTTCTGAGACTACCCTTCGCATCGGAACAAGCCTGCTTTATAAATGCCGTATGCTGCCGGATTTATGGACCAAAGTCAATGAAATCCAACCTGATCTTAAGATTGAAATTCGACCTATGAAAGAATATGAAAACAGAACGACCGTCTTTTCCCGCTTAAGTATCGATTTTGACTTATTTGAAGGAATTTATGCCAGTGCCTGGACAGGCTCCTGCTTATTTCTAGAGCTTGAGCGCATGCCGGTATGCTGTGCAGTATCTAAAAGACACCGTTTGGCCAAAGCCAAAGAGCTTACGATGTCCGATTTAAACGGAGAAATTCTTGTGATGCCGATCAAAGGCGTTTCCGATGTTCTGGATGATTTTAGAGAAATGATCAACAGTGATTATCCTTCCTGCAAGATCATCGATTCAGATTATTACGGAATGGATACCTTTGCCCTATGTGAAATGAATTCGTATATCCTAATTACCCAGCCGGTCTATGAAGATATTCATCCAAACTTAATTACCATTCCTTTACAGACAAAATATTCCATGCCTTATGGCCTTGTCTATGCCAAAGAGCCAACAGAGGCCGCAAAGAAATTTATTCAGGCTGTAAAAAAGTTATCTAAGTAAAATTAGGAGGTCTCTATGAAATATTATTTACCCGGATGTGATGTAAGGAGAAATCATCGTGAAGCTTCTGCCAAAATGGTGGACTATATAAAAACACAGAATATCCAAATTGCCGACTGCTGCAGAAGGGATTTGTCTTTTCTGAATAGTGGTGATTCCATTATTGAAAACTGTACCTTATGCGAATTGATGCTCAAAGAAAGAGTGCCGGATACTCCTTTTGAAAGCTTATATGAATATTTATTAAAAACAGATTTCAAATGGCCGGATTATCATGGAAAGACCATGATCATTCAGGACTGCTTAAGAGTAAGAGATAATCCTTCCCTGCATAGTGCCGTAAGAGAAATTCTCAAACAAATGAACATCCAAATCATTGAAATGGACAACAGGCGTGAAACCGCTGATTTTTGCGGTGTATGGTTCAATAATCCTCCCGCAAAGGATTGCGTTACATTAGCTCCCCATACATTTGAAAAATTGGAAGAGTACCGCCATCTTTTATCCAAAGAAGACCAGGAAGAAAAGATGATCGAATGGGTCAAACAGTATCATGCCATGCCGGTTGCGGTATATTGTAACGGATGTGAAAGAGGAATTCGATTAGCATCTTTTCGATGATTTTAAAGATGCCGGAGTATTTGGATATGAACAATCAAAAACAATACACCGCTTTCATGAAAGTTTACCTGGATATGCAGCCACAGAGTTATATTCCCTTCCCTCTCTATCGGAATATTTAGGTGTCCATTCTTTATATGTAAAAGATGAAAGCACTAGATTTGGACTTAACGCATTTAAAGTGTTAGGCGGCAGTTACAGTATCGCCAGATTATTAGGACAGATCGCAAATATTCCATCCGATCAGCTGTCATTTGAACGTCTTCAAAAAGAAGATGTGAAAGATTTAGAGGTGGTTACCGCAACTGATGGCAACCATGGAAGAGGAATCGCATGGGCATGCCGACAGTTTGGTATCAAAGCCCATGTATTTATGCCAAAAGGAAGTTCAACGGAAAGACTTGCCAACATTCAAGCATTAGGAGCAGATGCCCAAATCACTAACTTAAATTATGATGATTGTGTTCGCTATGCTGCCAAATGCGCAAAAGAAAAAGGATGGAAATTAGTGCAGGATACCGCATGGGATGGTTATGAAACCATTCCTTCCTGGATCATGCAGGGATACACCACAATGGGCTTGGAAATCGTTGAAAATTTGACAGAAATACCAACCCATATCTTCTTACAGGCCGGTGTAGGAGCAATGTCCGGTGCACTTACAGCTTTCTTTACCGATTACTATCAATACAGGAAACCTAAGATTATCATTGTGGAGCCAAACGGAGCCAACTGTATATTTCAGACTGCCAATGAGGATGATGGCAAACTGCATACGGTAAAAGATCTTGATACCATTATGGCAGGCTTATCCTGTGGAGAACCATGTACCATCGGATGGAATCAATTAAGTAAATGCGCGGATTGTTTTATATCCGTACCCGATTTCATCGCCGCAAAGGGAATGCGAATACTGGGAAATCCCGTTGGAAGTGATTCTCGAATCATATCCGGTGAAAGTGGTGCTGTCAGCATCGGTCTTGTGGCTCAAATTATGACAAGCAGTAATCTTAATGAACTTAGAAAGAAATTGGACCTGGGAAAAGATTCAAAAATCTTATGTATTTCCACTGAAGGTGATACCGATAAGGAATCGTATCGAAATATTGTATGGAATGGAACATATCCAAATATTTATTAGGAATTGTATAAGAATAGTACTTGCGTTAGAGTATACTCTAAGCTCTACTATTTGATTGTAAACGAACTTAGGAGGTGTTTGATATGACACAGGCAAAAGCCGAACGCGTTGAAATGAAACAAAACGATTTTGCGAAAAAAGATTTTACAGAAGTATATTGGTTAGGAAACGGTGGAGCTATGATCAACTCACGCGGTACCGTCATTTTAATTGACCCATTATTAAAGGGATTTGATATGCCGATCTACACCGAAGCACCGGTACAGCCGGAAGATATCCCACACGCAGATGTTACATTGATCACACATTGCGATAATGACCATTTCTCAAAGGCTACTCTTGCCGAACTGAAGGAAAAATGTGACTCTTTTCAGGCTCCGCATTATGTAGCTTCCCTCTTTGAAGAATTAGGTATCAAGGCTGAAGGCCGCGATATTGATGAAAGCTTTAAAATCGGTGACTGCACAATCACCCTTACTCCTGCAGACCATGCATGGCAAAATGAAAGTCCAAAACATTCTAAAGTAAGACATTATGCGATGGAAGACTATTGCGGTTATCGCATTGATACTCCGGATGGAACAATCTGGATGCCGGGTGATTCCCGTTTAATGCCGGTACAGTTAACCTATGATCAGCCAGATCTCATCTTAATGGATATCAGTGATGGTTCATGGCATATCGGTTTGGATGGCGTTGACAAGATGGCAGCCGCATATCCTGAAAGCTATTTACTTCCGATTCACTGGGGCTGTGTACGCTCTGATTGGAGAGAATTCAACGGTGATCCGGAAGTTGTACGTTCCCGCATTGTGAATCCGGACAGATTACATGTCGTACCGTGCGGTGAAGCTGTTAAATTAGAAAAAATCAATAAGTAACATATGAAGTACACAAAATTAGGTAACAGCGATTTAAATGTATCCCGCATCTGCCTTGGCTGCATGGGCTTTGGCGCTGCCGAAAAAGGCATGCATAAATGGACACTTCCTTATGAAGACACGAAGAAAATCATTGATCATGCATGGGATAACGGTATTACCTTCTACGATACGGCCATGGCATACCAATCCGGTACCAGCGAAGAATTTATCGGCCGTGCTTTAAAAGATGTACGAAACAATGCCATTATTGCGACAAAATATACACCGAGAAACGGTGAATTGTTAGAGAAGTATTCCGGTAAAGAATGGATTGAAAAGTGTTTGAACGATTCTTTAAAGCGCTTGGATACAGACTATATCGATCTGTATATCATGCACAGCTGGGATTATAACACGCCTGTTTATGAGACTTTAGAAGCACTCAACGAGGCGGTAAAAGCCGGTAAGATCCGTGCCATCGGTATTTCCAATTGTTATGCATGGCAGCTTGCCAAAGCCAATGCCCTGGCTGAAAAACATAACTTTGCCCCATTTGTATCGATTCAAAGTCATTACAATCTTCTTGCAAGAGAAGATGAGCGTGAATTAAGAAAGTTCTGTCTGGAAGACAACATTGCGATGACACCATACAGCGCTTTGGCAGCAGGACGTTTATCCCGATTACCGGGTGAAACATCGAAGCGCTTAGAGCTTGATGCCTATGCCAAGTATAAATATGATGGCACAGCCGAAGCGGATAACCGCATTATTGAGCGTGTTCATGAACTTGCCGAACAAAAAGGTGTGTCCATGACAGAGATTTCTCTGGCATGGCTACTTACAAAGGTAACTTCACCGATTGCCGGTGCAACCAAAACATCGCATATCGATGGAGCTGTTAAGGCAACTGAACTTGAATTAAGCGAAGCAGAAATCAACTATTTAGAAGAGCTATATGTACCGCATGCACTTGTAGGAGTACTTGCTCAAAGTAAATGGCAGAAGCAGCCTAAATAACACGGGATGAACTCCCGTGTTTTTTCTATTATAAAATCAGGAACTTTGCGCTCCTGATTACTTATCGAATAAAGATTTATACTGCCCATATCCCATTTCATCCAGCTTGTCATAGGGAATAAATCGCAAGGCAGCCGAATTAATGCAGTAACGAAGTCCTCCTTTTTCCTTTGGACCATCGTTAAACACATGCCCAAGATGCGAGTTTGCGTTTGTACTTCGCACTTCTGTTCGAAACATAAAATGCGAGAAATCCATCTTTTCTTTTACGGCATCTGTTTGGATTGGTTTTGTGAAGGCAGGCCATCCACATCCGGAATTATATTTATCCAAAGATGTGAACAAAGGCTCACCATTTACCACATCTACATAGATTCCTTTTTCAAAAAAATCATCATACTTACCGGTAAAAGCACGCTCGGTTGCCGAGTTCTGTGTCACCTCATAGGCAAGATCACCGATACGGGTACGCAGCTCTTCTTTTGATTCCTTTCCCGTTTGTTCATTTAATGTGAACATAGACTTTGGAATATGACAGTATCCACCCGGGTTTTTATCCAAATATTTTTGATGGTAACTTTCTGCCTTGTAGAAATTACGCAGAGGTTCAACCTCAACCGCAAGTTTTGATCCTGCCTTCTTTTCTTCGTCCTCATATACTTTTTTTATCTCCGGCAATAAGGATTCATTCGTATAATAAATCCCGGTTCGATATTGAATACCGCGATCATTTCCCTGCTTATTCACAGATAAGGGATCGATAATCATAAAATAATAATTCAACAGCTCGGTTAAAGATATGATATTCGGATCATAATCAACCTTGACTATTTCGACATGCCCACTGTTATTACATACCTCATGATATGTAGGTTCTGCATCCGGCCCGTTGGCATATCCGACTTCTGTTTGGATTACTCCATCAAATTGGTCAAAGAAATGTTGAACACCCCAAAAGCATCCTCCGGCAAAATAAATTGTCTCCATATCTATCACCTCGCTCACATTATAATCCTACCGGGTAATTTACGCTTTTCTTTTGCCTCACCCTGACTTGTTGATAACAAAAGTATTCTTTTTTTCCCCGGTTACCTTTGGATAAACCCCGCTAAAGTTTGGTTTTATTTGAATAAAGTATTTCTGTTTGTACTATCGATTTTATTACAAAATAAATATATAATTTAGTTGAAAAGGAGGTACTTATCATGACTAAGATTAAAACTACCGATTTTGACTCCGAAATAGAAGCCCAAAATGAACTGTCAGTGAATCTGTTAACAGAAAAATTGGATGAACAATTGAAGCTCGGCATGGATGATGTCTTAGCGGGTCGTGTCATTTCCGCAAACGAGGTTGAAGGAGAATTGGAAAAACGCTGTGGTGTATGAAAATTGTATCATGCGTTTTATCGTATTCCATTCTCATTCCTGATTAGACATGTAGGCTATTTTTGATTTCTTTCAGTTCATCAATTTGCCAAAGACGTTCTTTCTTTACTGCTTCCATATCCATAGGATACTTTAAGTTAATCACCTTTATGGCATAATCAGAAGCCACCATGGCATGTTCTTTCATATGCCCTGCCGCAACCGCATGACCGGTCACTCTAAGTGCTGTACTAATAAGAGCATCTTCACTTGTCTTTGCGAGCTTATGAATTTTAAAGCTTGCCTGTCTGAGCTCATGAACCCGCACTTTCCCTTTTTGCCACTGTTCATTTATGAAAAGACCTTCATCAATAATCTTATTATCGAGATTCGAAAAATCTACTAATTCACGGATATGTGCCGCCAACATCAGTACATATTTACATAACTGTACTTGCGAAGCTGTCTCATATTCTTGATCCAGCACTTCCCTTAATTTTGGATCATCATTCATTTTTATCTTGGGTTTTGTCATAGGATATGCCTCCATCAAATTCAGATTCAACTATTGGCCGGCCAATTCGGAAGATACCCTTAAAATATCCTATTTCAACAATAATCGAGCTCTTTTTTGTATTTGATTCGAGAGCAGCTTATATCTCTGTTCCGAAACATTATATCTTGGATTCTTTTTTAACTGATACGTCAAAAGATGACGTATCTGCTCACGATTTTTATCTGTCATAACTGATTTAGCCTGGTCAATGAAGTTGTCATATGTACGAGGTAAACGCGATGCAGCATATTCATCAAACGCTTCTTCTGACTCTAAAGAATCTAATGGAACAAAATGAAACAATGAATTTCCATGGTCAAAAAGAGGTGCCGGTTTCACAATTGTATTGGAATTATTATCTACTAATACACCAAAATTATTGAAATGTCTGTCTTCGTTACAGATAATCGCATCGAACACCAACATTTCATTTAACGCATCAACAAACTCCTGTCCCATTGATTCATAGAACTCTCTTACAGCCGGCATTGAGCCGGATGTTATGATGTTTCCTATCGGCACAAATGAATAATTCAAGTCGGTGAACAATTCACATGTAGAACATAATGTCCCTTTCCATTTGGATAAACGATACTCAATAGCGTTCACACCCATCGCTTTCGCAATTTCCGAGGCATAAAACTCTGAATACGGTTCAAAACCTGAGTTTGAAAATCCTGTAACTCCGCCTTTGTACAGATAGATTTTGCCATTGATTCTTCTCCAACATTTTGGAAGTGCGCCATTTGTGGTAAATTCGGGGCTTGAGACCAGTGAAGAGCGAACAGATGATCCGTAACCCGTAAGCGCAATTAATGCCAGAATGCTGCTGAATTTATTTTCGTAAAGATTATAGTTTTCAAATAAACCATGGAAATCATCCGTGACTACCCAATATACATCATTTAAGGATAATCCTTTTGAAACTGAAATAATATCCATCGGTCGATTAATGTTTAGCCCACATTTGTATAGGAAACTATCTACAAACGCCCTGTTTTTCGGTATAGTTCTGTGTTTGATCCACTGACTTAAACCTTCATCGGACAGCTTCAAATCAAGAGGAAGCAGATGTGTTTCATTGGTTACCCAAAGGATATGAAGCCTGGGAACCGCAGTATTTTCCATAACTTCAAACTCAATGATCGGTGTATTCTTATGCTTGATCAAATAAGTCATTCTAGCCTACCTCCCAACCGTTCATGTCTAATAAATAGTATCACAAATCCCGATTCAGGTATTCACAAAGCTAATGTAGGATCAGCTCCAAACCATGTTTCGACATCCCGGTCATTATCATCAATCGGATCGTTCCATCCAACATCATCAATCCAGCAGAGTCCGAATACATATTCCTTGGTTTTAGTATGAGATTCAATGCGGTAAGCCATTCCGTTTTCCAGATAAGCGATATCATAGTCGTATTTATTATGTATCCACCCTTCATCTCCTTCATCAAATTCAAGTCCAATGGACATTTTATATCGTTCACTATTATAAAAGCTCTGGCATTCCAGATACTCCCCGCTTTCCGTCATTCTTTCATACAAACCGGAAGGATTAAATATACAGGCAATTTGATGTTCCTTTCCATCCGGGACAAAAGAGATTTTTATTTGATACCTTCCCAAAACATTAGAACATAAACCATCATATTTTCTGCCTTCTTTGGCAGCGTAAGGAACAGATATTCCATCTATTAAGATCTGTATTTCTCCAAAAGGAGTGATTAATTTATTCATTCTCTATCCCCATTTCATCATCAACAATCGGAATCGTAATTTCACAAACATAATCTTTTGAATACGCCTCTTTGGTTCCTCTTACTTTCCAATAATCTTCCCAATAATCCCACCATTTCTTAGAAGCTGTTATTATTTCCTCTTCTGTATACTCCCCGTTTTGACCTGCTACTACAATTTGATCACCACCGGCGATAAGTCCTACATCACCACACCGAAAACAGAGGATATGTTTTGCAGATAGAAGTGTGTCCTCATTGATAAAGTCTTTTACAGGTGTTTTATTCTTATAATCGTTAAACAATAATTCTGCTTCTTTTCTGTTGTCGAAAGTCAAACTACATGGCTCTATCGGATAAAGGATAGAATCATCATCTTGAAGTTTTATATGCCAATTTTTCTCATCCAGATTATCTAAAAATACCGCAAAGGAGTGACCATAGAAACGAACCGCAAGTACATCTGTAGTATGGGCTTCTTTCTCCGGTCTTGAATTGTCATAAAGCTGAATATCGCAAAATTGGATTTGAACCATGTCATCTTTTATAAACCACCAATGCCAGGAGCCTACATCCGATATGGCATCAGAAAGTATGTTAAGTGTATTTATATTCATAATATCCTCTTTCATTTTAGAGTTTATTTTATAACTCCTGCTAAGTTTCCTGTTTTTATTTATCAATAATGTACCACATCCATCATTCTGCAAGTGCCTTATATATGATTAATTTTTACAATCAAAAAACGGCATAACCTCCGTTACACCGTTATTCTCTTATTATTTCGCCTTATCTTCCATGTGGATATCCAGCCACTTCAACACATGCTGGATATATTCATCCCAGAAACCCCAGTCATGGATTCCTTCGCCATCTTCATATACTACATTCGCTCCGGCATCCTTTAATGCGCCGGCAATAGATTGGTTGGCATTTAGCAGATGATCCTGCAGGCCGCACGCAATATAAAAATCAGGAAAGCTTTGAGCCGGATCATTTTTAATCTGCTTGATTAGATAACGAGGATTTCGATCCGTATTTTCCGTTTCATCCAGGTTGCCGAAGTTTCGGGCTTCACCAACCGTATTTCCTGTTGTTTCTACCCACTCACGCGGATATTCAAAGAAATGAAGGGCACCGGATAAAACAGCTACTTTAGAAAAGACATCGTTGTATTTCAAACCATTTCTGCAGGCACCAAAACCACCCATGGATAATCCACCGATAAATGTATCTTCTCTTTTATCCGATAAAGGAAACATTTCTCTTGTGATATTCACAAGTTCTTTACCGATATATTCTCCAAAATCACCCAGAGCTCCATCTTTTACTAACACATCCATATAAAATGTGTTTTCTCCGGAAGGCATTGCCACCGCAAGACCCATATCTTCCGCCCACATGCGAATTCTTGTATTGTGAAGCCAGCCATTACGGTTATCCGTTAATCCATGAAGCAGATAAAGCGTCGGATAAGGCCCTTTATATTTTTCGACAGGTAAAATCACATTGAACAGTACAGATCTTTTTAAGGTCTCAGATTTAAATTCAACTTCAAAAAATGCCATGATGATCTTCTCCTTTGTTGTGAAATCATTTTATCATTTAATAGAAATTCTTTAAACTTCAATACAAAGAGATAATCACCATCAAAACTGTATACTTATATGTTTTAGTCTTTTAATTTAGATTCTTATCTATGTTCATTTCTGTTTGGTTATGTTGGTGAGCTCATTGAAAATTCGATGTACGATTCAAATGAAATCTGAAAGCGTAGATTTAAATAAAAAACCGCTCTAAACAACGAGCGGAAACACTTAAGAGAGATTTTATTGATTATTTATTTTTGGGTGACTGATACTTCTATTTCACAATTTAATAACGGGTTTAATCGACTCTTCGATTGTTTGATATCCGGAATAATCTTAGTTGAGATGGCGACAGCTTCATTTAAGACCATGGTTCCAAAAAAAGAAACCAATGCCAAAAGAACTTTATCTGTTAGAGAAGCAATCAAAACCCCGGCAATACTAAGGGCTACACCAACAATATACCCCCAAATAGCTCTTCTTTTATTCGTCGCAATTTGACATTCAAGACCTTCCTGCTCCCTTCTTATGGTGTCATGAAGTGCTCTTTTAAAGTCATGGGCATCAACCGACTCATCTGAAATAATATGCAGCTTATCAAATTCATGTTTCTTTGACTCTGATTCTGTACAGTAAGACTTTAAATAGTTATAAACTTCCTCATTGACTCTATTTCTGTTTGGATCAAGCTGATTATATAATTGCGATTCCTCTTTAATTTGTATTTGTATCATGATGATTGCCTCCTGTCATTCATTCATATTTTATATCTTACCTCATAATGTTGTTAATTACTTTAAAATATTAAATCTGCTATCGTATTATATCTAAAATCAGTCGGTTACAAAAAAAAACGGTATGGTTTTTGCCACACCGCTAATTAAACTATTTGTACTTATAGAAGCCTTCTCCGGCATTTACACCTAACTTGCCGGCATCGATCATTTCTTTTAATTTTAAGTAAATCATACCTTCCGGTTTTGTAGGATCATCATGTCCCGGCTTCATAGCCGCAATGTTGTAGGCGGTTGTTACACCGACTACATCCAGAATCTGGAACGGACCGTTAGGAGCACCTGTTGCCAAACGCCATGTTAAATCGATGGTTGCAGGATCTGAGATATCAGCAGCCCATAAATACATGCCAGCATTCAAGAATGGTACCAATAATGTATTTAAGATATATCCCGGCTGTTCCTTTTTCAGGCAGAGCGGAACCATGCGGATCTGTTTGGCAAATTCTACCACTTCATCGTAGTATTTCTGTTCTGTCTTTGCCTGTCCCATAACTTCTGCCGTATTTCCATACCAGATATTGTTCGCAAAGTGAAGTGCCAGATATTTTTCCGGACGTCCGGTTGCTTCGGCAAACATCGATGGAAGTAAAGTGGATGTATTTGTTACTAAAATCGTATCTTCATCCAGTAACGGAGCAGCCTTTTTATAGAATTCTGTTTTTGCCACAGGATCTTCTGCCAAAGATTCAATCACAATATAAGCACCCTTTAATGCCTTCTCTAAATCGAGTTCCATCTTTAAATTCTTATAGGCATTTTCGTTGGCTTCCAGACATTTTTCATAATCAAAGTCATCTTTGGATGCCAAACCATTGCACCAATTCTGTGGCAGTTTACCTTCATCGGTATTCATCAGTGCTAAAGCACCGGCATATACCTTATGGAGACGGTCTACTTTTGGCTGACTTCTTCCGATAGAAGCTTCACTTCTTAACCAAATTGTTACATCAAATCCGCAATATGCGCTTTGATAGGCAATCTGGCTTCCTAATACACCGCCACCAATCACAACTACTTTTTTCATTAAATATACCTCCTATATTTTGACAGATGTTCTGTCTTTTTCTACTTCCACCATACTAGAAAGTATACCAATTATCAATCATCTTATATTATTTATTATCTTTTAGATTCAGAATTTCTTCCTTGATGTGCATCACATCTTCTTCAAAGATACCCGCAAAAGGCATCGGCGAAAGACTTCCAAGTGTATCATTTAAGAAATCCAGATCTTTATCCCGCATCTTGCCGTAGATAACCGGGCTGTACTTTTGAATAATCTCCATCGCTTCTGCATCTTCCCATAACTCTTTCATAAAAGTCATATTATGATAGCGGGCATGGATATCCATATTCAAATCTAAAGTATATTCATATTCTCCCGGACCTAACTCCATTGGATCTAAGCCAGGCAGTTCAAGACGGGCATTTCCATCAAATGGTACTTCCACTTCCACTTCTACTGTTCCATCTTCCTTGATTACCCATTCAATTTCATATTCTCCGTACGGCGTATCCAATTCTATTTCCATCGATCCGATCCGCGGTGTGATATACGGTTTGATCAGTGCCTTTTTAAATCCCGGCTTTATTGCCTTAATACCGGCAATATGTTCAATCACATATTGAAGAACGGTACCATAGGCATAATGGTTTAATGAATTCATGGATATACCGGAAATCATTCCATCATCCAATACCGAATTCCATCTCTCCCATACTGTCGTTGCCCCTAAATTGATACAGTGCATCCATCCCGGATACTGGTCCTGTAACAGGAAGTACAGCGCAACTTCATCCATACCCTGTTCACTCAAAATACGACATAACTGAGGAGCTCCGACAAAGCCTCCCTTAATTTTGTAGCAGTCTTTATAGAGGCGGTTTTCAAACGCTTTTTTGGTTAAATCATGATCTTTATAAATTCCAAAATTCAAAGCTGTGATATACGCAGTCTGAGTATC
>JAGAWH010000091.1 GCA_017941505.1 Faecalicoccus sp. | reverse complement strand
TTGTGAGAAAAATCCGGATGAAGCGTATCGGGTCAATGCGATTGGAGCAAGAAATCTTGCGATTGAAACAGCTGCACACGAATGCAGATTGATCCAATTCTCTACAGATGATGTATTTGATGGCAGGGGAACTACGCCACTGAATGAATTTGACAGAGTTGACCCAATTTCTATTTACGGAAAGTCAAAACTGGCCGGTGAAATGATGATTCAATTATTAACGAATAAGTTTGTGATTATCCGCAGTTCCTGGGTTTATGGAACAGGCCATGATTTTTTGGATGAAGTATTAAAAGCTGCCAAAGAAAAGAAATCCATTTCCGTATCGGTAGATGAAAAGGCAGTTCCGACAAGCGCGATTGAGCTGGCCAGGGTGATTTCATATTTTATCGAAAATGATTTGTTTGGTTTGTATCATGTTGTATGCCAGGGATCTTGCTCAAGATATGAATACGCAAAAGAAATTAAGGAATATGCCGGTTTGGATTTGGAAATCATTCCGGTAACTGGAACAGCCTCTAATCGTCCGGTATATACCGTACTTGATAATATGATGCTGCGCTTAGATGGTGTAGAAGAACCAAAAGAATGGAAGAGTGCATTACATGAATATTTGGATTCTATCAAGGTAGAGGGAGGTTATGAAATTGACTGAAAAGAAAAAAATGTCCCTCTCTACTAAGATATTTATCTCTTTGATCGGAGGGGCTGTACTTGGCGTATTGATTCACTATTTCATGCCATCCGGATATATTAAAGATACGATTATCATTAATGGAGTTTTACATGTAGTGGGTCAGGGCTTTATCCGCTTGATGCAGATGTTGGTTGTACCATTGGTATTCTGCTCGATTGTCTGCGGATCGATGGCGATTGGTGATACCAAGACCTTAGGTAAAGTCGGTATCAAAACCGTTGTTTTCTATTTGTTTACAACTGCGGTTGCCGTAATGGTTGCCTTAAGTGTTGCGATGGTGATTAAGCCGGGTATCGGTATTGTATTAGAGTCGGTAGAAACCAGTGAAGTAACGGTAGCGGAAGCTACATCGATGGTAGATACGCTTTTAAATATCATTCCGAAAAACCCAATTAATTCACTGGCCAACGGGGATATGTTACCGATCATCACCTTTGCGTTATTTGTGGGTATTATGTTAGCGAAACTTGGAAACAAGGCCAATGTGGTTGCCAATTTCTTCTCCCAGTTCAACGATATCATGATGGAGATGACTATGGCTGTTATGGGCGCTGCTCCGGTTGGTGTGTTCTGCTTGATTTGTAAAACATTTGCCGGTATCGGATTTGATGCCTTTATTCCGATGCTCAAATATATGGGCTCGGTAACTCTGGGTTTGATTATTCAGTGTTTTGGTGTATATCTGGTATTGTTCTTTGTGTTCACCCGTTTAAATCCGATCAAGTTTATCAAGAAATTCTGGCCGGTTATGGTGTTTGCGTTTACAACTGCTACTTCTAATGCGACCATCCCGATGAATATTGATACGCTGGAAGAAAAAATAGGTGTATCCCGCAAGATTTCATCGTTTACCATTCCGTTAGGTGCGACCATCAATATGGATGGAACTGCCATCATGCAGGGTGTTGCGGTTATCTTTATTTCACAGGTATACGGTATTCCTTTGACTTTTGCCGGATTGGCTACCGTTGTAGCTACCGCAACACTGGCTTCTATCGGTACAGCCGGTGTTCCTAGTGTCGGCTTAATTACGTTATCTATGGTACTTACTTCAGTTGGACTTCCTACCGAAGGTATCGCTTTGATCATGGGTATTGACCGTATCCTGGATATGATGCGTACGGCAGTAAATATTACCGGTGATGCGGTATGTACAGCTATCGTTGCCCATCAAAATGGTTCCCTGGATAAAGAAGTCTTCAATAGGGAGTAATATATGTTGAAAAAAATTGCTGCTGTGCTTCTTGCGCTTGTTTTAGCAGGATGCTCTACAGCAGGTCCCAATACGACAACTACGGAGAACAATCAGCCGGATACAGTTGAAATCACTAAGGATGTACAGGAAATAATTGACCGCGGTCATTTGATTGTGGGATGTAAGAATGATGTTCCGGGCTTTGGCTTTTACAACGAAGAGACCGGGAAATATGAGGGAATGGAGATTGGCTTAGCTTATCAGATTGCGGCGAAAATATTTGACGTTTCTTATAATGAAGCCGTAGAGGATGAATTGGTGGAATTTGTACCGGTTGCGGTGGATGATCGTGAAAAAGTTTTAGAAAATCATGAAGTAGACTATGTGATCGCAACCTACACTATTACTGATGAGCGAAAAGAAAAAGTGAATTTTTCCAAGAGCTATTATGCCAGTTCGGTTGGGCTTATGGTTAATATCACCAAAATCGGTGAGAATACTTTAAAGGAAGAACGGATTCGTTCTATCATCGATCTCGATAATAAAATTATCGGTGTGATGAGCAATTCCACGACCAGAAGGGATTTTCTGGATTATATCCAGAAACACAATATCAATATCTCACCGCGCTTTGTGACATATAAAAGCTACGATCAGCTGGCAAAGGCCCTTGATAACGGAGACATCGATGTCTTCTGCGTGGATGTTACCATTCTTACCGGTTATCTGGATGAGAATAAAAAGATATTGGATGACCGTTTTGCGACCCAGCACTATGGCATTGCCAGTCCAAAGGATAAAGAAGGCTTAAACGAAATTGCCAATATTGTAGTTAGTGAAATGGATTGATTTGAGCAGAGTGAATTTATCACTCTGTTTTTTTGTTTCAATGATAAAATAAGAATATAAGGAGGAGAACTATTTTATGGAACTAAAAAATTGGACATATGATGAATATCCAGAATTCATAATGGAAGGTGTTCCGATGATTGAAACAACCGGAGATGAAATACGAGCAAAATACATTCCCGATGTAGTATACGCTGTGATGGATGGCGTCCCTTTACATCTGCAAATATTGATGCCAAGATCTCGAAATCATCCGGAAGGGACAAAGAAATATCCATGTATTATTTATGTACAGGGCTCTGCATGGATGAAGCAGGATGTATATGGGGATATTCCTTTGGTATCTAAGTATGCTCAAATGGGATATGTATGCGCGATTGTGGAATACCGCCATTCCGGTATTGCCTCTTTCCCAGCGCAGATTATTGATGCGAAAAACGCAGTCCGCTTTATGCGCAAAAATGCGGATTTATATGATTTGGATCCGGATAAGATCATTATGGCAGGCAACTCATCGGGCGGTCATACCGCAGTTTATGCAGGACTTATGCACAATGATGATACAAAGGATAATATCTATCCGGGCATCTCGGCCGAGTGCAGCTGTATTATTAATTTTTATGGATCAACAACGTTTATGGCTGAGGATTCCAATCCCATCACTACCAATCACTGCATGCCGGATTCGCCGGAAGGTATGGTAGCCGGCGGTATTGATTTAAATAAAAATGAAGAAATGAAAAGAAAGCTTTCCATCGATTGCGTCATCGATGAAAACACAGATATTAAACCGGTGTTGATCTTCCATGGGACAAAGGATCGAACAGTCAATCCAAGCTGCAGTGCAGCCGTATATAACCGTTTAATTGAAACTGGTCATGAAGCTTACTTCTATCTTGTGAAAGGGGCCGATCATGGAGGTGCGGAGTTCGGAAATTCGGAAGTTCTTAAAATAATCGATCAATTTATTAAGAAGAATACTTAAGTGGGTTGGAATTTTATACCCACTTTTTTTGATTGGTGATAAAAAAATACAAAAAAATCGTACCCCCGATAATTTTTCATAAATTTAACCTAACCCTAATACAATTTTTTAAGCAAAACGGTGCAAGATTTGATAAGATATAAAATGCATTGGTATGAAATAGAAGGGGGCATTCTTTTCATGATTCATAATGTGATGTTTTTATTAGAAGAGTTTTACAGGCAGCAGCCAGAGAAAGAAGCCTTTGTTGATCAGAATGGTACACTTACTGTTGAACAAATGCGTACTTTCAGCCGCAATGTCGCAAAACATCTAATGCAGAAACAAATTATTCATGAACCGGTTGCAGTATACATGGAGAAATCAAATGATGCTCTATGCGCCTTTTTCGCAGCCGCCTATTCCGGAAACTATTATTCACTTTACAATCCGGATCATACAGATTATCGCCTAGAGCAGATTCAATCTGTATTACAGGCTCGTATTGTGATCACTTCCAAAGATTTATTTGAACATGCCTGCGATGTTTTTCCCAATGTAGAAATATGTTTAATTGATGATTTAAAAAAGGAATCAACCCTTGAGGACAGTCAATTAGAAATGCAGGTTCAAAATTCGGTTGATGTTGATCCTTTGTATATTAACTTTACATCCGGATCAACAGGTGTTCCTAAAGGTGTTATGATTTCTCATCAATCTGTTATTGAATTTATTGACGTATTTACGGATACTTTTGAAATTGATGATAAAGCACGGATTGCCAATCAGGCTCCCTTTGACTTTGATGTTTCGGTAAAGGATATATATTCTGCATTAAAAGCACAGGCGACTCTGATTCTTATTCCGAAACGTCTTTTCTCAGCACCGGTAGAGCTCATGGATTATTTATGTGAACATAATGCTACGATGTTGATATGGGCAGTTTCTGCATTGAGTTTAGTTTGTGTATTCCATGCACTGGACTACAAAACACCGGATACAATTGATACTGTGATGTTCAGCGGAGAAGTCATGCCTTTAAAACATTTGAAGACATGGCAGAAAGCTTTACCAAATGCCCGTTTTATCAATTTATACGGTCCTACGGAAATCACCTGTAACTGTACGTATCATGTGATTGATTCAAATCGCGATTATACAAATGGTATTCCGATTGGAACTGCTTTTAAAAATGAAGAGGTATTCTTGCTGGATGAAAATGATCAAAAGGTAACGGACACATCTATAACAGGTGAAATCTGCATTAAGGGCAGATCTGTCGGAATCGGATATTTCAACAATCCGGAACAGACCGAGAAACATTTTGTGCAAAATCCATTGCAGACAAGATTCTATGAAAGAATTTATCGCAGTGGGGATTTGGGTTCATATAACGATAAAGGTGAATTGATGTTTGAGGGAAGGAAAGATTTCCAAATCAAATATCAAGGTCATCGTATCGAATTGGAAGAAATAGAAAAACAGGCGTTGAATATAGAGGAAGTTATGCAGTGTTCCGCTGCCTTTGATGATGAGAAAAAACGAATTTATTGTTTCTATGCAGGAAATATTGATAAAACTCAGTTTATTGAAAAATTGAAGATCGTACTTCCGACCTATATGATTCCACGCTCAATTTATCAATTAGACAGTCTGCCGCTTACAAAAAACGGAAAGACAGACCGCAAAGCTATGCTTCAAGCGGCAAAGGATGGTGCTTATCGTGGACGATAATGAAATTAGAGAACTGCTTCAAAACTACCAGACGCCGCTGTATTGTTTTGATATCGACGAATTAGCAGGAAGGGTTCAACATTTGCGGGATTCTCTGCCTCAAAATGTAAAGCTGGCTTATGCGGCTAAGGCAAATACATTTATAGTGAAGGAAATCGAACCGATGATCGATTATTACGAAATCTGTTCACCGGGGGAATTTGAAGTTTGTCTTGACCAGAATATCGACCTTTCTAAAATTGTCTTATCGGGAGTTTATAAGGCAGAACAGGATATTCAAAGCTATTTGGAAAATAAACTATCGATTGGAAAGTATACGGTAGAATCACTTTCTCAATTGGATCTGCTGGACCGCTTATCCAAAAAATATAAGCAGTCTCTGGATGTCATCTTACGCTTAACCAGCGTTAATCAGTTTGGAATGGATGCAGATACAATTTTCGGAATTATCCGGAATCAAAGTCATTATTCTTATTTAAATATTGTCGGTATTCAATATTTTTCCGGAACGCAGAAGCATTCCATTAAGGTACTGCAGAAAGAAATGAACCGTATGGTTAAATTAATTCGCCGCTTAAAACGTGATTATGGATTTGATGCGAAGAGTTTTGAATACGGACCGGGTCTTCCTATCGATTATTTTAGCGAAGATTTTGATGAAGAAACCTATTTAAGAAGTTTTAAGTCATTGTTGCGGGATATAGATTTGGATGTTGAAATCGTTTTGGAAATGGGAAGAACCATTGCGGCCAGCTGTGGTTCTTATATAACAACGGTTGTCGATACGAAAATCAACAAGAATGTTCGTTTTGCGATTGTGGATGGAGGTATCCATCAAATCACTTATTATGGGCAGAATATGGGCATGCGAACTCCACCATTTCATTTGTGTCAGGATCATCCTATAAAAGGAGATGCTGCAGAATGGAATATTTGTGGCGCTTTATGTTCTGTCAATGATATACTGATTAAGAGTCTGCCGATTACTGATCTTAGAATTGGTGATGTCTTTGTCTTTGAAAGGGCAGGGGCTTATTGTCCTACAGAAGGGATTTCTTTATTCTTAACAAGAAATCTGCCCGATATTATTTTGAAAAAAGGAGATAAAATGCAATCTGTTCGGTTTGATATTAAAACATCGAAGATCAATGGACCGCATTATAGATAACAGGAGGATAGAAAATGGACAAAATTAAAGAGATTTTATTGGATATTAACCCCGATTTGGATGTAAACAGGACTGATTTGATTGACGGTCATTTTCTTGACTCACTGTCTATCATATCGCTGGTAGCCCAATTGGAAGAGGAATTTGATATTATCATTCCTGCGGTTGAAATCGTTCCGAAGAATTTTAATTCTGTTGAAGCACTGAACGCAATGGTAGAACGCCTGGTAGAGGAGGACTAATTGTCTTCCTACCACTCGTTGTTTTTCTTGTTTGGCTTTTTGCCGTTTTCATTTTGTCTGTATCAGATAACACCGAAGTCCAAACGATGGATGAGTTTATTGTTTCTGGATTGTCTTCTCTTTTATCTGATCAGTGGAAAACTCATTGTTTTTATCATCGCTTCTGCCCTTATTATGTACTATACGGGCATAAAGATGGATTCCCTTCAAAATGAATTTGATACAAAGAAAAAAACATTGGAAAGAGCAGAAAGAAAAGAGTTAAAACAGCAAATCCAAAAGAAAAAAGCCAGGTTTTTAACGTTGGGTGCTGTTTTACATATAGGTACGTTATTGGTTTTAAAGTACACAGCTTTTTTCTTTTCTAATTTACAAGTTTTATTCAACAATCTGAACGTAGCGGTATCCCTTCCTATACCGGCTTTTGTTCTGCCAATCGGTATTTCCTTTTACAGCTTTCAAGCTATATCCTATATGGCAGATGTTTATAGGGGAACCATTAAAGCAGATCATAATTTCTTTCGTTTATTCTTGTTTTTATCCTTTTTTCCATGCCTGATGGAAGGCCCTATCTGCCGATATTCTCAAACGGCTGAAAAACTGTGGGAAGGCAATTCTATTACATATGTGAATTTTACCTTTGGGCTGCAGAGAATCGGCTGGGGTGTAATGAAAAAAAGGGTCATCTCTGACCGCATTAATCCTCTTGTTCAGGAATTATATACAAATTTCAACAGCTACAACGGCTTTATGATGTTTGTGGCAGCAATTGCCTATACCATTCAATTGTATTGTGAGTTCTCCGGCACCATTGATATTGTCATTGGAGTGGGTCAGGTATTTGGAATCACCTTACCGGAAAACTTCAAACAGCCATTTTTCTCACAATCTATTTCCGAATTCTGGACGCGCTGGCATATTACATTAGGAACGTGGTTTAAAGATTATGTCTTTTATCCAATTTCTATGTCGAAATTTATGAAAAAATTGACATTAAGCGCAAGAAAGAAGATTGACCGCTACTATGGGCCTGTGCTTGTGGGTGGTATTGCCTTATTTGCGGTTTGGCTTTCAAACGGGTTATGGCATGGTGTTGGCTGGAATTATATTTTCTTTGGAATGTATCACTTTGTTTTGATACTTGGCGCATCTCTTATAACACCGACAGGTCAGAAGTTGACGGAAAAATTGAAAATCAATCGGGACGGTAAACCTTATCGTTATTTTAGAATCATTCGTACCAGTCTTTTGGTTATTATCGGAGAAATGTTTTTTAATGCGCATGGCCTTAGCAGCGGACTTGTCATGTTTAAAAAATTGATTACCCAGTTCAGCTTTGCTCCGCTCTTTGACGGTACCTTAATGAATATGGGACTTGATATTCAGGATTATTTAATCGTAGGGATTACCTTAGTGATTATCTTTGCGGTATCGCTTCTGAAAGAAAGAGGAGTCCGGATTCGCGAAGAAATTGCGAAAAAACCGATACCGGTACGCTGGGCATTCTATTATGGATTGATTTTATTTGTGATTATATTTGGTGCCTATGGGGTTGGGTATATCCCGATGGACCCGGTTTACGCGAATTTCTAGGGGGTGTACATAATGAAGATCAACAAACAGTATGTGCTTCGAACCCTGTTCTTTCTGATTGGTCTTGTGATTCTATTCTGGGGCCTTTCTAAGATTTTTGATCCTAAAGATAATGCGGAAGGCTATGGTATGAGCAATATCAGCGCAGCCGGTATCTTAGGAGAAGATGTCAATACGGTTGATGTCGTATTTATTGGTGACAGCGAAGCCTGGGCAGGGGTATCTCCGTTAAATGTTTATGAAAAATACGGAATTACCTCTTACAATTGTGCGACGCCGGGACAGCAGTTATTCTATACAGAATCGATTTTGGAAGCTTTATTAGAAAGGCAGCATCCATCTGTGGTCTTTCTTGAGGCAGAAGTATTTTTTACGGAACAGCAGGCAGCCGATCTGGCAGAGGAGTATCTGGGAAGAGTATTCCCGTTATTTGAATATCACAACCGCTGGAAAAGCTTAAAGCTGAGAGATTTTACCGGAGAAAGATATTATTCCTATAAGGATCCCAATAAAGGATTTAACTTCTTTAAGGATGCAGATCCTTTAGAAGAAGTACCCGATCACATGGCGGATACCGGGCAGGTAGAACCTATCCCGTTGTTGAATCGATTTGTGATCAAACAGATACAGAGAATATGTGAAGAAAATAATATAGAATTGGTTTTGTTCCGCGTACCTAATGTAACGGATTGGTCATATGCCAAATACAATGCGGTCAACGAATATGCAGCCCAAGAAGATTTACCCTTTATTGATTTGAATCTGGAATTTGCCGATGCCATGGATTGGAAACAGGATACCAGAGATAAAGGAGCCCATTTAAATTATTCAGGCGCTTTAAAAGTGACAAATTATCTGGCGGATTATATGCATGAACATTTCACGCTGCAAGACCATCGACAGGATGAAAAGTTTGTATCATGGGATGAGGCATTAAAAACTTTTAAAGAAATAAACGGACTGGATTGAATGAAAGAAATGAATGTTCTACCGGATAAGGGTAGAGCATTTTTTTATAAAATAAATAAACTATCAAAAATTCTTGGAAATCTTTGTAACGGTTTACATTTTAAAAAAAATCAAATTCATTTGGTGAAAACATGTTGTTTTTGTTTAGTCAATGGTTTAAAATAAACACAGCAGAGATAAAACTGCTTTGGACTTTTTTGTGGTCCAAATGATTCGAATTCAGTTTTGTTTTGGACACTGTTTGAATCTTTATTTTTTGTGAAGCGTGCGGTTATTAAGCTGATCAAAATATGAAGAAACAGATGGAAGAAAAAGCAGAATTGATGGAAGAGAATTTGTTTTGCAGGAAATAAAAAGCGTTTTGTCTAAGTTAAAGCATTCTTTAATGTTTCGCTACAATTAAAGATTAAGAGAATCTAAAAGGAGAGGAAAATTATCATGAAAAAAGCTTTAATTATTTGTGCAGCTGGTATGTCTTCATCTATGATGGCAGCTAAAACTACTGATTGGTTTAAACAGAATGGTTACGACATCACTATGGACGCTGTAGGCGCTACTGAAGGTGCTAAATGGATCGAAACTTCTGACTTCGATTTATTCTTAGTATCTCCTCAGACTAAGATGTATTTAAAGAACCTCCAGGCTTCTGGTGAAAAGGTTGGCAAACCGGTTATCTCTATTCCGCCTCAGGCTTATGTACCTATTCCTAGCGGAATCAAAAACATGGGCGAATTAGTTCTTAAGAACATGCCTGAATAGTCATTAGACTTAATTATTTTTCAAAATTATTCTTGTTATTTAACCATAAATTCAAAGGCTTGATGTAGAAACGTGTTGATTATTTGTAAATTATCATATAGAATGTTCAATCGTGGGGTATTTCAAGCCTTCTGAATTTTTAGTAACAAAACAGTCTGATGGAAAAAGAGCGATTCCAAAGGACGTTAAACTAAAAATGCTCTTTAGTAATCGATAGATTACTGACATAGAGAGAAAATAGGAGGACAGACGTATGCCAGTTATGTCAACTGACGAGAGCCAAATGGTCGCTTTCACATTGATTCTTCACAGTGGTAATGCACGTGCATTAGTTCACGAAGCTATCGATGCAATGAAAGAAGGAGATTTCGAAACTGCTGATGCTAAGATGAAAGAAGCTGAAGATGCATTGGTTGAAGCTCACGGTGCACAGACAGATTTATTACATGCTTTTGCACAGGGAACTGAAATCGAAATCCAGATTATCATGGTTCATGCTCAAGACCACTTAATGACAACTATGACGTTGAAAGAAGTGGCTGTTGAGTTAGAATACCTGTTTAAAAAGGTTGCATAGTTTTGAAAGGTGAGATTAGATGTTTGGAAAAAAAGATACCAAAAAGAAAAAAAAGAATTCCGGCTTCGGCCCAAGATATGTTAACAAAGCTCAGGAACGTGAAGGTAAACGGCTGACATTACGAAGTCTTTACTATAACCGCTACCTGATGATCCGTTACTTATTGGTACTCTTTTTCTTCTTAAACATGGAATGGGCTTTCATGACATGGGGAACATGGGTATTCGCACCGGCTGCAATGTTAATTGTTATGTCGATTCGACCTTTGTTTGAAATGTTTATGATGCTGGGAGAGACAGATCCGGATGTGAAATGGACTAAAATTTTCTATCGTATCCAATTTATTGTCGATGCCGCAATGGCTGTCATTTCGCTGGTTGTCCCACCACATGAGGTATTACCGCTTTTTGCAAACAATCTGGTCACACATATCATTACATTTGCGATTTTTGCAGGATTAGCAGGCTTGGCTTTCCTTTGTATCTACCGCTTACAAAAAATAGATATGAACATAGACAAGCACTACGCTCGTATTAAACAATACGAGAAAGTTACACGTACACACTTGTAACAAAAAATTTAAAAGGAGAGAAAAAATTATGGAAGAAAGTAGCGGCTTCTTTGGTTTGATGGAAAAGTACCTGATGGGTCCTTTAACAACACTGTCAACAAAGCAATTCGTACGTGCCATTATGGCTGCAGGTATGGCTTCGATTCCGTTCGTAATCGTAGGTTCTGCCCTGTTAATTTTGAACTGTTTACCACAGGCAATGCCTTTCTTACAGGGTATCTGGGATGCAACATTCAATAAGATCACTTCCCTGTATATGATGGGTTACTACTTCTCAATGAACGTAGTAGGTATTTATTTCTGTTTAGCAATGGGCTTTGAATTAACAAAGATCAAAGCTGAAGCATTTAACTGTAATATGGATCCACTAAACGGTGCATTCTTAGGTTTCTTCGCTTACATGTTAACTTTAACTGAGTTAGTATGGCAGGATGGTCAGTTCGTACAGAAGACTGGCGACAACATGATCGGTGGTATTTCTTACGGTGCATTCGTTACTCGTTTTGGTTCAGCTGGTATCTTCGTAGGTATCTTGATGGCTTGCTTGGCTGTTTGGATCTACAAAGAGTGCGTTGTTCGTGGTATCGTTATTAAGTTACCGGATGCAGTTCCTGCAGGTGTATCTAAATCATTTACAGCATTAATTCCGGCAGCATTCGTTTGGTTCGCAGTTACAGTTATCGATGCAATCGCAGTATTATTAGGTACTGACTTATTTACAGCAGTTGGTCTGCCGTTCTCATTCGTACAGAACTTAGTTAATACTTGGTACGGTGTATTTATCATCGAATTCTTAGTAATGGCATTGTGGTCAGTAGGTATCCACGGTGCTAACATCATCGGTGCCTTCACTCAGGCTCCTATGTTAGCTAACATCGCTCACAACGCTGAAGTTTACGAGCGCGGTGGAGATGACTGGTATGTTGTTACTGATGGATTTACAGCATGCTATCAGAGAATTGGTGGTTCTGGTGGAACTTTATGCTTAGTTATCATGATGATGTTCATGGCTAAGTCTGAACAGTTACGCGTTTTAGGACGTGCCGCAATTGGTCCTGGTATCTTCGAAATTAACGAACCAGTTATCTTTGGTGTTCCTATGATGTATAACCCTGACCTGATGGTTCCATTCATCTTTGCTCCAGCTATCGCTGGTGTAGTAGCTTACTTCTTAATCGCTTCTGGTATCTTCCCTTACAACCATGCAGCTATTCCTTGGGTATCTCCAGTTGGAATCTCTGGTTTCTTAGGAACTACCAGCATTATGGGTGGTATTCTTTCTCTCGGATGCTTCGCATTAGAGTTCTTGATCTACTTCCCATTCTTCAAGCGTTACGATGCTAAGCTCTACAAGCAGGAACAGGAAGCTGAACAAGCTTAATTAACTGATCAAGCTTAACAAAACTGTAGCTTAAAAAATATTGGATACGAATATTTGACAGGGTGCAATTGCACCCTGTTTTATTTATGCCTTTTTCGATATAATCTTTTTAGGAGGATTACAATCATGAACCATAAGAATTTAAAACCATTCCCTAAACACTTTTTATGGGGTGCATCTACTTCGGCTTATCAGGTTGAAGGTGCGAATTTAGAAGATGGAAAAGGACCATCCTGTCAGGATGTTAAACAGGTGCCGGAAGGAACTTCAGATTTGACTGTATGTGCCGATCAATATCACCGTTATAAAGAAGATATCGCCTTAATGGCTGAGATGGGATTTAAGACATATCGCTTTTCTATCGCTTGGACACGTATTTTACCGGAAGGCACCGGTGAAGTGAATCCTAAGGGTATTGAATACTACAATAATGTTATCAATGAATGTTTAAAACATAAAATTGAACCGCTGGTTACCATGTTCCATTTTGATATGCCGGCTGCACTTGATGATCGCGGAAGCTGGTCAAACCGCGAATCTGTGGATTGGTTTGTGAACTATGCAAAGGTTTTATTTGAAAACTTCGGTGACCGTGTAAAATACTGGCTGACCATCAATGAACAGAATATGTTAACGCTGGTAGGACCTGTGATTGGAACTTTGCGTTTACCGGAAAACTGTAAAAATGTCTTGAAAGAAACTTATCAGCAGAATCACCATATGCTGCTGGCACAGGCAAAGGCTATGGTACTTTGCCATAAGATGCTGCCTAATGCCAAGATCGGTCCGGCTCCGAATATCTCTTTGGTTTATCCAGCTTCCTGTAAGCCGGATGATATCCTGGCTGCTCAGAATTTTAATGCGATGCGTAACTGGGTATATCTGGATATGGCTGTATATGGCATCTATAACGCAATCTTATGGAGCTATCTGGAAGAACATCATGCGACTCCGGATATTCATCCTGGTGACATGGAAATCATGAAGAAAGCGCATCCGGATTTCATTGGATTTAACTACTACAATACCGCAACTGTGGAAGCAGACTATACCGAAGGAGAAAAAACAGCCGGTGGTGACCAGCAGTCCAAGCAGACAATTCCGGGATTCTCTAAATCCTTTAAGAACCCTTATCTGCCGACAACTGAGTTCAATTGGGAAATTGATCCGCAGGGTTTCCGCGCTACGATTCGTGAGATGTACTCCCGTTATCATTTACCGATGATTATTACCGAAAACGGATTGGGTGCCTATGATAAATTAACGGAAGACGGCAAGGTTCATGACCAATACCGTATTAAGTATTTAAAGGATCATATTGAACAGATGCAGTTAGCGATCAGTGATGGGGCTGAGATGATGGGTTATTGTCCATGGTCTGCCATTGACTTGATCTCTACTCATGAAGGAATGGTTAAACGCTATGGATTCATTTATGTAGACCGTGATGAATTTGATCTTAAGACACTGGACCGCTATCGTAAAGATTCCTTCTTCTGGTATAAAAAAGTTATCGCATCCAATGGTAAAGATTTAAGCATGGATGAATAATATGTAATGATATTGGCTGATTTCAACATCAGCCTTTTTTTACGGTCGACTATGTTATAATGGGAACATGAGTTTAATCAATGTATGGATCGAGCACAATGCGATTTCCCTGAACCAGCCGTTCACGTATCGCTGCGATAAAGAAGTGAGTCCGGGATGTCGTGTAAAAGTGCCGTTTGGAAATAAAGAATGTATCGGATTTGTAGAAGCGGTCGATGTTGAAAACAGGGTATCCAATCTTAAAGATGTGATCGAAGTGATTGACGAAAATCCTTTGTTGAATGAAGAATTAATGTCTTTAGCTGATTTTATGTCGGATTTTTATGTGTGTTCAAAAATCAGCTGCTTGAAGACCATGCTTCCGCCGGCTTTAAAACCATCCAGTTCGGCTCATAAAGTTATCTATGAAGACTGGGCCATCAAAGGAAATCCTGTTTCCTTGACAAAACGACAGCAGGAAGTTTTTGATGGGATAGTGGGACTGTTACCGATGAAAGCAAGTGAATTTCGTAAACTTACAAAATCTCAAGCTAAAAACTTGATTGAGAAAGAGGCTGTGATCCTTGAGAAAAGAGAGAAGAAACCGGAACTTTTCATGGAGGAAGGAATCGATACCAATTTCGCTTTAACCGATGAACAGTCCAATGCAGTCAATACTATTCAAAATGGTAAAGATCAAATTTATCTTCTTCACGGTGTTACCGGATCCGGTAAAACAGAAATCTTTTTACAGCTGGCCGATGTGGTTCTCAAGCAGGGCAGGCAGGTATTATTCCTGGTGCCTGAGATTGGACTTACGCCGATGATGATTTCAAGAATCAAGGCTAGATTTAAGGAAAAAATTGCGATTTATCATTCAGGGCTCAATGCTCAGGAAAAATATGATCAATATAAAATGGTTCAAAGCGGAAATGCCAATATTGTGGTAGGAACTCGTTCAGCTGTATTTATGCCTTTTCAAAATCTTGGCTTAATCTTGATGGATGAAGAACATGATACCAGTTATAAACAGGATAATGTGCCACGCTATCATACCCGCGATATCGTCTTGGAAAGGGCAAAACATCATGGCTGCAAGGTTGTCTTTGCCTCAGCCACCCCTTCTTTAGAGTCGTATGCCAGAGCCTATAAGGGCGTGTATCATTTAGTAGAGCTAAAAGAGCGTATTCATAAACAGATGCCGGAAATCTTATTGACCGACATGAAAAAGGAAAATGTTAAAAACGGAATTTCCCAATTCTTATCGGATCAAATTCAATTACGCCTTAATCGTCATGAGCAGGTGATACTGTTATTAAATCGAAGAGGGTATTTACCTGTCGTACAATGCATGGATTGCGGCCATGTGATCACCTGTCCGGAGTGTGGCTTAGCTATGACATATCATAAGGCTTCCCGCTCTGTTGTATGCCATTGCTGCGGAAGAATTGAACCATTTAACGGTATCTGTCCAAGCTGTCATTCTACTAAATTTCACCGCTTCGGTATGGGAACCGAGCGCTTAGAAGAAAATCTTAAAGAAATGTATCCGCAGGCTAATATTGTGCGTATGGATGCGGATACGACAAGAAAAAAGAACGCCCACAACAAGATATTGAAAGAATTTGAAAATAACGGGGATATTTTGATCGGTACGCAAATGGTTGCCAAGGGACTGGATTTTGAACGTGTCACTTTAGTTGGAATTATCAATGCGGATGCTGCGCTGGCAAGAGTGGATTACCGTTCTTCTGAGATTGCGTATCAAATGCTGGAGCAGGCTTCCGGCAGGTCCGGCAGAGGAGAGCTTCCCGGTCAGGTTATCATTCAAACATATGATCCTTCACACTATGTGATGAAATCTATTGTTACCCATAGCTACCTGTCATTTTTTACTACCGAGATGAATTATCGTCATCTAGGTATGTATCCGCCTTATGTATATCTTGCCGTGATTATTTATTCGCATGCAGATGTTCAAAAGGCGATGAACAGTGCGAATGCGGTTAAAGAATATTTATCGGATATGAAGGTGTTGGGACCGGTGGAGATTTCCATGCGCCAAAGATTGAAAAGAGTGCGTCTGGTAATTAAATCATCCAATATCACGGTCCTTAAAAACCGTGTATGGGATGCAGTGAATTACCATATGTCATTGAAAAGTAATGTGAAGCAGGACATCAATATGCATCCGCTTCTTTTGGAGGATTAATATGCGAAAATGGGTATTTAAAGCACTGAACAGTGTCATTAATGAGGGGACGTACTCCAATTTATATTTGCAGAAAAATCTCCATCAGGTAGAGCCATCCCAGAGATCTGCTGCAACCCGTATCTTTTACGGTACCTTGCAGAACTATGGATTTTGTACCTATGTTTGGAAACAGTTTGCCAAGAAAGGTACCCGGCCGGATATCGAGGTATTGATGGGCATGAGTGTATATCAATTGTTATTTATGGATTCCATGCCGGATTACGCGGTGATCAATGAAGCCGTTGAAATCGCAAAGCAGAGAAGTCCAAAAATGAAGGGCTTTGTGAATGCGGTATTACGTAAAGTAAAAACGACAGACATCGTATATCCAAGTGATGAACTTGAAAAAACAGCTGTAGAGACATCTCTTCCTGTTTGGATCTTAAAAATGTGGAAGGCACAGTATGGCTTTGATAAAGCTGTTGAATTTGCGAAGGCAACATTGGCAACACTGCCGGTCTATGTGCGGATTCGCGGAAATATCGATGACTTTAAGTCACCGGATTTCACGAAAACAGATGAACCAAATTTGATGATTTATAACGGACATGAAGTGAATCAGCATCCTTTATATAAGAAAGGCCGTTTTTCTGTTCAAGATTCAGGGTCTTATCAAATCAGTCAATTTGTAGGTGTAGAAAAAGGAATGTCGGTTTTGGACTGCTGTGCAGCACCGGGCACGAAGACTATGGCCATGGCAGAAGCGATGGAAGATGAAGGCTGTATTGTAGCCGGCGATATCCATGCGCATCGTGTGGAGCTTATCAAAGAAGATGCAGCCAGGTTACATATCCAATGTGTGCAGGCACAGTGTTTCGATGCCCGTGATTTATCGGATGTCGGCCTTTTTGACAGAGTGTTATGCGATGTACCGTGCTCCGGATATGGGGTCATGGCCCGCAAGCCGGATATTAAATTACGCTTGGATCCTACGGACATGGATTCTTTAATTCCGTTACAGAAGGAAATATTAGAAAGCGCATCGAAGCATGTAAAAATGGATGGTATTTTGGTGTATTCTACCTGTACCTTGAACAAGAAAGAAAATGAAAAGCAGGTGGAATCCTTCCTGCAGCAGCATGATGATTTTATCTGTTTAGATATGAAAACAATTGAAGCCACCAATCAACATAACGGCTTCTTTATGGCAAAGCTAAAAAGAATAGCAGTATAGGCCTGATTTTGATATAATTCGTAGATAGAAATTGAGGGTTTTGAATGCAGAGTTTATATGACTTTAATTATGAACAAATGAGTGAATTGGCACAGGATTTTGGCTGGAAGTCTTTCAGGGGACACCAGATTTTTCAATGGCTGTACCGTAACCGTGTATTTGACATTGATGAAATGACCAATTTATCAAAGGATACAAGAGAGACTTTAAAGGCAAATTTTATAGTAAATCCATTGAAACTTGTCACTAAACAGGTCTCGCATGATGGCACGACTAAATTCCTGTTTCAGCTGGATGATGGGTCTTTAGTTGAAAGTGTCATGATGTTGTTTGACTATGGTAAAAGTATCTGTGTAACCACACAGGTGGGTTGTAACATGGGATGTGCTTTCTGTGCCAGCGGATTAACGAAGAAAAAAAGAAATTTGACCGCCGGTGAGATGGTCGCTCAGGTTCTTTATGTGCAAAAGGAATTAGATAAGACAGATGATAGATTGTCACATATTGTCGTAATGGGTACAGGTGAACCGTTTGATAACTATGACAATGTTTTGAATTTTTTGTCTACGGTCAATCATGACCGTGGTTTAGGAATCGGCAGCCGTCATATTACGATTTCAACATGTGGAATCGTACCGAAAATATATGAGTTTGCGGATTTAAAATCGCAATATAATCTTGCGATCAGTCTGCATGCTCCTAATGATGAACTAAGAAATGAGTTGATGCCGATCAACCATGCATATCCACTTGAAAAATTAATGGAGGCAGTGAAGTATTACGCAAGTACGAATAATCGCCGCCTTACATTTGAATATATACTTTTGAAAGGTGTAAATGATAAACCTGTTCATGCCAGACAGCTTTCCAAGCTGTTAAAGGGATTGAATGCCTATGTCAATTTAATTCCTTATAATGCGGTAGATGAAAAGGGATTCCAAAGTGTTACCCATGATGAGGCCATGGTTTTTTATGACCTCTTAATGAAAAATAATATACGATGCACGATCCGCAAGGAGCATGGAAATGATATTGATGCAGCGTGCGGGCAGCTTCGTATCAAACAGTTAAAGAAAGGAGAAGCACAATGAGAGCATTTGCGAATACAGATGTAGGAAGTACCAGAAAACTCAATGAAGACGATTATTGTGTTCTCCAAAATGAAAATAACGACTGGTTAGCTGTCGTTTGTGATGGAATCGGAGGAGCTGCTGCCGGTGAGGTGGCCAGTCATCTTGCGATTTCTATTTTGCGCGAGAACTTTCTGAAGGCAGATGCGTTCACCAGGGATTCCCAGGTTGTAGAGTGGATTGATTCCACCTTACATATTGCCAATGATGCGATCTATGCTGAAAGCATGGAGAATAAAAGAGAACGGGGCATGGGAACAACCTGTGTCGGTGTGATCATCGCCAATCATTCTACCTATATTTTTAATGTAGGTGATTCCCGCATTTATGCAGACTATGATGATGGATTTATTCAGATGAGTGAAGATCACAGCGTAATCGGAAAGTTGATGCGAGAAGGAAAGATATCCGAAGAAGAGGCAAAAACACACTCCCAAAGGAATGTTTTAACCAACGCATTAGGAATTTGGCATGTTTTCCCGATTGATACCAATAAAATCGGGTCTGATTATCACTATTTATTACTTTGCAGTGATGGACTTCACGGATATGTGGATAAAGAAGACATTGAAGCTGTAGTTCGAAGTAAAACATATACCCTGCAGGAAAAGGTGAATATTTTGATTTCTAAATCACTACAGGCAGGGGGATATGATAATTGTACAGTTATTTTATTAGAGAATGACGAGGTACATTATGGCTGAAATGATCAAGGAAATCGCTAACCGGTATCATATATTATCACTGGTTGGGCAGGGTGGTATGGCCGATGTTTATCGTGCCAGAGATACCATCTTAAATCGTGTAGTGGCGGTGAAGGTACTGCGCTCGAAATTAAATGAAGACCCGATGACTTTGGTTCGCTTCCAGCGTGAGGCCAGTGCGGCAAGTCGTCTTTCGCATCCCAATGTAGTCGATATTTATGATGTCGGTGAAGATGAGGGCATGCATTATATTGTAATGGAATATGTTCGCGGACGTACTCTAAAAGAATTGATCAAGCAGCGGGGAGCGTTGAATGTTACGGAAGCCATCAACATTATGAAACAGTTGACCAGCGCCGTAGCCCATGCGCATTCTCACAATATTATTCATCGTGATATCAAACCGCAAAATGTTTTGGTGAAGGATGATGGTACTGTTAAAATAACCGATTTTGGGATTGCGGTTGCCAACGACGCCGTACAATTGACACTCAATAATGCGGTGATGGGTTCTGCACATTATTTGGCTCCGGAAACTGCCGAGGGAAAAGAGCCAAATCCACAGGTCGATATCTATTCGCTGGGAATTGTGTTTTATGAGCTGTTGACGGGGGATGTTCCGTTTAAAGGGAAAACGCCGACGGAAATCGCAATTAAACACCTGCGGGATAAGATGCCGTATGTTCGTGATTTTAATGCGAGTATTCCGCAATCGGTGGAAAATATCATTTTAAAGGCAACGGCACGGCTTCCGGAAGAACGGTATCAAAAAGCGGAAGATATGCTGCATGATATCCAACATTGCCGGGATACGGAAAACAGGAATGTGGAACGTATCGTTTTAACGGAAAAAGAAGTAGCCAATGTGCAGATTGAAAACGGTCATGTCAAAGTAGAATATGATCAAGGTAAAAAGAAAAAGCGCAAGTTGAGCTCCATTATTATGGGTGTATTAATTGCGCTGATTGTAAGTGTTCTGGCCTTTTTTGGCTTAGCTGCTGCCGGCATTGTTCATGTGGACGGCTTATTTGGGAATGTTACGATGCCGGATGTCGTAGGAATGGAAGAATCCGAAGCAATTCAGGAAATCGAAAAAGCTAAATTCTCTGCCAATCATATTTCCACCGACTATCAGGTCAGCGATAAATATGAAGCCGGACAGGTCATTGAGACTAACATTCGAGGAGGATCGGTAGTCCCATCGGACTCTGATATTGTGGTCACGATATCCAAAGGTCCAAGTTACTTGATTGAAGATTATACAGGACTGTATCTTTCCGATGTTTTGGAAGAGTTCCAGGCAGAAGGTGTTGTCTTAAATATCATTACCGAAGAAGAAGGGGCAGCCGATACCAATCCGGGAGTCATCCTACAGCAGAAGGGATTGAATCCGGGGGATAGGATTGACCCGCAGGCAAATGAAGAGATTACCTTTGTGATCAGCACCTATCCATCCATTATTATTCCGGAAGATTTAATCGGTAAAAATGTCGAGGAAGCCAAACAGGAGTTAAATGAGCTTGGAATAGCGGTTGTCACAAAACAGTACGGAGTTTCCGGAAATAATGTTGTCATCAGCGTTAGTCCGGATATCGGCAGTGAATATACACAGAGAGGATCCGATACAGTGGTAACACTGTATTATGATTAGATATATGCAGCGAGGAAGAATAATAAAAGTAATTTCAAATCAATATACAATTGAATCGGAAACAGAGACAATTATTGCCAACCCAAGAGGAAAGATGCGCCTTTCTACATCTCCGGTATGCGGTGATATTGTCAATTATGAATATGTGGAAGGTTCGTATCGTATTGATTCTATTGAAGAAAGAAAAAATCGTCTGATCCGGCCGGCTGTCTCCAATGTCGACCAGGCTTTAATTGTCACCAGTATCAAAGATCCGGATTATTCCAGTTTTCTGTTAAATCGTTTGATTTTTCTGGTGTCATTAGCCGATGTGGAGCCTGTTATCTGTATCACAAAATATGATTTGAATCCGGATCCTACCTTTTTAGAGGAAATGAAACAGTATTCAAATGCAGGATATAAGGTTGTCTTTACGCATCCGGGAAGCGATGACAGTGAATTGAAAAATGTGCTTCAGGGAAAAATCAGCGTCTTATGCGGACAGTCCGGAGCCGGAAAGAGTTCTCTGTTAAACCGCCTGGATCCATCTTTTGAGCTGCATACCCAGGCTATTTCCAAAGCTTTGGGCAGAGGTAAACATACTACAAGAGTATGTGAGCTTCACCATGTGGCAGATGGTCTGGTTGCGGACACACCGGGATTTTCCAGCCTGGACTTTACAAGATTGGATTTGACAGATTTTGACCAGAAAATCCTGGATTTTAAACCGTATCTGGGTAATTGCCGTTTTAAGGATTGCCGGCATATTCATGAGCCGGATTGCGCTATAAAAATCGCATTAGATGAAGGAAAAATCAATCCGACCATTTATCGAGACTACAAAACAATCGTGGAGGAAAAGAAATAATGAACAAGGAAAGAATTATTGCACCATCTGTATTATCCCTGGATTATTCCAGAATGCAGGATCAGATTAAGGAACTGGAGAAATCACGCGCAAAATGGCTGCACTTTGATGTGATGGATGGACATTTTGTGCCGAATTTGACCTTCGGTCCTGATATCCTGAAGGGTTTTAATAAGGCAACAGATTTATTTTTGGATGCCCACTTGATGGTAACCGATCCGGAAAAATACGCTCCTATCTTTGCGGATGCCGGTGCTGACCTTGTCACTTTCCATACCGAAGCTCTGGATAATGACTGTAAGCGTATTATTGCACTGATTAAAACTTTACAGGATAAGGGAATCAAAGCAGGATTTGTAGTTAAGCCGAAAACGGATATCACGCAATTTGAATCTGTACTGGATGTTACGGATTTAGTACTTGTCATGAGTGTAGAGCCCGGATTTGGCGGACAGTCCTTTATGGAAGATCAATTAGATAAGGTACGCTGGCTGTATCAGAAGCGTGAAGAAAAGAATTTAGATTACCGCATCGAAATTGACGGTGGTATTTCCGATAAGACTTATCAAAAGGCAGTAGATGCCGGATGTGATACTCTTGTTGCAGGCAGCTATGTCTTTAAAAAGGATATTTGTGAGGCAGTAGAATCCTTATTAAAATGAAAACAGCCATTTTGATTACACCGCGAACTCAGGAAATTCCTGAAATAGAAGGTGATTACTTTGGAGTGGATGCCGGAAGTTTAATCTTGATGGAAGCAGGCATCCCTATGAAAATGGCCATCGGTGATTTTGATTCGATGGAGATGGACAAGCTCGATCAAATCAAGCAGGTTACTGAAGTGCATATCCATCCGGTAATGAAAGATGAGACCGATACGGAACTAGCTGTTGTAGAATGCCTCAAAATGGGGTATGAAAAAATCTATGTGACCGGAGCTATGTCCGGCCGTTTGGATCATACTTATGCGAACTTGGTTTTATTGGAAAAGTATCCGGAAATGATATTGATCGATGAATTTCAAAGGGCAGCATGTTTGAAAAAGGGAACATATACCATAAAAAAACTATATAAACATGTCTCCTTTTTTGCCAGGGAACTATCCGAAATTTCATTGAAAGGATTTCTTTGGCCATTAGATCATGTCATTTTGTATCCGGATGATATCTATGCCGTTTCCAATTCCATAGAAGATGACTATGGCAATGTAGAAATTCATAGTGGATCGGTTTTGTGTATCCAATCAAATTATAAATAAGATGCTTCGGCATCTTTTTTTCTGAGGTAAAAAAAAGAAGTCAATTGACTTCTTAAATTGCTCCTTGTTTTTTCAAGGTTCTCAAAGCGCGGGCACTCACACGGATTGTCTGTGGCTTACCGTTGACAACGATTCTTACCTTCTGTAAGTTAACGTCCCATTTACGGCGAGATGCACGCATAGAGTGAGAACGTTTATTTCCGTATAAAGGACCTTTACCAGATACTGCACAAACTTTTGACATATTCTGACCTCCTTTATTTTCTTCACGCAATCGCTTAATTATATTATCATTTGGAATCTACTTTTTCAAGCATAAATTTCAGTTTGTTTGAAACTATATATAATGATATAATTACTCGGTAGATTGGGAGGAGATTCTATGTCAAATACAATCTGGATGGTTATAGGGTTTGCCCTGAGTATTCTTTGCATGTTTTTAATTATGCCGGGTCTGATTAAGTACCTGCATAAGATCAAATTCGGTCAGACAGAACGTAAAGAAGGTCTTGAAAGTCATAAAGTCAAAAACGGAACACCGACCATGGGAGGAATTGCCTTTATCTTAGTTCCGACAATATTATATTTAATCTTTTCTTTATTTTCACCATTTAAGCTGGATCACAATATCCTGATTATTTTATTAGCCTTCGTAGGCTATGGAATTATCGGATTTATCGATGATTATATCATTGTTGTACAGAAAAATAATGAAGGTCTTAAGCCGGCATACAAGTTTGCGATGCAGTCAGTATTGGCGGTTATCTTCTATATTATGTATAAAGCGCATAATCCAACCGCTTTATGGATTCCCGTTTTTAATACGTATATCGATATCGGATTTTTATATTTCCCGCTTATATTTATTATGTTTACGGCAGAGACCAATGCGGTCAATTTAACCGATGGATTAGATGGTTTATGCGCAGGACAGATGATTATTGCGCTGATTCCATTTGTAGTATTCGCATGGAAGCTTTATTCAAATGTTGCCTTCCTCTTGATCCTTGTGATTGGAGCTCTCTTAGGCTACTTACATTTCAATAAGCATCCGGCCAAGATTTTTATGGGAGATACCGGTTCACTAGCCTTAGGCGGCTTGTTAGCGGCATCTGCCATGGTATTGAAGCAGGAAATTCTGCTGATTGTGATCGGTATGGTATTTGTACTTGAAACGCTCAGTGTAGTGATTCAGGTTACCCATTTTAAACGTACAGGCAAGCGTGTCTTCAAAATGGCACCGCTTCATCATCATTTTGAACTATGCGGCTGGACAGAGACTCAGGTTGTTCATCGTTTCTGGCTGGCAGGAATCGTATTCGCAATTATAGGATTGTTGTTGGGAGTGAGATAAATGGAAACAGTACTTGTGATTGGGGCTGCTCGCAGCGGTGTAGCGGTCAGTAAACTGTTATTAAAAAACGGATATCACGTAATCTTGACGGATTCAAAAGAAGTTGTCCAGAAAGAAGAACTGGAGGCCATGGGAATTGAAGTGTTCGATAACGGTCATCCGGACTCATTAAAAGAGATTGATTATCCTTTTGTAGTAAAGAATCCGGGTATTCCGTATCGTGTACCTTTTGTAAAGTATTTTGTGGAGAAGAATGTCCCTATCTTTACAGAAATTGAAATCGGGTATCGTTTTTCACCGAAGTTTACCTATGGCGCAATTACAGGAACGGATGGTAAGACCACTGTAACAACCCTTCTTCATGAAATGCTGAACAAAAAGAAACCTGCACTGGCTGCCGGTAATATCGGTATTCCTTTAAGTGAACAGGTTTTAGCGCATGGGGATGAAACGATGGATGTTGCCTTAGAGCTCAGTAATTTCCAATTGATGGGTATTGATACCTTTAGACCGGTAGTCAGCACGGTAACCAATCTTGCACCGGATCATCTGGATTATATGGATTCACTGGAAGAGTATTATAGTTCTAAAATGCGAATCTATAAAAACTGTCATAAAGAGGATTGGTTTATCCGCAATGTAGATGAACCGGAGATTGTCAAATATGCACAGAATATTCCGTGTGAAGTCATTGATTTTTCATTAAAGAGAACGGATGTCGATTTATATAAAGATGGACATTATACCTATTTAAAAGGTGAAATGTTGTTTGATGTTAATGATTTAAAAATCGTAGGAGATTTTAACTGCGGCAATGCGATGATGGCTGCTGCCATGGCTTACAAGATGGGTGTTTCCTTAGAAGATATTCGCGAAGTGATCGTCTCCTTTAAAGGAGTTGAACATCGTATTGAATATGTAGAAACCATCAATGGTGTACGGATCTATAATGATACCAAGGCAACCAATACCCATGCAGCCTGCGCTGCTTTATCCGCATTTGATCAAAATGTGATCTTACTTTGCGGAGGAAAGGATAAGCACATCTCTTTTGATGATTTAAAACAATATGATCATAAGGTAAAACATTGCTTCAGCTTTGGACAGACGCAGGATGCCTTCGGTGCTGTATTTAGTCATCAAACATCCTGTGAAACGATGGATAATGCCTTTCATCAGGCATTAGAACTTGCCGGCCCAGGTGATGTTATTCTTCTTTCACCGGCTTGTTCCAGCTTTGATCAATTTAAGAATTATGAGGTTCGCGGCCAAATCTTTAAGGATATGGTCCACAAAGCAGGGGAAGGTAAATCATGAGTTTCTTCTTTGATATATTAAAGGTATTGTTCCTTGGAGTGATTCAGGGAATTACCGAATGGCTGCCAATCAGCAGCACCGGACATTTGATTCTATTTGATTCTTTGTTTCCATTACAGCCGGCTGAATTCTTTGAAGTATTCAAGGTTGTGATTCAATTTGGAAGCATTATAGCTGTGTTATTTCTTTATTTCGCAAAGCTCAATCCATTTGATCCGCGCAAATCCGCAAAGAAAAAAGCACAGACCCTGGAATTATGGAAAAAGGTGATCATCGGTGTGATACCTGCCGGCGTGCTTGGTCTGCTTTTAGATGATATTATTGAACAATATCTTTCTTCTAACTTTGTGATTGCGGTTACTTTGATCGCATACGGTATTATTTTTATCGTAGTTGAGAAAAATCCGAAAAAACCGGTCATCCGTAATCTTGACCAGCTGGATTATAAGACAGCTTTTAAAATCGGATGTTTCCAATGTCTGGCCTTAGTACCGGGCACATCCCGTTCGGGAGCTACCATTCTAGGTGGTTTGGAATCAGGATGTTCACGTACGGTTGCCAGTGAATTCTCATTTTTTATTGCTATCCCGGTGATGGCAGGAGCCAGTCTGTTAAAATTAGTGAAATACTTTATGAACTACGGACTGTTATCAATCGGACAGCTTATCTTGATTTTACTTGGTATGTTTGTCAGCTTTGCGGTCAGTGTTTTTGCGATTCGTGCATTACTCAGTTATGTTCGCAAGAATGATTTCACCATTTTTGGATGGTACCGTATTGCCTTAGGCATTATCGTAATTCTATTTTTCTACATATTATAAAAAGAACCCGATTTTCATCGGGTTTTTGTCTATTTTGTGACATTAAAGCCAATTTTACGATATACTTTTTCAACCTTTTTATCGGCAATGCGTCTTGCCTTGATGGCACCTTCCTTTAAGACTTCGTTTACTTTTCCGGATGCGATGATCTCTTTATATTTTGCCTGTAGATCGGTTAAGAAATCAAATACGGTTTGACCGATTTCCTTTTTCAATTCGCCATAGCCTTTTCCTTCGTAACGGGCAACGATGGATTCAATTGATTCACCGGAAAGAACGGATTGAATGGTCAAAAGATTGGAAATACCCGGCTGGTTTTCGGGATCATACTTGATGATGCCTAATGAATCGGTAACTGCAGACATGATCTTTTTACGGGCAGCTGCCGGATCATCCAGTAAGTCAATGGTTCCTTTTGGATTCTCTTCTGATTTTGACATCTTCTTTGTCGGGTCCTGCAGGGAATAAATCTTCTGTCCGACCTCTGTTACCAGCGGTTCCGGAACGGTAAAGGTATCGCTGTAACGATTGTTGAAGCGCTCTGCAAGGTTACGTGTTAATTCAACATGCTGTTTCTGGTCAATTCCTACCGGTACATATTTTGGATCATAAAGAAGAATGTCAGCTGCCATTAAACAAGGGTAGGTGAATAGTCCGGCAGTGACTCCGGTTTCTCCTTTTGCGGTCTTGTCCTTATATTGTGTCATTCGCTGCATTTCACCCATATAGCTCATGCAGGTCATAACCCATCCGAGTTTCGCATGAGCATCGACATCGGACTGCAGAAATAATGTCGTTTTTTCAGGATCTAAACCTGCTGCTAAATATAATGCGATCAAATCGCGTGTATTCTGGCGTAAGTCTTTTGCCTCGATGGGAACAGTAATCGCATGTTCATTCGCAATAAAAATATATAAATCATATTCATCCTGGTATTTCACAAACTGGGAGATTGCGCCGATATAGTTTCCTAAATGCAGGCGTCCGGTCGGCTTAATACCACTAAGCATTCTATCCATAGTAAGTCCTCCAATATGAATATTTTAATGTTTAATTCTATTAAGCACAAGAAAGAAATGTTTTTTTATGGGATGTTTGTTATAATAAACTGACAAGGAGAATTAAGATATGGTCGTTATTTATACGTCACCCGGCTGTGCAAGCTGCCGGAAAGCTAAACAATGGTTAAAAGATAACCACATTGAATTCGTTGAAAAGAATCTTTTTACATCCATTCTGGATGAAAAAGAAATTAAATATATTCTCTCACGCTGCGAAAATGGGACCGAAGATATTATCTCAGTTCGCTCCAAGGCTTTCCAGTCACTGGAAAAGGGAATTGACGAGTATTCTTTATCCGAACTCGTTACTTTGATTCAGCAGAACCCATCCATTCTCAAGCGTCCGATCATGTTGTCAAAAAACAGCATGGTTGTAGGATATGATGATGACGAAATCACGATGATGACTCCGGTGGAATTGCGTTCTGCGGTAGAACAGTCGTGTACACCTAAATGTCCGAATTATGATATATGCGGGCAGATTCGAAATGAATTACCAATTGAAGAACCTTTAGATACGGATGCAATAAGTCTTCAATCTTAGTTGTTTCATTAATAAAAACCTAGCTTTTCCCACCTGGAAAAGGTAGGTTTTTTGTTTGATTTTACTCTTATTACTGTTATAATACCTTATGATTACTATAGGAGGAGAAAGTCATATGGGAACTAAATATGTTTACCTATTTAAAGAAGGTAATGCCAACATGCGTGAACTTCTCGGTGGTAAGGGTGCTAACTTAGCTGAAATGAGCAGTTTAGGCATGCCGGTGCCTAATGGTTTCACTATTACAACGGAAGCATGTAACAAGTATTATGATGATGGCGAAAAAATCAGCGATGAAATCAAAGCTGAAATCATGGAATATCTTGCCAAATTAGAAGCAGAAACAGGTAAAAAATTCGGAGATGCACAGAATCCATTATTAGTATCTGTACGTTCCGGAGCTCGTGCCAGCATGCCTGGTATGATGGATACAATTTTGAACTTAGGTATTAACGATGTTGTTGCAGCTACAATCGCTGAAAAATCTGGAAACCCTCGTTTTGCCTACGATTCATATCGTCGTTTTATCCAGATGTTTGCCGACGTCGTTAAAGGTTTATCTAAAAAGCGTTTCGAAGAAATTATCGATGAAGTAAAAGCTGAAAGAGGCATCAAGGATGACTTAGAATTAAATGCCGATGATATGAAGACTTTGGTTGCACGCTTTAAAGAATTCTATCAGTCTGAATTAGGTCAGTCTTTCCCAACAGATCCGGTTGAACAGATGATGGAAGCAATCGAAGCCGTATTTAAATCATGGAATAATGAACGTGCTATCTACTATCGTCGAATCAACGATATCCCGGGTTCATGGGGTACTGCTGTAAACGTACAGATGATGGTATTTGGTAACATGGGTGATGACTGCGGTACAGGTGTTGCCTTTACACGTAACCCGGCTACCGGTGAAAACAAATTATTTGGTGAATTCTTAATGAACGCACAGGGCGAAGACGTTGTTGCCGGTGTTCGTACTCCAAAGAAGATTGACCAGTTAAAAGAAGTATCAGAAACAGCATATGAACAGTTTGTTGATATCTGTGGAAAATTAGAGAAACATTATAAGAACATGCAGGATATGGAATTTACTATCGAAGGTGGTAAATTATTCATGCTGCAGACTCGTAACGGTAAGCGTACTGCACAGGCTGCTTTACGTATTGCTTGCGAAATGGTAGATGAAGGCTTGATCAACTCTGATGAAGCATTGATGATGGTTGAACCTCAGCAGTTAGATTCTTTATTACATCCGATGTTTGAAGCAGACGCATTAAAGAAGGCTCAGGTAATCACAACCGGTTTGGCAGCTTCTCCGGGTGCCGGATCTGGACAGATCGTATTTACCGCAAATGAAGCTAAAGAAGAAGTTGAACAGGGCAAGAAAGTTGTATTAGTTCGTTTAGAAACTTCTCCTGAAGATATCGAAGGTATGGCAGTATCTGAAGCGATCTTAACTGTACGTGGTGGTATGACCAGCCATGCAGCCGTTGTAGCCCGCGGTATGGGTGCATGCTGTGTATCCGGTGCAGGCGATATCGAAATGCATGCTGACGAAGGCTACTTCGTAGTAGGCGGTAAGACTTATAAGCGCGGAGACTGGATCTCTGTTGATGGAAGCACCGGTAATGTATACGGTGAAAAGATTCCGACAGTTCCTGCTGAAATTTCCGGAAACTTTGAGCGTTTCATGGAATGGGCTGATGAGCGCCGTGTATTACAGATTCGTACAAATGCAGATACTCCGAAGGATGCAGCACAGGCTGTTCGTTTCGGTGCTGAAGGTATCGGTCTAGTACGTACTGAGCATATGTTCTTTGAAGGTGACAAGATCAAAGCAATCCGTGAAATGATCGTTGCATCTACTGATGAACAGATGGAAGAAGCTCTTAACAAGTTAGAGCCGATGCAGCAGGCTGACTTTGAAGGTATCTACGAGGCTATGGAAGGCCGTCCGGTGACTATCCGTTTCTTAGACCCACCTCTACATGAATTCGTTCCGCAGGATCCGGATGATATCGCAGATCTTGCCAAGGAAATGAATATCTCTGTTGAAGAGTTACAGAATATCGTTGATGGATTACACGAAGTTAACCCTATGATGGGTCACCGTGGTTCTCGTCTGGATATCTCTTATCCTGGTATCGGACGCATGCAGACTGCTGCGGTTATTAAGGCTGCTATCAATGTCAACAAGCGTCATCCGGAATGGAATATCATCCCGGAAATCATGTTACCGTTAATTGGTGACTTAAAAGAATTGAAATACGTTAAGAAGATCGTTGTTGACACTGCCAACAAGATCATCGCTGAATCCGGCGTTGAACTTGCTTACCATGTAGGTACAATGATCGAAGTACCACGTGCTGCATTATTAGCTGATGAGTTAGCAGAAGATGCTGAATTCTTCTCCTTCGGTACAAATGACTTAACTCAGTTAACATTCGGCTTCTCACGTGACGATGCAGGTAAATTCTTACCTGAATACTACGATGCTAAGGTTTATGAAAATGACCCATTTGCACGTCTTGACCAGCATGGTGTCGGCAAATTAATCAAGCTTGCAGCTGAATTAGGTCGTAAGACTCGCCCTGACATCAAGTTAGGTATCTGTGGTGAACATGGTGGAGATCCATCTTCTATCGACTTCTGTCATCGTGTTGGATTGAACTATGTATCTTGTTCTCCATACCGTGTACCAATTGCACGCTTAGCTGCTGCTCAGGCTGCCATCGTAAATGAGTAATTGATTTTAAACTGCCTTCGGGCAGTTTTTTTATGGTTTGAGCCATTGTGCATAACGTGATAAAATAGGAGACGGTGATTCATCGTGAAAATTCAAAAGACAAATGTAGCTCGAATCTTAGATGCGAGAAACATCGAATATACATTTCATACTTACGAACATAAAGACAAGGATCCGGTCGATGGTGTCCATGTTGCCAATATGCTGGGTTTACCTGTTGAACAGGTTTTCAAGACATTAGTAACCATTGCCAATACGAAGGAGTATCTGGTTTTTATGCTGCCGGTAGATAAGGAGCTTTCTTTAAAGAAAGCAGCTGTTGCAGCCGGGGTAAAAAGTTTGGAGATGATCCATGTAAAGGATATCAATAAAGTAACCGGCTATATTCGTGGTGGCTGTTCTCCGATCGGAATGAAAAAAGAGTTTCGCACATTTATCGATGAAACCTGTATATTACAGGAAACAATCTATTTCAGTGCCGGTAAGATCGGCACCCAGATCGAGATGAATCCCGAAGTTTTCATGGAGGCATTTCACGTAACGCCTTATGATTTAACCAAGTAGGAAGGAATTTTATTTTATGTGGACAAATAAGAGTGTTTTTTATCAGATTTATCCGATGGGAGCATTTAACTGCCCTTTTGAAAATGATTTTAAACAGGAGCATCGAATTAACCAGGTTAAAAACTGGATGGATGATCTTGAAAAGCTCGGAATTGATGCGGTGTTATTCAATCCGGTATTTCAATCACATACGCATGGCTATGATACGATCGATTTCAAAATGCTGGATATGCGCTTAGGAACCAACGAGGATTTTATTTCTGTGATTGATGAGTTCCATAAAAGAGGAATCAAAGTTGTTCTGGATGCGGTATTCAATCATGTGGGAAGAGGTTTTTTCGCTTTCCAGGATGTTTTGAAATATCGTGAAAACAGCATGTATAAAGATTGGTTCTATATCGATTTCTGGGGAAATAATAACTATGACGATCACCTTTCTTATCAAAACTGGGAAGGTAATAATAACCTTGTGAAATTAAACCTGCAGAATCAAAATGTTGTAAACTTTTTGATGGATGTTATGGATTTCTGGATGGATGTATTACACGTGGATGGATTACGTCTTGATGTTGCGTATTCTTTAGACCGTAATTTCTTAAAAACGGTAAGATGGCATGCGAAAAGTAAGAATCCGGAATTCTTCTTGTTGGGCGAGACCTTACATGGGGACTACAACATGTGGGTCAACGATGAGATGTTAGACAGCTGTACCAATTATGAATGTTACAAGGGATTGTACTCGGCATTAAATAGTTTCAATATGTTTGAAATCCTGCATTCCTTACACCGTCAATTTGGCAAGGATCCATGGTGCTTATATCGCGGCAAGATGTTACTTAACTTTGTGGATAACCATGATGTGGTACGTATCGCCAGCCAGCTTCAGGATAAACATCATCTTCCTTTAATCTATGGTATTTTGATGACAATGCCGGGTATTCCGTGTATTTATTATGGAAGTGAATGGGGAATTGAAGGAAGAAAGAATTGGAACGATACGGAACTTCGTCCTCATGTAGAAAAGTTAAAAAGAAATGAATTGACCGAATGGATCAGCAAGCTGATTCAGATCAAACATGAACATTCTGCCCTGCAGAATGCATCCTATGCACAAGTCGCATTAAACAATAAACATGCGATCTTTGAGCGAAACTCAGACAGTGAAAGATTATGGTCCTGTGTGAACATCGCTTCCGAACCGGTTGATATTCATGTAAACCATCATGGCAAAGGCATTGATTTGATGACAGGAAAAGAAGTAAACATCGATAACAGTATCAAAATGGAAGGATATTCCTTTAAATTGATCCAGTTAAAGTAAAGAGGAGCTGCAAGCTCCTCTTTTATAATATCGATTTAAATAAAATATCATTGTAGTCCGGAATCGGCCAGTCGTTCTTTGAGACGTTGGTTTCGATTTCATCGGTCAAAGCACGAATGGATTCCATCAAAGGTAACAGTTTATCTTTGGCAAATTCAGCCGACTGTTTATCGTTGGTAAAGGACTGTTTCAATAGTTTTTCCAATTGATTTAAATGATTGGAAACATCCTCTAACGGTTCATTGATTGCCAGCAGCATTCTCTCTTCAATCGGAGAAGTGATGCCGCCTGTCTTTTTGGTCTGGATGATGGTTGCCAATTTTGCTTCGTATTCAAACACGGCCGGTAGGATCTGCTTTCGTAACATATAAGACATCGTCTTGGCTTCAATGTTGATAATCTTATAGTAGTTGGAAAGTAAGATGTTTTCGCGGGCATGCAGTTCGGATGGGCTGTATACTTTGTGCTTTTCAAATAAGGCCAGATTTTTCACATCTGTATAATGTGGTAAAGCCTCAGCTGTCGATTTAAATTCTGTTAAGCCACGTTTTTTTGCTTCCGCTTTCCATTCATCGGAATAACCGTTTCCTGAGTAAATGATGCGTTTATGATTGATATAGGTCCTGCGAATGAGCTGCGTTAAAGCCTCATTCATGTTGTCCGGCTTTTTCGCTTCCAATTCATCCGCAAACTGTGTTAACTCTTCGGCAACAATGGTATTTAGAACGGTATTCGGGCAGGAGATATTCTCCGAAGAGCCCAGCATTCTGAATTCAAATTTATTACCGGTAAACGCAAATGGGCTGGTACGGTTACGGTCTGTAGAGTCTCTGGAAATCGGCGGCAGGGAACTTACGCCTAACTCCAGTTTTCTGTTGAAGGTATTGGTGTATTCTGTTTCATCGGCAATCGCATTTAAGATGGCAGTTAATTCTTCTCCCAGATAAATAGATACAATGGCAGGAGGAGCTTCATTGCCGCCTAGTCGGTGATCGTTTCCGGCTGTCGCAACCGATACGCGAAGCAGATCCTGATATTCATCTACACCTTTGATGATGGCAGCTAAGATGAGTAAGAAACGGACATTATCCTGCGGATTTTTACCCGGTTCCAACAGGTTTTCGCCTTCATCTGTGGTAAGTGACCAGTTGTTGTGCTTACCGGAACCGTTGATACCTTCAAATGGCTTTTCATGTAACAGGCATACCAGTCCATGATGATGGGCAGTACGCTGTAATACGTCCATGATCAGCTGGTTCTGGTCATTGGCAAGGTTAGCGGAAGTAAATACAGGTGCTAATTCATATTGACACGGGGCAACTTCTTTATGCTCGGTTTTGGCATATACGCCAAGTCGCCACAATGTATTATCTACTTCTTCCATATACGCTTTTACGCGTTCTTCAATATTTCCGAAGTAGTGATCATCTAATTCCTGTCCCTTGACCGGTGGGGCACCAAACAAGGTTCTTCCGGCTACCATTAAATCAAGGCGTTCCTTATACATGGATGCATCAATTAAGAAGTATTCCTGTTCCGCACCAACGGTCGTATTGATTTTTTTAGTTTGGTATCCGATGATATTCAAAAGACGTACTGCCGCATTATTCAAGGCATCTAATGACTTTAAAAGCGGTGTCTTTTTATCCAGTGCAGAACCATCATAAGACAAGAATAATGTTGGGATATATAACGTCTTTTCTCTGACAAACGCAAAGGAAGTTGGATCCCATGCTGTATACCCGCGTGCTTCAAAAGTGGCACGAAGACCTCCGCTTGGGAAACTGGATGCATCCGGTTCACCCTTAATCAGTTCTTTTCCGCGGAAATCACTGATTACTGAGTTAGGACCGGTTGGATTTATAAATGCGTCGTGCTTTTCTGCTGTGATGCCGGTCATTGGCTGGAACCAATGTGTATAATGAGTGGCACCTTTATCCATCGCCCAGTCTTTCATGGCATTGGCTACAGTATCCGCAATTTCTCTTGGAAGCTCTTTACCGTGTTCCATGACATCAATCATTTGTTTGTAGACCGCATGGGGCAGATATTTCTGCATGGCGGTTGTTCCAAAAACATCACATCCGAAAAACTCGTCAACAATTTTCATAGGTTTTCCCTCCGTACCTCAATATTCTATCATCTTGGTTTAAATATACAAACAAAAACACAAATTTCTGAATTTTAATGACATAAATTATGTCAGATATTATTTTACTTTTGCCTTAAAACAAGAGATAATACATTAGTTAGATGAGGTATTTATGAATCGAACAGGTTTAACGATAAAAATGTTAACATTGTTAAAAGCCCGTGGAAAAATGTCTACAAAGGAACTGGCTGAAGAATTGGAAACCAATCCGCGAAATATTCGCGAATTTCGTAAAGAATTAGAGCTGGCTGGTTATGTAGTTGAAGAGACCAGAGGGCGTTACGGAGGGTATCGGCTGTTAGATACAGGCCTTTTTCCTGTGACCGTGATGGAGGATAATGAAAGAAAAGCGCTGGTAGAATCCCGTGAAATCGTAAAAAGCCATCAGGACTTTGAACGATTGGATCAGTTTAATTCCGCCTTGGATAAGGTGCTCAACAGCACCAAAAGCTGGGATGAAACCTCCCGTTACTATCTAAGCGGGGAATCCAGTGCATTAACCGCCAGAGAAAGAGATTTGATTGCCCAGGTGGAAGGAGCGATTCGAGATCGACAATCCGTCCTGCTTTATTATCAAAGCGTACGAGCGGATAAGCCGGAACCGGTATTGATTGACCCATATGAAATTGTTCATTTTTCAAGGGCGTATTATGTTCTGGGGTTTTCTCATTTACGCAATGATTATCGAATTTATCGATTCAGTGAAAAAAGAATGTTTCGAATTGAAGTACAGGATCGGCATTTTTTGCGTGATTCTCATTTTCAAATCCGCAGCTTTATCGGAAATAACTCTTTGATCAAAGGGGATTTCTATAATGTGAAATTAGCGGTAGATCTTGATATGAAACGTTTATTTGAGGAAAGCTACTGGGGTGTAGATATGCGGCTGGAATATGAAACGGAAAAAGAAGCTGTCTATAACTTTCTTGTGGAAGATCGCTATGAGTTTTTCCGACAGGTGTTTTCCTTTGATGGAAGCTGTGAAATCCTAGAACCGCAGTCTTTACGTGATGAATATATAGAGCGAATTAAAAAATGCCAGGAGCGTTATAAAATATAGTGAGGCGATATATGAATGCTGCATGTCAGTGATTTAATACATTATAAAAAATGTCCGCGATTCTGCTGGAACTGTCAAAATAATCCGCTGCCCTATGAAAGCTTTTATCATATGGACAGTCCTTTTACTGCGCTTTGGCAGAAGCGTTTAGGCGTTGAAGGAGCCCCCAGTGGTGAAGTAGGGGACACCAATGAAAGAACATTAAAGCTGCTGGAAGAAAACGATGTAGTACTTGCAGGAAGATTTAGTTACAGGGAGTGTCGTACCCGTATTCCGGTATTGATGCGCACCGATCAGGGATATAAGGCAATTTATCCGCTGTTAAGTGCGTATCCGAAGGAATTTGAAGCTATTAAGATGAAAGTTAACCAAATGATCTGCCAATCTGTCGGAATCGATATTGTGAAACATGAAATTCTCTATATCAATAAAGATTATGTTCGCCATGGTGAGCTTGACTTAGATGAATGTCTGATTATTACAAATCGTTTCTTTAACCGTAAAAATCATCTCGGCAGAAATATCGATGAGGTCATTGGGGAACTTGAGATTGATTTGGATACGTGGATTGATCAAACCAATCAGGTATTGAGCTTACCTTCGGTTGAAACGATACGTACAAAAACCTGCACAACCGGAAGGCGTTGTAATTATTACGATATCTGTTTTGATGATTCCCATTTACCGGATGATTCACCGGTTTTCTTAACAACCTCCCAGCATAAGTTAGAAGCACTGGAAAACGGAATCGAGCATATCTGTGAAATGGATCTTAATCAAATCGATGGATATAAACTGCAGTATTCGCAATACATGGCATCCAAACAGGGAAAGTTTGTCGATCATATCGCATTAAAACATTGGCTTTCCCGGATTGAATATCCAATCTCTTATCTTGATTTTGAATGGGATACATTTGCGTTTCCGCCGTATGATAAGATGAAGCCTTTTGATGTATTGTGCTTTCAATACAGTTTACATGTAGAAGATGGTGATTTAAAACACTATGACTATTTCGGAACAGGGGACTGCCGTAAGGAATTTATTCAATCATTATTGAAACAGATCCCTAAGACAGGAACCGTTCTTGTATACAATATGGAAGGAGCGGAAAAACTGCGATTAGTGCAGCTGGCTGAACAGTTTCCGCGCTATAAAAAACAATTAATGCAGATATGCGGGCGCATGGTAGATTTATCAAAACCATTTGAAACGGGAATCTATTATGCCAATAAGATGCGGGGCCATTATTCTTTAAAAAATGTTCTTCCGGTATTTACCGATCAGGTATCTTATCAGGAATTGGAAATTCACAATGGATTAAATGCGGTACAGGCATATCGAACATTTGATACGGTTTCGGATGAACAGAAAAATGAGGTACGGAATAATATCCGGGATTACTGTAAGATGGATACCTATGCAGAATATGTTGTATATCATGGTTTACTAAAAGAATCGGAGGGTAAAGATGCCTAATATCATTACACATACACTTTTTGCCAGAGAGATTAAGGAAAAGCTTGACTGGCCAATTCAAGAATTAATCAAAAAGAATCCCCAGCTGTTTGATATCGGATCAAACGGACCGGACTTTTTGTTCTTCCACTGTTTCTCACCTAAGCGCGTTTATCATAAAAAGACATTGAGACCTTTAGGTGGACAGGCTCATGTGAAGCATATATCAGAATTCTATTTAAGTGCCATTGACAGCATCCGCAAAGAAAAGGATCCTCAAATCAGAGAACAAATGATGGTATATACGATGGGACACTTATGCCATTGGGCACTTGATTCAACGGCTCACCCGTATGTATATTATCGTACGGGAAATGAGCGTCAGAGAGATTCATGGTGGCATCATCGATTGGAATCTTTAATCGATGCGATCATGTTGAAGGTGAAAAAGGGATGTACGATTTCCGATTTCCGCATCTATGAAGTCTGCGATACCACTCTCGACCAGGCTCGTGCCATTGCCCGCATATGGGTTCCCGTTGGCAGAAACGTGTTTGGTAAAGACGTTCAGCCTCATGAAATTAAGGAGAGTCTGGATGACTGGCATTTTATGCAGAAGTTATTCTATGACCAGAGAGGAAATAAGTTTAAACGCTTACGCGCCATTGAAAAATTAACCCATACAGAAAGTTTCTTATCCGGATATCTGGTTCCAAATGAACCGGACGATCCATGTGATGTGATGAATTTACTCCATAAAAAATGGGTACATCCCTGTGATGAAACAATTTCAAGTACGGAATCTTTCTTTGATTTATACGATAAGGCACTAAATCTTGCCCAGACAGTTGTTGAATTGTTCTATAAGGCTGTGGATGATGAAGCAGCTGAAGAAGAATTAGTTTCTATGATCGGACAGAAAGATTATTGCACAGGATTAGAGAATCATGGTCCGATGCGGTATTTTTCCCGCATACAAGATTTTCTAGAATAATTTACAAATGTTTAAGTGTTTATGATAGAATACAAAATGGGTGATTAAAATGTATAAGATTTTAGAAAAGGAAAGATTAAACCCAACCGTTACAAAAATGGTTGTGGATGCTCCCTTTGTTGCGAAACGTGCCAAAGCGGGACAGTTTATCATCTTGCGTGTAGACGACCAGGGCGAACGTGTTCCTTTCACGATCGCAGGTGCAGATCCTGAAACAGGAAGTGTTACTATTATTTTCCAGGTTGTTGGCGGCGCAACAATGAAATTGAATGATTTGGAACAGGGTGATTACATCCAGGACTTTGCCGGACCTTTGGGAAAACCAAGCGTTATTGATGGAAACAAGAAGGTTTGTGTCATTGGTGGTGGTGTTGGATGCGCAATCGCATACCCAACCGCAAAAGCATTCCACGATGCAGGTGCTGATGTTACAACAATCGTTGGATTCCGTAACAAGGATCTTGTGATTCTTGAAGACGAATTTAAAGCATGCTCTGACGCATATTATTTGATGAGTGATGACGGCTCTGTTGGTGAAAAGGGCGTTGTTACGGTTAAATTAGAAGAATTAGTAAACAATGGTGAGAAGTTTGATGAAGTTATCGCAATCGGACCGATCATCATGATGAAGTTTGTCTGCTTAACAACTAAGAAATATGATATTCCGACTACTGTATCTATGAACCCAATCATGATCGATGGTACCGGAATGTGCGGCTGCTGCCGATTACTCGTAGATGGAGAAATGAAATTTGCGTGTGTTGATGGACCGGACTTTGATGGTCATCTGGTTGACTTTGATGAAGCAATGTCAAGAAATACCGCATATCGTCCTTTCGAACAGAGAAAGCGCGATGAGCATTGTAACCTTATGAAAAAGGAGGTGGCATAATGCCTGCAAAACCAAATATGTCTCCTAATAAGACAGAAATGCCGGTACAGGCTCCTGAAGTTCGTATTACTAACTTCTCTGAAGTAGCTACCGGATATACTGTAGAAATGGCTATGGAAGAAGCAACACGCTGCTTACACTGCCGTCATAAACCATGCGTAGGCGGATGCCCGGTTAATGTTAATATTCCTGACTTTATCGAAAAGGTTAAAGAAGGCGACTTCGAAGAAGCCTTCAATATTATTTCTCTTACATCTACTCTTCCTGCAGTTTGCGGTCGTGTATGCCCGCAGGAAAGCCAGTGTGAAAAGTACTGTGTTCGCGGTATTAAGACACAGCCGGTTGGAATCGGACGCTTAGAGCGTTTCGTAGCTGACTGGCATAGAGAACACAGCACAGAAATGCCGGTTAAGCCGGAATCTAACGGTCATAAGGTTGCGATCGTAGGATCCGGTCCTTCTGGACTTACCTGTGCAGGTGACTTAGCTAAACTTGGTTATGAAGTAACTGTATTTGAAGCATTACACGTTGCCGGTGGCGTATTAATGTACGGTATTCCTGAATTCCGTTTACCAAAGGCAATCGTACAGAAAGAAATCGAAAACTTAAAGGCATTAGGTGTTAATATCGTTACGAATTTCGTAGTTGGACGCTCTGATACAATCGATGCATTAATGGATGAAGGCTATGAAGCTATCTTTATCGGAAGCGGTGCCGGCCTTCCTAACTTTATGCATATGCCGGGTGAAAACCTGAAGGGTGTTTATTCCGCAAACGAATTCTTAACCCGTGCTAACTTAATGAAAGCTTATCTTGAAGATTCTGATACACCGATTCAGCGTCCGACTAAGTGCGTTGTCGTAGGTGGCGGTAACGTAGCTATGGATGCTGCAAGAACGGCACGCCGTTTAGGATCGGAAGTACATATCGTTTATCGTCGTTCTATGGAAGAATTACCTGCACGTAGAGAAGAAGTAGAACATGCCGAAGAAGAAGGAATTATCTTCGATTTACTGTGTAATCCGGTACGTGTTATCGGAAACGAAGATGGCTGGGCAACACAGATTGAATGTGTACGTATGGAATTAGGTGAACCGGATGCATCCGGAAGACGCCGTCCTGTAGAAATTCCGGGTTCCAACTTCATTATCGATATCGATACAATGATCATGGCAATCGGAACCAGTCCAAACCCATTAATTCGTTCTACAACAGAAGGCTTGGAAGTTAACAAGCGCGGCTGTATTGTAACTAACGAAGATGGTTTAACTTCACGTGAAAATATCTATGCCGGTGGTGATGCCGTAACAGGTGCTGCAACGGTTATCTCTGCAATGGGAGCCGGTAAGCGCGCTGCTGCTGCCATCGATAAGAGCTTTAAAGAACGTGCATAAAATGAGAGGAAACTCTCATTTTTTTCCTTTACAAAGAATTTGTCATGTGTTAACATATCCAAGAAAGAAATGGAAAGATAGAAGCACTCTTCTCACCTGATGTCCAAAGGGGACATGGGTTCAACGCCAATTCAATGTATATTGATTTTGTGTGGATATTGACGGGTGCATTCTGTGTGCCCGTTTTCTTTTTGAGAAAAGGAAGGTGTCAAATATCAACAACAGAAGAGTAGCCCCGAACAATGTGAACGATGACTTGTTCAATGAAAAGATTCCGTTTAAAGAAGTGATGGTCATAGATTCCAATGGGGAAAAGTTAGGTGTAATGTCAAAAAGAGACGCACTGAATGTAGCTTATAACCAGAATCTTGATTTATTGTGTGTAGCGCCAAAAGCTCGTCCTGCAGTATGCAAGGTGTTGGATTATGGAAAGTATCACTTCGAGCAGCAGAAAAAGGCTAAAGAGGCAAAACGTAAACAACATGTAGTAGAGATTAAGTCTTTACGATTATCTCCGGTTGTGGATACGCATGACTTTGAGACCAAAGTCCGCCAGGCGACTAAATGGATCGAATCGGGGATGAAGGTTAAAGTTGATATGCGTTTTAGAGGTCGTCTGATTACTCGTGTAGAGGTTGGACGAAAAATTATGGATGATTTCCTGGCTCAGATGTCAGAAATTGCGAATGTTGAAAAGAAACCTCAATTAGAGGGAAACACAATGTCAACAACGCTGGCGCCTAAGAAAAAATAAGGATAAGGAGGATTAACAGAATGCCTAAAATGAAAAGCCACAGAGGTTTAGCTAAACGTGTTAAAATCACTGGATCCGGTAAATTAAAGAGATCACATGCATATACATCTCACCGTTTCCACGGTAAGACAAAGAAGCAGCGTCGTCATCTGGCGAAGCCGACTACGGTTCATGAAACTGATTTCAAGCGTATCAAAGAGATGTTAATTAAGTAGGGAGGTAAACTAGAATGGCAAGAGTAAAAGGTGGAACTGTAACCCGCGCCAGAAGAAAACGCGAATTAAAACTGGCTAAAGGATACTTTGGTTCAAAGCATACATTATATAAAACAGCACACGAGCAGGTAATGCATTCATTCAAATATGCATACAATGACCGTCGTAAATTAAAAGGTAACATGCGTAAGCTGTGGATTGCACGTATCAACGCTGCAGCACGTATGAACGATTTATCTTATTCAAGATTGATGCACGGCTTAAAATTAGCTGACATCGCAATCAACCGTAAGATGTTGTCTGAAATGGCAATTCATGATGAAGCCGGCTTCGCTAAATTATGTGAAGAAGCTAAGGCTGCATTAAAAGCTTAATTTTTTTAGGACATATATAATAGAAGGGGAAAACAGTATTATTTATTTTCTCCTTCTTTTTTTTGAATGTTAAAAAAATGTGAAAAAAAACACATTTTACTTTAATAACTATGGGAAAATGTGTTATAGTACGTTCCATAGGGTTTTCATTTATGACCCTTAAAAGATTTATTATTTTCAGTAAATAAGTAGGTGTTACTTATAAAGGAGAATATACGATGAAGAAAGTAAAAATTACTGAAACTGTACTGCGTGATGCCCAACAGTCATTGATCGCAACACGTATGCCACTATCTGATTTTGAGGACATTTTGGAGACTATGGACCAGGCCGGTTACTATTCTCTGGAGTGCTGGGGTGGCGCTACTTTTGATTCCTGTCTGCGTTATTTGGACGAGGATCCATGGGAACGTCTGCGTTTTATCCGTTCTAAAGTTAAGAACACTAAGCTGCAGATGTTATTGAGAGGTCAGAATATTCTGGGGTATCACCATTATTCAGATGCCACTGTACGTGCATTTGTTCGTGATTCCATCAAGAACGGAATTGATATTATCCGTATTTTTGATGCCTTAAATGACTATACCAATATTCGTGTAGCTGTTGATGAATGTATTAAATGCGGTGGTCATGCCCAGGGTACAATCTGTTATACAACAAGCCCAATCCACACACTCGAAAAGTTTGTTGAATTAGGTAAAGAATTGGAAGAGATGGGATGCCACTCTATCTGTATTAAAGATATGGCCGGTATCATGTCTCCGCAGATTGCGTATGATCTTGTCAGCGCATTAAAGAAAAATGTATCCATTCCAATTGTTGTACATACACATTGCACAACCGGCTTAGCACAGATGACATACTTAAAAGCAGTAGAAGCAGGTGCTGATGTGATCGATACTGCCATCTCTGTAATGAGTGGCGGAACTTCACAGCCATCTACTGAGTCAACTGTATATGCACTTCGTGAAATGGGATACGATACCGGTATCGAATGGCCGAAATTAAAAGAAATCAACGATTTCTTTACACCGGTTCGTCAGAAGTTTATCGATAACGGTACTTTAAATCCACGTGTTATGGGTACCAGCATTGATGCCTTGAACTATCAGATTCCGGGCGGAATGTTGTCAAACTTAATTGCCCAGTTAACAGCACAGAATGCCTTAGATCGTTTGGATGAGGTATTAGCGGAAACTCCGATTGTTCGTAAGGACCTTGGTTATCCACCACTAGTTACACCAATGTCACAGATGGTAGGTGTACAGGCCGTTATGAATGTTCTTTACGGAGGAAGATATAAAAATATCTCCAAGGAAGTAAAGGCATATCTTCGCGGTGAATATGGAAAAGCACCTGGTGAAATCAACCAGAAATTAGTAAAACTTGCCTTGGGCGATGAAGAACCAATTAAGGGCCGTTATGCGGAAACATTAGGTTCTGAAATGTCTGATGCGGTTGCCACATTAGGAACTAAGGCAAGAAGCGAAGAAGATGTATTAAGCTACATTGCCTTCCCGGCACAGGCCGAAGCGTTTTTTGAAAAACGCGATGAAAAGCGTGCTTTAAAGGTAAGCTATACAATTCAAAGAGAGGCTGATTAGTCATGACTGAACTTACACCGTTCCAGGGAGTTCAGATTGCGATTTATGGTTTCGTGACCGTATTTTTGCTGCTGTCTTTACTCATGTTGATTGTTATGTGCATCAGTAAAGTTGTCACAACAATGATTGAAAAGCATGAAAAGCGACCTACAACAACAACTGTAGAAAATGTTGAACCGGTTCTTCCGAAACCGGAAGTATTTACCGGTGAAATCAAACTTTACGATGTAGATGAGAAAACAGCTGCATGTTTGATGGCAATCATCTCTGATGAAACAAAGATTCCTTTAGATCATTTGATTTTCAAGAGCATTAGAGCTGTGGAGGAAAAGTAGAATGAAATATATCGTTACATTAAATGGAAAAAAATATGAAGTAGAAGTCGAAGAAGGACAGGCTACTGCACAATATGTCGGTGTTGCGGAAGCACCTGCTGCTGCACCTGCTCCGGCTGAAGCACCTGTAGTAGAACAGCGTGTAGCTGCTCCGGCACCAACAGGTTCCGGTGATGCGATCCGCTCACCAATGCCTGGCACCATCTTAAAGGTGAATGCCGTAAACGGAGCTAGAGTAAAAGCAGGGGATATCCTGTTTGTCTTAGAAGCAATGAAGATGGAAAATGAAATTGTAGCTCCAAAAGATGGGGTTATCACTTCTGTAGCAACACAAAAGGGTGCCTCTGTAGAAACGGATGCCATTTTGGCAACGATTCAATAGGGGGCTAAGCTATGGGTGAAATATCATTTTTCGGAATACTATGGAAAATTCTACAGGATAGTGGCTTCGCATCCATAATCACGGATCCCAAACAGTTGATTATGATTATCTTAGCCTGTGTACTGTTGTATATGGGAATTGGAAAGAAATATGAACCGCTGTTATTAGTACCGATTGCGGTGGGAATGTTATTCTGTAACTTCCCGAATACCGGTATCTTAAACCCTCCGGTAGATGGAAGCAGCCCCGGATTTATGTGGGTACTCTATCAAGGTGTTCAGCATGCGATCTATCCTTCCATTATCTTCTTAGGAATTGGAGCGATGACCGATTTTGGACCATTGATTTCCAGACCATCATCCTTATTATTAGGAGCTGCTGCCCAATTAGGTATCTTTACAGCCTTCTTATTGGCACTTGCTTTAGGATTTGATCCAAAGGTAGCTGCAGCTATCGGTGTAATCGGTGGTGCGGATGGACCGACTGCGATATTGGTTGCCAGCCGTTTAGCAGAAAATTATCTACCGGCGATTGCGATTGCGGCATATTCCTACATGGCATTGATTCCGATGATTCAGCCGCCTCTAATGCGTTTACTGACTACAGAAAAGGAGCGCAAGGTTGAAATGAAGCAGCTTCGCAAGGTTTCTAAAGTGGAGAAAATCATCTTCCCGATTGCGGTTACAATCTTTGTCGTACTGTTGATTCCGGACACAGCACCATTAATTGGTATGTTGATGTTTGGTAACTTATTAAAGGAATGCGGTGTTACAGACCGTTTGTCTGATACAGCACAAAATGCCTTAACAAATATCGTTACGATCGCATTAGGTTTATCGGTTGGATGTAAGGCAACTGCTGCGACATTCCTTTCTTTGGAAACATTGATGATTATCGGACTTGGTTTATTGGCATTCTTATTAAGTACTGCCGGTGGTCTGTTATTCGGTAAGGTTATGTACATTGTTTCCGGTGGTAAGATCAATCCATTAATCGGTTCTGCCGGTGTATCAGCTGTACCAATGGCTGCCCGCGTATCTCAGGTAGAAGGACAGAAGGCAAACCCTGCTAACTTCTTATTGATGCATGCGATGGGACCTAACGTTGCCGGTGTTATCGGTTCAGCGGTAGCTGCCGGATTCATGTTAAAATTATTTGGAGCTTAAGACGATGAATTTCATCGTCTTTTTTTGCCGGAAATAAGCCCGAATTGGTCATAAAATGTAAAAATCTTTGTTTTTTCAATAAGGGTGATATACAGTTTATATATACGAAAACCATTGAATAGAATGAAACGCAAAGGAGGCACTATGAACAAAAATATAATATCAACAGTAATTGCCGTTACTTTAGGTTTCAGTGCTGTCATACCGGTACATGCAGCCTATAATATTGAAACCGATCCTGTTAACAAACCATGGGAAAAACCGACTTTAGTGTATGGCGGTGGATTAAGTGATGCGCAGGTTGAAGAGGTTAACTCGATTTTTAAAATCACAAATTTAGATACTGTTGTCCGACAGGTTGTTGTGGGAAAAGATGCGGATAAGTATTTAAATCGCGTAGACATCGATACTTCCAGCTTAATCTCTTCGGTACGTGTAGAGAAAAAGAACGAAGGGAATGGAGTCCATGTTTCCATACTGACGCCGGAAAACATTACATTAATTACAGAAACACAATATGCCAATGCTGCTATTACAGCAGGCGCTGCAGATATAGATATTGAAGTTGTATCACCGGTTCCGGTTACAGGAGAATCTGCCTTAGCCGGTGTTTATGTCGGTATCGAAGCAAATGGTGAGACATTGGACCCGGAAAGAACGGAAGTGGCCCAACAGGAATTGGAGACTGTTAATCAAATTTCGCAGGAACAGACAGAAAATGAAGAATTTGATTCCACTTCGCTTGATTTAGCGATTGCCCAGATTAAAGAAGACTTGGCCCAATATAAAGAAGAGCATGGAGAAATTGCTTCTTATGAAGATGTAGAGGCAATCATTCAAAAGGAATTAGAAAAATATAATTTAGAAGATATATTGAGTGATGAACAGATTACACAGATTATTGAATTTGCCCAAAATTATCAAAACAGTCCAGCTATTGATTCTAAAGAAGTCCTGGAGCAATTGAATTCTTTTACCAGTCAGGCTGTGGAGCAGGTAGAAAAACTGCAGGATAACGGATTCTTTGACCGGGTCTTTCAATTCTTTTCCGACTTATGGTCCAGTGTGAGCGGACAATAATATAAAACAAATCGGATAGGTATTCCATGAAATGCTTATCCGGTATTTTAATCATAGAAAGAGATTTAAGCTTGAATATCGACGAACTGAAATCGTGAAAGGAGCACATAACATGGACATTTTTATAGGAAGCAGAAAGAGTATACTGTTGAGGATCCTGTTTATTTTTCTATGTTTCTTTTTGACATCGACGGGATATCTGGCATGGCTTTACCATATGATTGATATGGCAACTGAGGGTATACCGGAGCTTTTGGCAATGGGAATGGGTTATTTTTGCCAGACTGTTGGGATTGTAATCTTTTCTATGATGGCACAAAAGAGGCTCGACTGGATTTCCCGGAAAACATTTATCTTGACGCTTGCGTTATATCATATTGGCTTACTTCCTTCCATATTTGCCAGAGATTTGATCATGACAGCTGTTCTTGGAGGTCTTGCCAATGTGATTTGCGGTATCATTGCAGGATTTTATCTTTATGATTTAAGCCGAATGGAATCTAAACATAAAGCCCTGATTTTTGGTATCGCATATGGTCTAGGTTCCATTGCTTCATGGATTCTGTCATCTATAACAAATTCGACCGTGTATCAGGGACTAAACGTAGTATGGATCTGCCTGGCTCTGGTATTGGGAATTATTTTTATCCTGTTTCAGTTTCACTTTTCCGAGGGAAGTTTAGTTGAACAGGAAAATACTCTATCCGATAGGAATATGATTATGACAGCATGCGCTGTTGTATTTCTTTTCAGCATCGTAAATCAAGTTGGTTTTTCCTTTCCTTCATCGGATATTTCAGGCGGAGTAAGTTTGGAGCTATCACGACTATTCTATGCCGCTGGATTGGTCATTGCCGGTATTATCCACGATAAAAACCGGAAGTATGGAGCCATCATGACACTTGCCGCATTGATGTTTCCGTTTATTATGTTAAACCTTCAGAAAGAACTTGTTTCTTCCTCCATCCTATGGGCATTAAGCTATTTTGTCTCGGGATTTTTCTCAATCTATCGAATTGTTCTTTTTCTGGATTTAGCAAAACAGAAAAACCTATGGTTTCTTTCCGGCTTCGGCTTATTGTTTGGACGTCTTGGGGAATCTTTAGGAACGGTCATCTGTTCCTTTACGGCAAATCATATGATTCTGTTAGTCATGATTGCAGGCATGCTTTATGCCGGTTCTGTAATTCTGTTTTTCCGGCTGTTTCAGAAAACATATATTACTTCGGTGGAAGACGACCAACAGCTGCGTTTTCAGCAATTTGTCGCAAAGCACGACCTTTCGCCGCGTGAAAAGGAAATTTTATCTATGCTTCTGGCGAAGGATACTACGGCATCCATGGCTGAACAATTGTTTGTATCCGCCAGTACTGTCAAATTTCATATTCACAATCTTCTTCAGAAAACCGGTTGTAAGAATCGGAAGGAATTGACAGAATTATTTTATTCCAATCAAAAATAAGCTTTATATAAAGGTGATTTTATCACCTATCCGAAAACCTAACCCTGTTTTGGAGCACCTGAACCGATAACTGGACTCCCATTTCGTCGGATTTGGGGCTATGGTGTACAAGGGAAAATAGTTTCCCTCATTTCAAGATAGGAAGGATATTACAGTTATGAAGAAAAAATGGATTCGTTTCGCTCTGGTATTGTTGATCGCATTGATCCCATTTGGGTCTAAAGCTGTGCATGCCCAGGGCGAACTTTTTACGGTTTCTTTTGCACCGGGGACCGGAACCGGATCAATGGCTCCGGTATCGGTAGAAGCGGGAGCACAATATGAATTGCCGAGATGTGCTTTTACACACACTAATCCTGAGCGTAATTTTTATATGTGGATGGTGGATGGAATGCTCATGTTTCCGGGCGATTATATTACAGTAAATACGGATACAACAGTTACTGCAGTATGGTATTATAGCCGAGCCCAAAGGATTGATAATTCTGTTGATCGCAGCACTTCTGAAGTTATCGGTTATTTGGTTATGAGGGATACGGGAACCGGAGAAACATATACGGAAGTTGTTTTTGATGAAGTAACCGCTTCTGAATTTACACAGCCATCTAACCCTACTGTAAATGCGATGATTAGTGAGGCACAGGATGCACTCTCACAGAAAGCGGAAGAATATTCCGGTAAAGGTACTGTGACTGTGATCGACAAAACTATTTCGGATCCGACTATTACCAAAACTATCGATAATCGAACTTATTCCTTGTTCGATACTAATCTAGACGAGGCGGGAGATTACTTCTCTTACTTGATCATAGATGGAGAGTTTTGGCATAATTGGCAATACAGTGTGACTTTAGAAGTGGAGTATGAAAGTCAAGATGTTCCGGATTTGTCAAGCCTGCATATTTTACCAGGCACCGGTGGCAGCTTCCTTGTGGATTTTGATGGAAAGCAATCTGATGATCAGCCATGGCAGATGCCGGAAGGAACGGAGATTACAGTAACGGCTGTTCCGGAAGATGGTTATCATTTCAAGAGCTGGTATAAGGGAGATGTGAATGGTGCCACCTATGAAGAAATGGTTACTGATGAATTATTGTCTTCGAATGAGGTCTATAGCTTTTCAATAAACGGTGATTTATATCTTTGTCCGGTGTTTGAAATCAACGCCGGGCCGGTACACCCTGGTGACCAGGTTCAGATGTGGGTTGGAAATACAGAAGTTGTCGGACCGGACAGTTCTGCTCAGGGTGGAAAGGTTGCTGTGAAATACACACCTAGTTATGATGATTTCCCGGATATTCAAGCCAAAGATGGAACTGATTTTGTTGCAGGGGAAATTCTTCCGTTCTATAAAGGTGATTCCTGCACCGTCTATGCCCAGGCTGACCCGGGATACCGTTTTGTAGGATGGTATCATGTCAACATTGAATGGGGACCGGGAGCAACTCTGGCATGGGAAGGATCTGTCATTTCTACGGATGCCAGTTTCACATATAAGCCGGGCGAAACAATAATTGAAGGAGACAGTGAGCCGTTACGTTATGTGTGCGCTGTATTTGAAAAAGCACCGGATGAATTAGAAACTTTCACCGTGAGCTTTGATGCCAACTCGGGTGCGGGTACAATGGATCCTGTATCTGTGAATGCGAATGAAGGCTTTATCCTTCCGGAATGTGGCTTTACAGCACCGGAGGGTAAGGAGTTTGCTGGCTGGGATCTGGGTCCTGTAGGAAGTGTCATTACGATTACAGCAGATACAACGATTAAAGCAGAGTGGAAAGATATCCCTCCTGTTAGTTTGGAATATCATATCACGGAGGGTCAAAACGGAATCTGGCAGAAAGGCAGAAACACCGGTTTGAACTTCACCATCATTCGTACAATTGATAATGAAAGTGCCCTGTCTCATTTCACCGGTGTTGAAGTAGATGGAGTATCAATTTCAAAAGAAAACTATACGGTTACCTCCGGCGGGATAAAGCTGAGTTTGAAGAGTTCGTATCTTGAAACGCTTTCGGTTGGCCGGCATACCCTCAAAGTGGTATTTGATGATGGAATGGCAGAAACCCAATTTACCATAACCACTGCAGGTACACCGGAAAAATCCGACAGTAAGAATCGCCCGCAGACCGGTCATGAAACTAATCTTGGATTCTGGATGAGCTTGATGTTAATAAGCTTCGTGACAGTGATGGGTCTATTCACTCGAAGGAAAGCTTGATAATACCTAAAATCATAACTATGATTTTTCATTGGCATGCCCAAAAGGGGCATTTTGGATGTTGATAGTTCTCTTTATCATTCAATTCATTTTCTCGATAAACAGGCTCCATACTGCACTAACTTTTCTGTCATTGTTTGACTTATACAGATTTAATCAGTAAAATATTGAATTACAGATTGAGGTGATATTCATGGCAGAAGAAAATAACGGAAATAGTGGTTTAAGTGCGTTAGAGCAATTAAAAGCTTTGCAGCAAAACGACAAAAGAATTTCCATGTTGGATATAAATGAACCTTTATTGGAGCAATTTGATGCGACCGATGTATTTGAATTAGATGCCTTAGCTGGTCAGCAGGAAAAAAAGCGTATTTTCAAGCGTACAGAACGGAAAGCGCAGGAAGTTAAGGTACGTTCTACTGCTTTTGAAAATGAAGAAAATACCATTGCGGAAGTAATCATCGGCAAGCCGCGTGTAAAGAAAAGAAAACCGCAGGAAACTGTAAAAGAAACACCGGCAGCACCGGTTGAAACAGAACAAAAGCCTGTTGAAGCTGTAGAAGAACCGGCTGTTGAACCGGTTCATGATAGTGAAGAGGCAATCTTCGGAAATTTGAAAATTGAAAACGAAGATGGTGGCTTACCGGTTCAAACAGTGGAAGCTGAAATCGTTGATGAAATTGATGTCAACAAGGGTTCCGTTACACCTTCCGGTGAGGCTGAAATCAATACAGATGATGTATTAGCCGAAACAATTTCTCAGGTAAAAGAAAACATTCCGGATGTAACCGAGAACTATGATGAAGATGATCTTTATGTAGATAAACAGAAATTTTCGATTGCTAACTATCCGGAGGAAGAAGAATATCTTTCCCAGCAGTCTCGTGATGGATATCACTTTGTACGAAATGTCGGTAAAAAATATTTCTTTGTCAAGGCGGCACCAAGAAATTTCTATTACAGCCTAAATTATTTCCGTGATGAGCCGGATGCAGAATCATGGAAAAAGTGGGAAGCCGATGGCTGGAAGCTTGTTTCCCGCATGGAAGGTAAGCGTAAAGATGAAGCCGGATGGTTTGTATTCAGAAATGAATTAGAACGCGATGGCTTCAAAAAGGAAATTGATAACGATGAAGAAAAATTCATTTTCTTCAAGCGTAACAACAATTCCTACCGTACTACACTGTTGTGTCTGTTCTTATGCATGCTGGTATGTGCAGCTGCTGCTTACTTTATCTATAAATTCAATGGATTACTCATCTTACTTGCACCATGTGCTCTGGTATTCTTAATTGCTCTGATTATGTTTATTGTATACATCAGAAAACTTCATCAATCCAAGAAGATGACAAAGGCAATTAAGGCAAGATTAAGAGTTAAAGGAAAAATGTAGGATATTTACCCGTTTTCAGATTTCTGAAGACGGGTTTCTTATTTTTGATGATGGATGTTATAATGATGCGGGTGATATGTATGACTATAATTGATAAAACTCTTCCCTCAACAAAATTATTAATGATTTTGCCTAAGGGAACGATCTACAAAGAATATTCCTTACCAAAAGGTTACAGCTATGTTTCATGGGATGATTCCATGAAGGATATGTGGTGCAATCTGCATCTTTCTACCGGTGTATTTGACAATCAAGAGGATGCACTTGCCAGCTTAGACAAAATGGATACAAAGAAACTTGTGCTTGTTTCTAATGATGCTGGACAGCTGGTAGGCTCCGGTGTGTTAATGAATGGGGACGAGTATGGAATGAAGCGTTTATCGCTTCAAAATCTCTCGGTATCAGAAGATGATCAATATCAGGGAATCGGTAAAGCGATTGTCAGCCGTTTAGCACTGCAATATGAAGCATCTCCATCCAAATATCCATTGTATTGCACACTTCCGTTAGGTGCTTATGGCGCTGTCATTCTTTTATCAAGAATGGAGTTTACTCCGTATTTAGGTGAATTTAAAGGATGCAGCGAAAAAGAAAACCGCGACAATTGGCAGCGGGAAACAGAAATCTTAAAAGAAAAAACACAGATACAGTAAAAAGGAAGGAATCAACGAATCTTTTTGAAGATATTGAATCAAAGATTCGGTAAACCAAGAAACCGCATTCAACGGAACAGATTTAGACTAACCTTAAACCCTGCCAGGCAGGGTTTTTATATGATGAAATAGATTGAACGTAAAATTTGGAAACATTATACTAAATATAGAAAAAAAATCAATTTAAAGGAGATTATTATGCGTGCAGATTATCATTTACATTGTGAATTCAGTGATGATTCCAAAGAAAGAATGGAAAAACAGATTGAAAGAGGTATTGAATTAGGCCTTGATGAGATGTGTTTTACCGACCATGTCGATTATGGAATCAAGAAGGACTGGAGTGAAGGGAATATCGAATGGAGACCGGGTGATACGATGTCCAGCGGTGTTCAGAAAATGGATCCGCTTGCCAATGTCAACTATCCGGAATACTTTTCTAAGTTAGATAGGATGAAAGAGACATATAAAGGACAGATCGTTCTTAAAAAAGGTCTGGAATTCGGAATTCAGACAATAACGGTAGACCAATATAAGAGACTCTATCAAACCTATAAAAATGAACTTGATTTTGTCTTATTATCGATGCATCAGGTAAATAATCTGGAATTCTGGACACAGGATTTCCAGAGAGGAAAGACACAGAAAGAATATAATGAAGAGTATTATCGGGAAATCTATGAAGTACAGAAAGTGTTCAAGGACTATTCGGTATTGGCACATTTAGATTTGATTGTTCGCTATGATAAAAACGGCGTATATCCTTTTGAAAAGGTAAAGGATATGATTGCGGAGATCTTAAAGCTGGCGATTGCCGATGGTAAGGGGATTGAACTGAATACTTCCAGCTGGAAATATGGCTTAAAAGATACCCAGCCTTCCCGTGATATACTTCGCCTATATAAAGATTTAGGCGGTAAGATCATCACGGTAGGATCCGATGCCCATGTATCCAGAATGTTAGCAGATCATCTCGATGAAGGATACCGTATCTTAAAGGAAGAAATCGGATTTAAAGAAATCTGTACGTTCGATAAAATGGTACCAACATTCCATGCACTTTAAAACGGGAGTAATCCCGTTTTCTTTAACTATACTCTTAGCACTTTTTAGTTGACAGTGCTAATAGGAGGTTGTATTATATATTAGCATGCAGACAGTTAGAGTGCTAAAGGAGTGATACCATGTCTGAAAAGAAGCAATTTCAAGCTGAATCGCAAAGATTATTGGATTTGATGATCAATTCCATCTATACACACAAAGAAATCTTCTTAAGAGAATTGATTTCCAATGCGAGTGATGCGATTGATAAGTATTATTATTCTAACGCCGGTCATATTGACCCATCTGAATTTGAAATTCGTTTAATTCCGAATAAGGATGCCCGTACCTTAACCATTACGGATAACGGTATCGGTATGACCAAAGAGGAATTAGAGGAAAACTTAGGAACAATCGCAAAATCCGGTTCTCTGGCATTTAAAGAAGAGATGGATAAAGACGATAAGAAGGATATCGATATTATCGGGCAATTTGGTGTAGGATTCTATTCTGCCTTTATGGTTGCCGATGAGTTAACCGTTATCTCTAAAAAGGATGGCGAAGATGCCTATGAATGGGTTTCCGATGGAAAAAGCGGTTATACCATTGAACCATCTTCAAGAGATGGTCACGGTACAACTATCATCCTGAAATTAAAGGAAGATACGGAAAATGATAAGTATTCCGACTACTTGGAAACATATACATTAAGAAACTTAGTTAAGAAGTATTCGGATTATATCCGTTATCCGGTCAAGATGAATGTGGAAACTTCTAAGATGAAAGAAGGAACTGAAGATCAGGAAAAGCCGGAATATGAAACAGTGATCGAAGATCAGACATTAAACTCTATGGTTCCTTTATGGAAACGCCAGAAATCTAAGATTACGGATGAAGAGTACAACCAGTTCTATAAAGATCACTTTATGGATTACCAGGATCCTGCCCGCGTGATTCATTTCAGCGTAGAAGGTAATGTGGATTTTACAGCTTTACTGTACATCCCTAATCGTGTTCCGCAGGGCTTCTATCAGCAGGACTACAAGAAAGGTTTACAGTTATATTGCCGTGGTGTATTTATCATGGATCATGCCGAAGAGCTGCTACCGGATTACCTGCGCTTTGTGAAGGGTCTTGTAGACTCTCAGGATCTGTCTTTAAATATTTCCCGTGAAATGTTGCAGCACGATCATCAATTAAAGGTGATGGCCGGCCGCATTGAGAAAAAGGTATTATCAGAACTTGCGACAATGCTGACAAAAGAGCGTGAAAAATATGAAGATTTCTGGAATAAATTTGGCATTAACTTAAAGTTCGGTACCTACAATAACTATGGTATGGACAAAGAAAAACTGCAGGATTTATTGATGTTCTATTCTTCTAAGGAAAGTAAACTGGTTACTTTAAATGAATATGTTAACCGCATGAAGGAAGACCAGAAGGAAATCTATTATGTTTCCGGAAGCGATATTGAATTAATCGATAAACTGCCGGTTGTACAGACTTTAAAGAAAAAGGAATACGAAGTTCTGTATCTCATGGACAATGTCGATGAATTTGTGATGCAGTCACTGATGACATATCGTGAGAAGACATTTAAAAATGCAGCCCAGGGCGATTTAGATCTGGATACAGAAGAAGAAAAGGAAGCATTAAATAAGACAAAAGAAGATAACAAGGGATTATTGGATTATATGAAGGAAGCTTTAGGTGATAAGGCTGCTGAAGTACGATTATCCAATAAATTAAGCGAAGATCCGGTGGTTCTTACAGCCGGTGAGGGAATCTCCTTTGAAATGGAACGTGTCTTTGCCGCTATGCCGCAGGAAGACAATTTCATGGGTCCGATGAAGGCTACCCGTATCTTGGAAATCAATCCAAATCATCCAATCTTCAATACGCTTCAAAAGCTGTATGAAACAGATAAGGATAAAGTTAAGGAAGTTACTGAGGTTTTATATGATCAGGCTTTATTGATCGAGGGCTTCCCAATTGAAGATCCGATTGCGTATTCGAAAAAGATCTGCGAACTCTTAGTAAGCTCCAACAATGAATAAGACAGGAAATCCTGTCTTTTTTCTTGTTTCTTTCAAAAATGTTGGGTATACTCTCATGGGAAGAAAAGAGAAGGTGCTCTATGAATTGTAAAGTATCAAAACTCTGCGGTGGATGTCCTTATTTAGGTATGGGTATCGCAAAACAGGCAGAACTTAAAAAACAGAATGTGGAAAATCTTGCGCGGATTAATCATTTGAAGGTTACGGTAGGCGATGTGCATACCGCGCGTTTAAATAAAAAATATCGAAATAAGATTATTGTAGGCTTTGCCAAGGATAAAGGGGTAGTGCGTGCCGGCTTATATGCTGCCAAATCGCACAGAGTTGTCTATAACGAGAACTGTCCGATGCATCCCGATATCGTCAATCAGGTGATTGGGAAGATTACCGAGCTGGTACAGTCCATGAAGATCGAGTTGTATAATCCGAAAAACGGAACAGGATTACTACGTCATGTATTGATTCGCTGGGGACATGCTACGGATGAAATGATGGTTGTGTTTGTGACAGGTAAAAATCAATTTCCATCACGAAGAAATCTGGTGAATGAATTAGTTAAGGAATTTCCTCAGATCAAAACTATTTTACAGAATGTGAATCCCCGTAATACCAGCATCGTTTTGGAGAATGAAACCTTTATTCTCTATGGAAAAGGATATATCGAAGATATTTTGTTAGGTAAGAAGTATATGTTCACACCTTCAAGTTTTTATCAAATCCATTCCGAACAGTGTGAGGTACTATACAAGCTTGCGATCGATATGGCCGGCATCGAAAAAACCGATACGGTATTGGATACCTATTGCGGTGTAGGAACAATCGGATTATCTGTTGCGGATTACTGCAGACAGGTGGTTGGTGTGGAAATTAATCCGGAAGCGATTGAATGCGCCAGACGCAATGCCTCGGCAAACCATATTTCCAATGCCCGCTTTATCGCCATGGATTCTACCAAATATATGGCAGAGGCAATACGTCAGAAAAACCACTACGATATTATTATTCTGGATCCGCCTCGTGCCGGAACGACGCATGCCTTTATCGATAATGCGTGCCGTATGAATCCAAAAAAGATTGTTTATATTTCCTGTGATCCGAAGACGCTCACCAGAGATTTAAACAGCTTTAAGCTAAATGATTATTATACCGATCGGATTGAATTGGTAGATATGTTCCCAAACACGGATAAAATTGAAGCTGTCTGCGTTTTAAAACAGCGAAAGAAACCGGCTCCAAAGAGACATTAAGCAGGATTTTCCTGCTTTTTTTTACACTTTTGTGACAATTTCGAGACATGTTTGTGGGGATTTTATCCAACTTGAACCTCTATAATGAAATCACAGTAAAGATGTACTGTATCAGGAGGGTGGAAAACTATGAAAAATACATCAACAAAGAAATTAGTAAAGGCAGCTTTAGCTGCATTATTGGTAACAGCACCGTTTGCGGGGGCTGCATCAAATGTATTTGCCGAAGAGGATTTTGAGATTGTGACTTACTTTGATGAAAAAGCAGATGAGCCTCAGGAAGAGTATGATTGGCTGGATGAATATGAATCCTTGTCAGAGGAAGAAAAAAAGACATTACGTGATGCCTGGGATCAGATTGACAAATTATATGTTGAGTATGAAGACTGCTATGATGAGAAAGGCAATGTGAAAGATCAGAAAAAGCTGGATGAGCTTGAGAAAAAAGAAAAGGAAATCTGGGAATCCGTTGCGGATATTGATGCCAAGATGACCAAAGAAGACATCAAAAAGGGCAAAGAAAGTGCTTATGACTACATCAATAACAGCAAATATCTGGATAAGGATGAAAAGAAACAGTATCTCGAGGCGCTTGACAAATACTTTGATTTATATGAAAAATCCATGAAATATGTGGATGTTCAGGGCAATGTTACCGATGAAAAGAAATTCAACAAGATCATGGATGAAATCGACAAGATTCATGAAATTACAGATAAGCTGGATATTAAAATTACCGAAGGTGAAATCGATGATTCCAAGGATTTGACCGATGATGAAAAGAAAACATTAAAAGATGCTTATGCGAAATTACGTGATCTGTATGATAAGGAAAATGAATATTACGATGAAGATGGAAATGTCACTGACCAGAAGGCATTAGACAAGATTATGGAAGAAGAAGGCAAGATCATCACTTCCATCGAAGATATCGAAGCTAAAATGTATGGATGGGATGTTTCTGAATTCGAAACAGCGAATTAGATAGGATGATAAGGTGCAGAATAGTCTGCATCTTTTTTTGACATTTTTGTGACAGATTTGCCTCAGCTTTATGGGGATTTAAGATTCCCTGCATTTATATAATGAAACCGTAAAAAGGCAGTAAGTGCCGATCAAGAGGGGTAAAATAAAAAATGAAAATTTCAAACAGGATGACAAAAGCTGCATTGGCAGCATTACTTGCAGGAGCTCCGTTCGTTCAATCTATCCAGGCATTTGCCAAAGAAAAAGAATCAGAGCCGGAAGTGGAAGAATTCGGTTTTCCGGAAGAATATAACGATGATTACTGGGGCTCAAGCTATACTTATGATGAAGAGGATTACAGCTTTCTGAATGATTATGAAACATTAACCGATCAAGAAAAAGAAAAGGTAAACGATACTTTAGAAAAGATCTATGCTTTATATGATCAGATGGTAGAGTGTGTCGATGACAAGGGCAATATTATTGATCAAAAAAAACTGGATGAGTTAGAGAAAGAAGAAAAAGAGCTTTGGGATTCGATTGCGGATATCCAGAAGAAGATGGATAAAGAAGATGTTGAAAAAAGTCAGGCTTATATAACAGAATTTGTAGAAAAGACACCTTATTTAGATGAAGACCAGAAAAAAGAATACATTGATATCATCGGACAGATCTTTGACTTAGGAAAAGAAATCGACAGCCTGGTGGATGATGACTACAATGTTACCGACCAGGACAAATTCGATTCCGTTGTAGAAAAACTGAATACCTTAATCGAAAGCTTAGGCGTGATGGATGAAAAGATCACAAATGGAGAAATCGAAGATTCAAAGGACTTGACCGAAGATGAAAAGAAAACTTTGATTGATGCCTATGCCAAGCTGGATGAACTGTATGAAAAAGAAGATGCATGTTTTGACAAGCGGGGCAATCTGATCGATGAGAAAAAATACGACGAGCTCTGTGAAGAGGAGGAAAAGATTCTGGATTCCATTTGGGACTTGGAGATGAAATTATATGGAGTGGAACAGACTGAATTATAAACAGTAAATCAGTTTATCCGCAAAGATTGAATTTAAAACAAAAAAAAGATACAGTTTACTTGATACTGTATCTTTTTTAAAGGAGCTTCAAAATGAAAAAAATGATATATGCAGCGGATGATGAAGCTAATATCCGTGAAATATTAGCGACATTTTTAGTCGATGCCGGCTATGATGTAGAGGTTTTTGAAGATGGAAATTCACTTTGGAACCGTTTTTTAGAAAAGCCGGCGGATTTATTGATATTAGATATTATGATGCCCGGATTATCCGGTCTCGAATTAACAAAAAAAGTTCGCGAGATTTCCAATGTTCCGATTGTGATCTTAACCGCAAGAGACACGGATATGGATTATGTGTTAGGAATCAATTCCGGATCGGATGACTATATGACAAAGCCGTTCCGTCCCTCTATTTTAATGAGTCGGATCAAGGCATTATTTCGCAGGATTGATATGGATGCTGCTTCCGGAAATTCATCCAAAATGTCGTTTGGAGATTTGATCTATTCGGAAAATGATCATGCGATCCTGGTAAATGGGAAAAATCTGAATCTGACAAACACCGAACTGGAGCTTTTAAAATATATGATTTCAATGGATGGCAAGGCCGTTTCCCGGGAAGAGCTTTTGAATGCGGTATGGGGAATCTCTGCGGATTTGGAAACACGGGTAACCGATGAGACGGTTCGCCGCATCCGTAAAAAACTGGCATTGAGTAACAGTTGTGTTGCCCTCAACAACGTATGGGGATTTGGATATAAATTGGAAGTTATTTCCCAATTACAGAAATAGATAGGAGCTATATATGAAGACAAACCGTAAAACTCTGGCGGCTTTGTTTGTAGGGATTGCGATTATCATCAGTGCATTGTTGTTTGGTGCCTTTCACTTTGGCATGGAATATTATGTTCATTCCAATGCGACCAAAGAAATTCAACAAATGATACGCTGGTATCAGGATGAAGATTATAGTTTTGACGACGATGATGAGACCCGGTTATACGCACTCTTGTTTTATCCGTCCATGTATAAAGATGGTGATATCAGTACGGATGATTATTACTATAAAGTAGAAACAAATATAATGCATTGGGCAGAAAAGAACGCCGAACCGGAAAAAATATATCGGGTACAGCTCAACAACGGGCAGTATTATATAGAATATACAAGACGCCTGGGCGATCCGGCTATTGTCTATGTAGATACAACACCGGAATTTAGGCTAATCAATAATATTTCTTTGATATTGGGAATTCTTGTGTTTCTTGCGATTATTGGATCGGGTAGTGTGGGACTTGTAGTCGGAACAAGGATTGAAAAGGATCGCAACCAGCAAAAGGAGTTCTTTGAGAATGCCTCTCATGAATTAAAGACGCCGTTAATGGTTATTGAAGGGTATTCAGATGGTCTTGCCAAGGGAATGATTCCAATCGATACCGGTACCTCGATCATTCATGAAGAAGTGGAAAAAATGACCGGTCTTGTCAATGAGATACTATCGATTTCCCGTTTGGAAAGCGGAGAAACCAAAATTCAAAAAGAGGAGGTTTCCTTAGAAGAGCTGATTGAAAACAGCTTGTATCCGCTGCAATACCAGGCCCAGCAAAAAGGCGTTCAGGTAGAGTCGCATATTGAAGATCAAATGATCATGGCAGATCCGGTACAGATGGATAAGGCCATTTCCAATTTATTCAACAATGCGCTTCGCTATGCTGAAAAGATCATTCGCATTGAAGCAGATCAAAAAGGAATCCGCATCAGCAATGATGGCCAACTTCCGGACCCTCAGTCTTTAGAGCATCTTTTCGACCGGTTTTATACCGGTAAAAACGGAAATACCGGAATCGGTCTTGCCCTGACAAAAGAAATTGTTCAAAAACACGGCTGGAAAATCAGCGTGCAGATTGCCTCCGATATGATTGAATTTACGATTCATTTTTAGCCTCTTTTGAGGCTTTTTCATATACAATGGTAATATGCATAAAACAGATCAAATTGAAAGAGAATTATATGCCCTGATCTGCCAAAACCGGGGAATCAAGGCAAAAGATATCGCAAAGACATTACAGCTGGATCGAAAGACTGTGAATCAGTATTTGTATACTGCGCCTTTTATTCATGAGCTGTGCTATAGGGATGAAAAGTTTTTCTGGTATGGACGGATCGGGCAGTATCGGCCGCATATCGGTTTGAAGCAGTTTTCCGGCTGGTATGGCTTGGTCGTTGATTTTATGGATCTCAGTGAAGAAGATTGGTTGAAAAGGCTCAAGGAAGGATGCCGGCGTATCGGTAGAAATTTAAATGATACAAGAGGTCTGTTTCATTCCTTTATCGACTGCAGAAAAACGATGATTTCTCTTTTTAATGATTTAGATAATATTGAATTTAAAGACTGGGAAATCGTGTTTGAGCTGCGAATCAAACGGGCCTCCACAATTCGCATTTATGCCGATGTATTGGTGATTACTGAAAAATATGTCTTCAGCTTAGAATTTAAGATGGATGATGCGCCAAGTCACGATCAATTAGCCCAAGCCGTCAAATACGTTCCGTATCTTGAAGTAATCTTCGGCCCGGAATATGAAATCATTCCTGTGCTTGTCTTAACAAAGGCCCATGATTACTATGAGTGGCTGGCGATTGACGATAGTGCTTTACAGATTCCTGTCTGTTCAGGTGATATGTTGTTTAATATTTTTGATGAATTCTATGGTTTTTTGGAAAACCGCTAGTGGTAGAATTTGACAATTTGAAAAAAGAGGATAAAAATGAGGCTGTTATGAATTATAATGAACCGATTCCTGATTTAGTGATGGCAAATGATAGAGAGTTACAATTTTCTTTTATCGATGAACCCTTTGTAAAGGTTGAATCTTCAAAGCGGATCCGGATACAGATGATGTATCCGATCCTGGGAATGAAAAATGCCGTAAATGAGTGCTTTATGCGAAAAACAGTTTATGAAAAACTGATTGAAGCTTCAGAAAAGCTGCCGGAAGAATACGGTTTCTGTATCTGGGATGCATGGAGACCTTTTTTACTGCAGAAGGAATTGTATGATACATATGCGCTCATGATATTAAAGGAATTTAAGAAGGAATCTCTACCGGAAAAAGAGAAACATGAATTTCTTTTGAAATACATCGGCGATCCTATCAAGGATCCTTTTGACTCTCCTGCTCATACTACCGGAGGAGCCGTAGATCTTACACTCACAAAAGATGGGGAAATTTTAAAGTTAGGAACTGAGTTTGATGCCTTTACACCGAAAACCAATACAAATCATTTTGAAAAACAGGATGATGAAATAAGAGATCTTCGCCGCTTGCTATATAATGTGATGAAGAAAGCAGGTTTTACCAATCTTCCTACAGAATGGTGGCATTATGATTACGGGGATAATAATTATGCCAAGATGTCCGGAAGGGAAGTTATTTATACCGGTGTTTTCGAAATAAAGGAGATGAAGATGCATGTTTAACATGATGATCCTTATGGATATCAACATGTTGTTTATCATGCTGATTATCTTAACCCGTACGCTGGTGGATAGAGGTCTGCATCGTAAAGAAATGCATTACTATACACCGATGGTCATCAGTTATATCGGCTTAACGATTTCACATTTGATTTCTATCGTAATGATGAAGCGGGGATATTCATCAAATACAGGAAGCTACCAGCTGATCGATGTTGCCCAGACTTTCATGCATGCCTTTTATTATCTGCTGTTATTTTATTTTTTGAAGTATATATTAACGTATCTTCGTCAAAGTATATATATCAGTCAATTGTGTGAATATATTACTGCAGCAATCGGTATTTTATATACCATACTCTGGTCCATTAACAGTGTGAACCATATGTTTGTAACAGTAACCGATCAGGGCATCGTACTTGGCCCTTATTATGCTCTGAGCCAGCTTGGCGGGTATCTTATTATCGCAATTGTGGTAGCGGCCATGGTTTATGGTTTTAAAGCCATTGGGGCAACGGCCTTTCTGGTATTATTGACGTTTATTCTTTTTCCTTTGATACAGAGCATTGCCAGACATTTTCTTCCGATACCGTCCTCTTTAATAGAATCTTTGGGATTATCTCTGGTCATTATCTATTCATTTATTCATTTTGAACAGGTGCGTTATTATTCCAATATTGCCAATGTTCTTGAAATGTCCAAGCGGAATATTTCGATTTTGGAACAGAATTTGGATTCATTCCGTAAGGAGAGACATGATATGCGCTTCCATATGACCGCACTTTCGGGTCTTTTGGAAAACGGAGATATTGAAGGGGCTAAGGATTATTTGGACAGGTATACCAATTCACTTTCAAAAGGGGTGCATCAGTTTTGTCAGAATGCTCCGTTAAATGCGGTATTGTCTTACTATTTCCAAAAATGCGAACAGAGTCATATTCCGGTGGATATATCTGTAGATTTAGATAAGGAATTCTTTATTGATGAAATTGATTTCTGCGTATTGGTCGGTAATTTGTTTGAAAATGCGTACGAAGCTTCTTTAAACGATACGAATAATGCGCATATTGAATTACGAATCAAACAAACCACCGACCATATTATTGCCATGAAGATCAGCAATCAATACGATGGAAATCTGAAAAAAGACGGAAATCGATATTTATCTACAAAAAGGGATGATGGCGGCATCGGACTCGATTCGGTGCGGGAAATCGCCGTACGATATAATGCCTCTGTTGATATTCAGACCTCAAATAATGTTTTTGAAGTAAAAATGGTATTAACCGATTGACACATGTTGATTTCAACGTGTGTTTTTTAATGGAAAGGGGTATTATTAAGGTAGCTAATAAATTACTAAAATGATGGAGGATATGTATTTATGGAGACTAGACCATATGTTTCTTGGGAATTGATGAATGATTTTCTCACGGATGCGTTTGTAGGGTATGGAGTACCTAGAGAAGATGCAGCTATCTGTGCGGATGTGCTGCTGGAATCAGACCGCAGAGGAATTGAAAGCCACGGATGTAATCGCTTTAAACCGATTTACATTGACCGAATCGTGAAGGGAACGCTTTTACCTAAAACTAATATTGAAATTATTAAAGAGACACCTACAACGGTTGTGATGGATGCTCATGATGGAATGGGTATGGTTGCCAGCCATAAGATGATGACCATGCTGATTGAAAAGGCTAAAAAGTATGGTATGGCAGGCGGCGCCATCAAGAATTCCACGCATTACGGCATTGCCGGATATTGGACTACAATGGCATCCAAGGAAGGCATGATTGGAGTAACAGGTACCAATGCCAGACCTTCCATTGCTCCGACATTCGGTGTTGAAAATATGATGGGTACCAACCCTTTGACTTTCTCACTTCCTACCGATGAAGAATTCCCGTTCTGTATTGATGCGGCAACATCGATTGTACAGCGCGGTAAAATTGAATATTATGCACGCGAAGGTAAGGATACACCGGCCGGAATGGTTATTACCAACGATGGAAAGACGATGACCGACTCCAAGGAAATCTTAAAGGCATTGGTAGATGGTACTGCAGCCCTTGCACCGTTAGGTGGAATCGGGGATGAAATGTGCGGCTACAAAGGATATGGTTTTGCGGCTGTGGTTGAGATTTTATCAGCTGCATTGACCGGCGGACAGTTTATGAAGGCTTTGACCGGTGTGGATGAAAACGGTAATCCACAGATGTATCATTTAGGTCATTTCTTCTTTGTCGTAGATCCGGATGCATTTATGGGTCAGGAAGTATTTAAGAAAACCGCAGGGGATATCTGTCGTGCTTTGCGTGCTTCTAAAAAGGCACCGGGACATGACCGTATCTATACTGCCGGTGAAAAAGAATATCTGGTATGGTGCGAAAGAAAAGATAAGGGTGTACCGGTATCAGAGGCCGTTCAAAAGGAAATTATCGAAGTTCGTGATAAGCTGAATCTTCCTTATCATTTCCCATTTGAGGATAAATAAGAAAAAAACTTTTAATTCTGAATAGAAATGTTATAATTTACGGGACATAAAGATGCTTTACAATACAAAGCATCTTTATTCTTTTTAAAAGAAGGAGGAGTCATATGGGTGGTTATTTTGCGGTAGCATCGAAAAGAGACTGCGTTTTTGATTTGTTTTTCGGGACTGATTACCATTCTCATCTGGGAACACGAAGAGCAGGATTGGCTGTTTACGGACGAGAAGGATTCAATCGATCTATTCACAATATTGAGAGTTCTCCTTTTAGAACGAAGTTTGAAACAGAAATTCATGATATGAGAGGATATATGGGCATTGGCTGTATTTCCGATTATGAACCACAGCCGTTAATTGTCCGCTCGCATCATGGAACCTATGCGATTACTACGGTAGGACGCATCAATAACTTGAATGAAATTGCCAGTAAGCTTACTCAGAATTCTTCGATTCATTTCTTAGAAATGAGCGGAGGGGAGAAAAGCATTAATGCCACAGAGCTTGTTGCGGTGCTGATTAACCAGCAGGATAACCTTGTCGAGGGTATTAAATATGCCCAGGAAATGATCGATGGATCGATTTCCATTATGATCCTTACACCTAAGGGGATTTATTGTGCCCGTGATAAATTAGGCAGAACACCAATCACATTGGGAAGAAAATCAGATGGTTTCTGTGCTTCTTTTGAGTCTTTTGCCTATATCAATCTGGGATATCAAAACTATAAAGAATTAGGCCCGGGAGAAATCGTTGTGATGACACCGGATTCTGTTACAACACTGGCAAAACCGGGAGAAGACATGCGAATCTGTACGTTCTTATGGGTATATTATGGATATCCATCATCGAGTTATGAAGGTGTTTCGGTTGAGAAAATGCGTTATGACTGCGGAGAATTGATGGCAAAGCGTGATACCTTGACCAAGGCTGATATTGATTCCGTTGCCGGTGTTCCTGATTCCGGTACAGCCCATGCGGTCGGGTATGCCAATGCATCGGGTGTGCCATTCAGCCGTCCGTTTATCAAGTATACACCGACATGGCCGCGCTCCTTTATGCCGACTTATCAATCCCAGCGCGATTTGATCGCCAGAATGAAATTGATTCCGGTGCATGAATTAATCGATGGACAGCGTCTGCTGCTGATTGATGATTCGATCGTGCGCGGAACCCAGTTAAGAGAGACTTCGGATTTCTTATATCATGCCGGAGCGAAAGAAGTTCATGCCAGACCGGCCTGCCCGCCAATAATGTTTGGATGTAAATATATTAACTTCTCACGTTCTACTTCCGAGATGGAATTGATTGCCCGCCGAGTTATTGTCGGGGAGGAAGGACAGAATGTATCCCGTGATATATTGATGGATTACTGTAATCCGGATACCGACCGCTATCATAAGATGTTAGATGGAATTTGTAAGCAGATGGGCTTTACATCCTTGTCATACAATCGTTTGGATGACATGCTGGAAGCCTGTCGTATTGACCGGTCAAAACTTTGTACCTATTGTTGGAACGGTAAAGAATAAAATGATCCCGCTGAGCATCAGCGGGATTTTCTTATGGCATAAAAAAGGAACCGATGTTTACGGTTCCTGAATGGCTTTTAATTAAGCTTTTTTACCCTGGTTAGCTACGGCTTCCATAGCAGCCTTTAATGCAGCTTCGTCAGCCAGGTAGTATTTGTTAACAACGTTGAAATCTTCGTCGAATTCGTAAACTAACGGAGTTCCTGTAGGGATGTTTACTTCTAAGATTTCGTCTGCTGTTAAGTTATCGAAATATTTAACCAAAGCTCTTAAAGAGTTACCGTGAGCAGCGATGATAACGCGCTTACCAGCCTGCATTGTTGGTTTAATAACTTCTTCGAAATAAGGAACAGCACGTTCGATTGTTGTTTCTAAGCTTTCGTTTGCAGGTAATAATGCAGGATCTACATCACGGAACATCTTAGCGTTTTTCGGATGTCTTTCATCAGTTTCTTCTAATGCAGGAGGCTTAACATCAAAAGAACGTCTCCAAATTTTAACCTGCTCATCACCGTATTTAGCAGCTGTTTCAGCTTTGTTTAAGCCCTGTAATGCACCGTAGTGACGTTCGTTTAATTTCCAGCTCTTGTATACAGGAATCCAAGCCAGATCCATTTCATCAAGGATATGGTTTAAAGTGTGGATAGCACGTTTTAAATAAGAAGTGTATGCTACATCAAAGTCAAATCCTTTTTCTTTCAAGATTTTTCCGGCATTAGCTGCTTCTTCGTGACCTTTCTCACTTAAGTCAACATCAGTCCATCCAGTGAAGAGGTTTAACTTGTTCCATTCACTTTCACCATGTCTTACTAAAACTAATTTCATCATGTGAATCTCCTTCTTTCTAAGTTTAATAACTGTTACTTATAATATATCTTTTTTTGGTTCTAATGTCCACGATGCGCGTAAAAAAGATAGTGTAAAATAAGTGTGGAATAAAAAAAAGTGATATTCCTATAATGATAATGAACCAAAAAACCAGAAAGGAATATCACATGAGTATTTTATCACAACAATTATCAGAATTTATTAGTTCTTCAAATATTTTTTC
>JAGAWH010000003.1 GCA_017941505.1 Faecalicoccus sp. | reverse complement strand
GTTTGAAAAATGGTCTTTTTGTCGTGTTCAAAAATTAGAAAAGAGCGGACTTCAAACTATCTCAATTGAAGTTCGCTCTTTCTTTGAGAGATTTCAGTAGACATTCAGTACATAGCCTTGGCTTAACTGAATGACATTGGTCAAATAACAGGCTTTTTATTTGGCTATAGGTAATAGGTTTGATAAGATGTTAGTAACAGAAAAGGAGACAAATAATTTATGAAAACAGTATTTCCTGAAGGTTTTTTGTGGGGTGGTGCTGTAGCCGCTAACCAATGTGAAGGTGCATGGTTAGAAGATGGCAAACAGCCCAATATCACCGATGTTATGGTAGGGATCGGGTCCAAAGATCCGGGCTTGAAATGGAATGATGAAACCGGTAAATGGGAGATGGCTTTAGATCCAAATAAGGCATATCTTTCTCATGAGGCTGTTGATTTCTATCATCGTTATAAAGAAGATTTAGCTTTAATGGCAGGTATGGGATATAACGCATTCCGTACATCGATCGCATGGGGACGTATTTTCCCAAATGGGGATGAAGATACACCAAACGAAGCCGGATTAAAGTTCTATGAGGATTTAATTGATGAAATTAAAAGACTGGGAATGGAGCCGGTTATCACATTGTCTCATTATGAAACTCCATTACATTTGATGACTGAATACGGAGGCTGGTCCAGCCCTAAGATGTTAGGTTTCTGGAAAAAGTATGTAACTGCCGTATTTACCCGTTTAAAAGGTAAGGTGAAATATTGGCTGACTTTCAATGAAGTCAACAATATGAATCGTATTGCCCTTGTTGCCGGCGGTGTATTATCCACTGTTCCGGAAGATAAGAACAACCCGCTTGCGATCAGTTTAAAAGATAAGTGGCAGGCTTACTACAATATCTTGGTTGCCAACGCATGGACTGTTAAGTTAGGTCATGAAATTGATCCGGACTGCTTAGTAGGATGTATGCTTACAAGCTCCTGTGTTGCCACATATCCATATAACTGTGATCCGGAAAATGTATGGGGAGCATTAAATGCACAGCGCTTTGCGAACTTCTATTTCGGTGATCCGTTCTGTTTAGGAATTATTCCGGGCTATGTAAAGCGTTTCTGGAAAGAAAATGATTGTGAACCGAAGATGGATGAAGATGAAATCGCAATGATCGCAAAATATACAGTGGATTTCTTCTCCTTCAGTTACTATCGTTCCGGAACATATGAAAAGGAATTTGAAAATGGTGTAGATACCGGCGGACTTACCGGTAAATCCAATCCATATTTAAGAGGTACTTCACCGGAGCCTTGGTGCTGGCCGATTGATCCGGAAGGTATCCGTTATGTATTGAACGTATTATATGACCGTTATCATCTGCCTTTGATGATTGTTGAAAACGGAATCGGTTTGGATGAAAACTTAGATGCTGATAAGAAGATCCACGATGATTTCCGCGTTGAATATGTAAGAGATCATTTGATTCAGGTCAACGAAGCTATCAAAGATGGCATCGATGTATTGGGTTATTTATATTGGGGACCGTTTGATATCGTATCGGCAGGAACCGGTGAAATGCGTAAGCGTTATGGCTTTGTCTATGTTGACCGCTTCAATGATGGACACGGTACCATGGAACGTGTGAAAAAGGATTCTTATGACTGGATGAAGAAGGTTTGTGAATCCAACGGTAAGTACCTAGAAGAAGAATAAATACAATTTCTTTTTCCAAAGAGACAAAAAGGCGAATCGTTATTGGTTCGCCTTTATAATTGGTTTTAATAGGTATTTTTGTATGTCTTTATACAAAGACTTATTATCTAATGACTGCATGGTGATCACAAGCTGATGACTTGGAACTACGATAATGAACTGTCCGTAATTACCCTCGGCTCTAAAACATTGATAATCTTCGTCAATCCAGAAAGAGTATCCATAATTCTGGATATATGGTTTTACCGCCTTATCTAGATACCATTCCGGAACAATCTGTTTATTATTCCATCTTCCTTTATTTAAGATCAAAAGGCCGATCTTTGACATTTCATCAATGGTCATAAAGAAAGAATTGGCAGCTGCCGTATGTCCCATCGGGCAGCTTAGCCAGTCAATGTTGTTGATACCTAAAGGTTGATACAATTTATCATGAACATACTGTCCCAAAGTCATTCCGGATACTTTTTCTATGATGCATCCTAAAATATACGTATTGAAATTGGAATATTGAAAATGAGTACCCGGTATATGCGGGAATTTCTGTTTAAAGAAGTAGCGTACCCAATCCTTTTCTGTATAACGTTTGGAATCATCCATAAAGAATAAAGCTTTATCCAGACCGCTAGTCATTGTGAGAAGATGTTCAATCGTGATCATCGATACATAAGGGTCCGCTTCAAAATCCAAATCAAAGTAATCTATGATAAGATCATCCAAATGAAATAAATTCTCTTCTAAGGCAATCCCTGCTGCTAACGAGGTAATGGTCTTGGATACCGAATAGGTATTGAGCCTTGTCTTTTTCTTTAAACGGCAGTATTCCTCAATCAAGGTTCTGTTTTGTATGGTTTGGGCATAATTGATTACCACACCTTTATCCTGCATTCTTTGAATAAAATCCTTTAATACAGTACCTTGCTCAACCGGGTCCTTTTCCATAATGCCTCTTAAATGATCGTAAACCTGCTTTGTGGTAGAGCAGTCATCAAGAGCCCGATGGGAAATATTGGGAATCTGAAAGAACTCTTTCAAGGTCTCTAATTTATTGTTGGGAGTAGGAAGGTCGGCATGACGGGCAAACCATACAGTATCCATATAATCGTTTTCAATATCCATCTTTAAATTACCGGCCAGAACGTTTAAATCAAAGGTTGTGTTATGACCTAAGATGATATCATCACCGATAAAGTCGATGATTTGATCTCTTACATCATCGATATCAGGAGCATCTACTAACATATCATCACGAATACCGGTTAATTTAACCACAAAAGGATTGATTTTTTGGTGAGGATTGATGAATGTTCGAAATTCATCCACAATTTGATGGTCGCGTACCCGAATCAAGCCGATTTCGGTCATTCTGTCATAACGATATCCTTTTCCTGTTGTTTCTGTATCACATACCACATAATCTGTATGAAATTTGTGAAGCAACTTACCATTCTTTTTGTATTCTTTCATAGGGGATCCTTTCTCTACAAAGTACTTTTATTGTACAATGAACAACTTTGAAACTCTATCCCGCTTATATTTTTTTGAGGTATAAGAAATTGTTATAAGGAGTATAAGTGCTTGAAATACAAATATAGGGAAAATATAGGGAAAAGATATGTTAAACTTGATGAGGGAAAAGAGGAGAGGATTATGGACGATACGAATAAAATGGATTTATTAAGTGGGCCGTTATTAAAAAAGATCATTTTATTTGCGATTCCCATCGCAATAGGAAGTGTCTTGCAGCAGCTGTTTAATATGGTAGATACGGCTGTTGTCGGCCGTTTTGCGAGTTCGGAGGCTTTAGCTGCCGTTGGTGCCAACGGTCCGGTAGTCTCATTATTTGTGAATTTCTTTGTGGGGTTATCTGCCGGAAGTTCTGTACTTGTGGCCGGATATATCGGAAGCGGACGGAAAGACCGTCTTAGTAATGCGGTGCATACTTCCGTTACCGTATCTTTGATTTGCGGTATCTTTCTTGCGATATTGGTTCAATTTGTCGGAAAACCATTACTTGTATTAATGTCCATTCCGGAAAATATCATGGACTTAGGTGTTTTATATCTTAGAATCTATGCCTTAGGAATGCCGTTTATTTTGCTTTATAATTTTGGCTCTGCGATCTTGCGAAGCGTTGGGGACTCCAAACGTCCCGTATATTCATTAGTAATTGCCGGTGTGATCAATGCGGTATTGAACTTAATCTTAGTTGTCGGATTTAAAAGAAGCGTGGATGGTGTTGCAATCGCAACCGTAGTATCGAATATTGTTGCTTCCGGTATGGTTCTTCGCTTTTTGATGAAGGAAAAAGGAGAGCTGCAATTCTCCTTTAAAAAATTGGGGATAGCCGGCCAGGAACTTCGTCAAATCTTAAAAGTGGGTGTTCCGGCAGGACTTCAGGGAACGGTATTCTCCTTGTCGAATGTAGTGATTCAATCAGCACTCAATACCTTTGGATCAGCGGTTGTTGCCGGATCTTCTGTGGCAGCTAACTTTGAGATTATTGGATTCTTTGTGGTCAATGGATTCTCTCAGGCAGCGGTTACCTTTTTGGGACAGAATTATGGCGCAAAACAGCTGGATCGCTGTCACGATATCTGGAAGATATCACTGGCGTGCGGCTTAATCTTTTCTGCCTTGATCGACTTTACCTTTGTGTTCTGTCGTATTCCTTTGATTCATTTATTTACATCCGATCCGCAGGTTGTGGAATATGCATCTATGCGTGCTACGCATGTATTAATTGTCCATTGGTTGATCGCAACCTATGAAATTACCGGTTCCTGCTTACGAGGATATGGTTATTCTTTAACGCCTGCCTTACTTACGGTATTTGGAACCTGTATCGTTCGAATCGGATGGGTTACTATTGTGAATCGTTATTATCATGATTTTTTGATGGTATTGATGGTATATCCGATTTCATGGGTTATTACCGGTATTCTTGTGATTGGTGCTTATTTTATTATCCTTCGCAAGATTAGAATGGAGAACGCTTAATATGGATATAAGTGTGATTATTAATACCATGCTGGAATTATTCATCATGATGGCCATCGGCTATATCTTGATGAAGAAACAATGGATTGATGATGCCTTTACTTCAAAATTGAATTTTATGGTGTTAAATGTCACAACACCGTTCTTGATTTTAAATTCGGTATATTCACAGAAACCGGATGATAAATCGATTGTATTTCTATTGATTGGGATTGGTATTCTTCTGTATTTGGCTGTTCTTCCTGTATTGTCTTTGGTTGTAGTTAAAATACTTCGCATAGAACCGGAAAAACAGGGAATCTATCGCTTTATGACCATCTATGCCAATACGGGATTTATGGGCTTTCCGGTCATGAATGCCTTATATGGAGCATTTGGCGTATTCTGTATGGCAATGATCAATATGTTGTTTAACGTATCGGTATTTACCTATGGAATTTATTTGATGACAAAGGGACAGGACACAGGAAAAGCATTCAATATGAAGTCATTAATGACACCTGCCATTATCATGTCTGTGATTGGTATTTTCTTATTTATCTTTGAGATCGGTATGCCTTCTCCGATTTTAAATGTAGCTTCTTCCGTAGGTTCTATGACAACTCCTTTAGCGATGATATTGATCGGAGCATCGTTATCAAAAATGAATGTAAAGGAGCTGTTTGGGGATGTACAGTTACTGATCTTTTCCTTTGTGAAGATGCTGATACTTCCGGCTATTGCGTATTTATGCTTAATGCCATTTACTATGGATCCTGTGATTAAAGCCTGTATACTTATGATTATTGCCCTTCCTGTAGGAAATATGACAGTACTTCTTGCCAACCAATACAAAGTACACCAGGAACTTGCCGCAAAATCAGTATTTATCACAACATTAGCTTCACTTTTAACAATTCCCATTGTAGCGGTGTTGTTTTTATAAGGGTTGTTCTTACAACTCTTTTTTTCTGTGAGAAGGGTGCTAAAATAAGGTTAGATAAAAATCGAGGTACATAATATGGAAACAATTAATTTTCAATTAAAATCGGGAAGCGATGGATTGATGTTAGATCTCATCAAAGTCATTCCGGATGGAGAACCTAAGGGAATTGTTCAAATCTCTCATGGTATGGCAGAACATAAAGAACGTTATCTGCCGTTTATGAAATTTCTCGGTGAAAACGGATATGTCAGCATTATCAATGACCATCGAGGACATGGAAAAAGTTTAAAGTCCAAGGATGACCGTGGCTATTTCTATGAAGAGCATGCCGGCTTTATCGTAAAAGACCTGTATGAAATCAACCAATATATCCGAAATGAATTCCCGGGTATTCCGCTTACTTTATTTGGTCATTCCATGGGCTCTTTAGTTGTTCGTAAATATGCCAAATTTTATGATGACACCATTGATAAGCTAATCGTATGCGGATCTCCAAGTGAAAACCCGGCATCATCTGTCGCATTAAATCTTGCTAAGCTCATCGGCAAGGTGAAGGGTGATCATCATCGTTCTAATTTAATTAATAATATGGCATTCAGTGCCTACCGTAAGGGCTTTGATGAACCGAGTCCAAACAATTGGCTTTCTTCCAACCAGGATAATGTAGAAGCCTATGATGCCTGCGAAGATGATGGATATGTTTTTACTACCAATGGATTTAGAAATCTATTTACTTTAATGATCGATGCGTATGATCCAAAGGGATGGGAAGTAAACAATAAAGATATGCCGATCTTATTTATTGCCGGTGAATTTGATCCATGTATCGGGTCCAAAGAAAAATGGGAAAAAGCCCAGGAACGTATGCGCGAGATCGGCTACACCGATGTTAAGGGTGTACTGTTTGATGGAATGCGTCATGAAATCCTTCAGGAAACCAATAAGCAGAAAGTGTTTGATACAGTTCTGGATTTTTTAAATAAAGAATGAATTCATATATAGACTTTAAAACCATTGGACAGCTGATCCATGGGAAAAAAGGTGAAATTCAAATTGGAAATGATGCTTTTGAATTTCATGATGACAATAATGGCTGTATTGAGATAAAGTGGAACAGGATTCAAAGGGTACGTATAAAAGTGCTCTCAGATTTGATTGAAGGAATCTATATCGAATATGATGGAAAGGTGCTTGCCTTTACTTCCAAAGACAATATTTCTTTATTAAAAGCGATGCGCCGTTATCTCAAAAGAGAACAATTTATAAAGGATAAAACATTTATTCAAAAGTTAACAGGGAAGGCTTAAATAGCCTTCCTTTCAATTTGACTAGTCAACTAACAGGTGATTAAATAAAGTATAGAAAGCGTTTACATTACTACAGGAGGAAAAAATGGATTATAAAACTTTGAAACCTTTCCCGGAAGGATTTTTATGGGGTGCTTCCAGTAGCGCTTATCAATGCGAAGGCGCTTATCTGGAAGATGGCAAAGCTCTTTCTGTATCCGACACTGCTCCCGTACCGGAAGGAACGACCAATTTTAACGATGGAATTGATCATTATCACCGCTTTAAAGAAGATATTGATTTAATGGCGGAAATGAATTTTAACGAATTCCGTTTTTCTATCGCATGGCCGCGTATTATTCCTGATGGTGACGGAGAAATCAATAAGCTAGGTGTTCAACATTATCATGAAGTTATTGATTACTGTTTGGAGAAGGGCATTACACCGGTTGTTACCTTGTATCATTTTGACTTACCGCAGGCATTACAGGACAAATATATGGGCTGGTTAGACCGCCGATGCATTGATGCGTTTACCCGTTATTGCCGCGTATGCTTCAAAGAATATGGATCCAAGGTAAAGTATTTCTTGACAATTAATGAACAGAACATGATGGCTTTGTACCAGGGCTCACAATATGGTTCCGCAAAAAATCAATGGCAGGCAAACCATCATATGTTAGTGGCACAATCTCAGGCAATGATCGATTGTCATAATATGCTGCCGGGTGTGCTGATCGGTCCTGCGCCGAATATCACTGCCATCTATCCGGCATCCAGCTCACCTGAGGATAATCGTGCGGCCATGGATTTTGACCAGTTGAGAAACCGTTTATTCTTGGATACAGCAGTATTTGGAAAATATCCGGAAGCATTGGCAAACTGGTGGAAAGATCAGGGTATCTTCCCGGATATCACTGATCAAGATATGGAGATCTTAAAGAACGGTCATCCGGATTTTATCGCATTTAACTATTACGGTGCCGGAACTGTGAAATATGTATCTGTTGAAGAAGGGCAGAAGATGATTGCCGAAGCAACAGAGAAAAAGGATTTCATGACAGGTCTTATGACTTATCCGGGCATGTGTGCTGCTGTGAAAAATCCACTGCAGGAACACACCAGCTATGGCATGGGTATTGACCCAATCGGTCTTCAGGTCACTTTACGTCAGCTTTGGGAGAGATATCAGCTTCCTTTGTTGATTACGGAAAACGGATGCGGTGTTCCGGATGTATTAGAAGCAGATGGAACGATTCATGATGATTATCGTATCGATTATCTGCGCCGTCACATCAAGGCATGCCAGGAAGCTATTACCGATGGAGTAAAATTATTCGGTTATTCTCCTTGGTCGGCATTCGACTTGATTTCAACACATCAGGGTATCACCAAGCGCTACGGTATGATTTATGTAGACCGTGATGAATTCGACCTGAAAGAAATGAAACGCTATCGTAAGGATTCTTTCTTCTGGTATCAGAAGGTATGCGGATCCAATGGAAAAGATTTAGATTAAAAAAGAAAGAGGTACAAAATGAAATATGCAGTTGCGATTGATATCGGTGGAACAAACAGCCGTGTCGCTTTAGTAGATGAAACTTACAAAATTCTTCGTCGTGAACAATTCCGTACAGATGTTGAAAATCCAAGTGTTACTTTTGATGAATTAGCTAAAAGAATTCAGGACTTTGATGTTCCTGTATGCGGTATTGGTATGTCCTGCCCGGGACCGTTGGATTTAATCAATGGTAAGATCTTAACTACACCAAACCTTGGAAAAGCATGGCATGGATTATCTGTTGAAACAGAATTGTCAAAACGTACAGGTCTTCCTGTTTACTTAGAAAACGATGCTAACCTTGCAGCTCTTGCCGAAGCTGTTGTAGGTGAAGGTAAAAACTACCGCTATGTACAGTTCTTAACCGTTTCTACCGGATTAGGTGCAGGCTTTATCATCGATAAGAAGATTTTCCAGGGAGCTCATGGTTTTGCCAATGAAGTAGCTCATGTATGTATGGTAAATAACGGACCAAGCCACGGTTCTATTAAGCCGGGCGGAATCGAAGCTATTTCTTCCGGTACCGCAATTACCGTACGTGCTCAAAAGGCCGGACTGGATGTAGCACATGCCGGTGAAGTTAATGATTTGGCAAAAGCCGGAAATTTAGTTGCGAAAAAGATCATGGATGAAGCTAAGATTTATCTTGCTAACTTTATCAGCTTTATCTTAGCGTTCGCAGATCCGGATATCGTTATTTTAGGCGGCTCAGTTGCCTTAAAGATTGATGGCTTTGTAGAAGAAGTTGAAGCTTTAGTTAAAGAAAAGATTTTTGATGTATTAATTCCTACATTGAAGATTCGCAAATCTACATTAAATGAAGACAGTGGCTTATTAGGAGCTGCCTGCTTAGCCTTTAGTAAAAGTGATACAACCTTTTAACAAATTTAACTGAATTAACAGACGATTTGTGATATAATACACCCAGAGCAGAAGGGAAGAGCCTTCATAGATTTACTTGGATTGTATATAATACTACATAAAACTAAACTGACGCAATTCAAGCTTACACAGACCATTATTGGTTATTTTCAAAAAGCCTCGAAAGAGGCTTTTTGAGTGCGTAAAAAAAAAAGCTGTTTCCAGCTTTTATTTCAATTCACCTGTTTTGATGATCTGTAAGGATCCTGTTAAATTGGTCGTATCTTTTTTGTCATAAATGACATAAACATAGGTTTCCTTCTTAAACTCCAAAGTACAAGTTTCATTATCCGGACCTCCGACATGACATGCCAGAGCTTCTTTTGGAAGATCTTTCGGTCTTTGATAGTAGGTATCTGACATATAGATATACCAGTCATTCATGATCTGTCCGTTGGATGTATCGATATCGATATTTTTACAGTCATAAACACCGGTCTGCCAGTTATCATAGCCATAATAGCTGTAATCAACCGCAAACATATAGCTCTTTGGTTTATCCAGTATAACGCCGCTTTGAAGTCCTAAATTATGCATACTGCCGCATCCTGCCAGGCTTATCATTAAGAGTAAGCTGGTGAATATTTTTGTGATTTTTTTCATAGATTTCCCAAAATCCCTTCTTTTCAACAGATATATGTAGAATATCATCTTTTTAAGCGAAAAAAAAGAGCACAAGCTCCAAAAAAAATGGTAGCGCGTACGGGATTCGAACCCGTGATACAGCCTTGAGAGGGCTGTGGCTTAACCGCTTGCCGAACGCGCCATGTGCGTAAGTATTGTATCATCAATTGAATTTAAAAGGAAGAGGAAATTTATTTGCACATGCCGGGTGTATTTATACCCCTCCCGGATGTCGCCAATAAATGCCATTTCAATAAAAAACAGAACCGGTCTGCACAATCCAATAATAAAAGAGAAGGGAAATTTTCAAGTACAACTGATACCTTATGAGCTTTGGTTTGCGTTTATTCTCAAAACTTTTTGATGCAAGCCTGTCCCATACACTGAGAATACGATCGAAATCGCACCCCTCTCTTGGCGGTATTATATAATGCAGGATAATTTGTTGTAAAGATATCCATGATTTGAAGTAATTATTAGAATATAAAAGCTTAGACCAAAATCATTTGGACGAACCTTAAAATAAGCTGAAAGAATTTATAATTGGAAAATAATGAGAAAGATATAAAATAAAAAGGGAACAGGAGAAGGCCTATGCAGATATTGATAGTAGAAGATGAAAAGAATCTGGCGAATGCCCTTGTACAGATTATAAAAGAGCAGAAATGGCAGGCAACAGCCGTTTATGATGGAAACGAAGGTTGCCAGATGGCATGTTCACAACCCTTTGATATGGTTATTTTAGATGTGATGTTACCGGGAATGAACGGCAATGAGATAGTTCGGATCATGCGCCAAAATAAGATTGAAACACCGGTATTGATGTTGTCGGCGCTCTCAGAAGTACCCGATAAGGTTACCGGGCTGACAAGCGGAGCCGATGACTATATGGCCAAACCGTTTTCACCCGATGAGTTGATCGCGCGCATTCGCGCCTTAACAAGACGAAGAGGGGAAATTGTCTTAAATCAATTGGAATATGAGGATTTGGTTTTGGATTTGGATCAAAATGAACTGAAATGTAATAATCGCAATGTACATTTAAGTTATAAGGAATTTGAAATCATGCGTCTGTTTATGATGCATCCTGCCATGTTGTTTTCAAAGGATGAACTGATCAACCAGGTATGGGGAAATGACAGTGAAGCCATTGATAATAATGTTGAGGTATATATTTCCTTTATCCGTAAAAAATTATCTTTTTTGAAATCACGTGTCTCCATCAAATCCATTCGCAAGGTCGGTTACCGCCTGGAGGTACAGGATGATTGATGGATTAAAGAAGAAATTTATTCTGGTGACCATGTCTTTTGTGAGCATTATCCTCATAGTCGTATTTTCGGTATTGTGCTATTCCGATTACTCCCGTATGGAAAGAGAAATTGACCAATCGCTGGATCGAACACTGCATATGGAAATGGAACAGAAGCCATCTTTTATCCGAAAAGATGATTACGGAAACATGCCCGATGATGGTATGAACTTTAATTCCTTTTTGATTGAATTAGATGATGAAGGAAATGTAGTAAATATTGAATCCCGCACATGGGATGTAGATTCACAAAGCGTTGACCAATTACTTCCGTTAATGAATGAAAGTAATGGAAAAATAGAAGAATACAATCTGGCATATCGAAAAGAAGATATAGAATCCGGAACCCGTATTGCGGTTGTGGATTTCAGCCGCATGATGCAGATGTTTCAATCGCTTGTTAAGACATCGCTTATTACAGGAATCGGTGCTTTTCTGGCATTCTTGGTTCTTTCCTATGTTCTTGCCGGATGGATGTTAAAGCCGGTAGAAGAATCATGGCGTAAACAGAAAGAATTTATCGCTAACGCTTCGCATGAACTGAAAACACCATTAACGGTTATTCTGGCTGATGCTGATATTATGTCAAGAACACCAAACGATACGATCGGTTCTAAATCAGAATGGCTTCAGTCGATAAAAAATGAGGGAGTCCGGATGAAGGGACTGATTGAGGATATGTTGTTTCTGGCAAAAAACGATGTCCAGAAGCAGGAAAAGATTCTCCAGGAATGCGATCTTTCCCAGATTGCCTTATCCTGTGTTCTGCCGGTAGAGGCAATCGCATGGGAGAAAGGTATCGAAATGGAAACCGATGTTGAAGAGGACATTCTGGTAAAGGGTGATGAAAAACAACTTCACCGCTTGATCATGATTTTCTTAGATAATGCCGTCAAATATACTCCGGCTAAGGAAAAGATCGATTTTAAATTATGTCGGGAAAACGGACATCCTGTCTTAGTGGTTCATAATACAGGTTCTTATATTGAAAAAGAAGATTTAGAGCATATTTTTGACCGCTTTTATCGGGTGGATAAGGCACGTGCCTTTGAAGGCGGTTATGGACTTGGCTTAGCTATTGCCAAACAGATTGCGGATATGTACAACATTCAAATTATTCCTTCCAGCTCTAAAGAGGAAGGGACAACGTTTAAATGTATATTTTATTAACCTATGTTAAAAAGTTCACAAGCTTTCGGTTGTTAAGTATTTTTATTTTATTTATACTTAAAGATGAAAGAAGGTATAAAAGATGATTATCGATAACTTGAAAGAAAAAATACAAGGAAAAGGAATTCGCATTGTATTTACAGAAGGCTGGGATCCACGTGTACAGGAAGCCGCAATCCAATTAAAAAAGGATAATGTGATTCATCCTATCTTATTAGGAAGTCCTGAACAGATCCAGGCATGTGCCGATGAGAATGGTTTTGATGTATCTGATATTGAACAGATGGATCCGAAGGCATTTGACCGTATTCCGGAAATGGCAATGCGTATGGTTGGATTACGTCGTGGACGTATGGATATTGAACAGTGTGAAAAGGCATTATCTGCAACCAACTATTTTGGAACGATGTTAGTTGAAATGGGTATGGCTGATGGCTTACTCGGTGGTGCTACTTATTCTACAGCTGATACTGTTCGTCCTGCACTTCAGTTGATCAAAGCAGCTCCGGGCAATGCGCTTGTCAGCTCATGTTTCTTGTTGATCAAGGGCGATGACTTATATATCATGGGAGACTGCTCCATCAATATCAATCCGAATGCAGATGACTTAGTTGAAATCACATTACAGACTGCTCATACTGCAAAACAGTTTGGCGTAGAACCGAAAGTTGCCTTATTGTCTTACTCTACTATGGGAAGCGCAAAGGGTGATTGCGTTGCGAAGATGACAGAAGCTACACTTCGTTTAAAACGTATGCCGATTGACTTTGCGGTTGATGGCGAAATGCAGTTTGACTGTGCAATCGTTCCGGAAGTTGCGAAATTAAAAGCACCGGATTCCAAGGTTGCCGGACATGCCAATACATTTATCTTCCCGAACCTTTCCAGTGGTAATATCGGTTATAAGATTGCTGCAAGACTTGGTGGATGGGAAGCTGTCGGACCGGTTCTTCAGGGCTTGAATGCTCCGATCAACGACTTATCCCGCGGTTGTACAGCTCAGGAAATCTATAAGATGGCCATTGTTACAGCTGCTCAGAAATTCATGGATATTTAATGATTGAAGGCTCTTTGGAGCCTTTTTTCTTTTGGGTAGACAGTAGAAATTAAAATACGTAAGGGTTATACTATTGCCATGAAAAAAAGAGAGAAATTTGCATATGATATCGAGATAGGTGCCGTTATGGACTATGTCGAGGATCATTTTATGCTGGTGATTAAAGATGATGAGTGGTCGGATGAAGAGTTGGAACTTCTCAAATCCGGATTAACATTGAATTTCTGTTATACACAGGATCTTGCGATCTTTGTGGTTGAAGGCGGGGATATTGATTCCAGTGATTTTTATTTTAATATTCAGGAATGCGATTGGAAGGATGACTTATTGAAACGAGAACTTCTGGATATTGAATTGCTCCTTGTGGATGGGAAAAATGATATCTGCTGGAAAAAACGTAAGACCTTAACTTTGGAACAGAGTCAAATCATTCACGACTGTTTAGAAAAACAGGCGAAAGTTGAATTTATGCCGGGCGAATATGATGTGAATGTAGAAGGCATGCAAAGTGCCTATGAGCCTTTTGAGTTAATAAAATTTTCCAAATTTGAAGTACAGATATAGGAGGTAATTATGAAGGCAATTGTAAGTGTAATTGGTAAAGACCAGGTTGGTATTCTAGCTATGGTTGCATCGGAATGCGCCGCAGCCAATGTCAATATCCTGGATGTAAATCAGACAATCGTAGACGGTATTTTTACCATGACGATGAGTGTAGATGTATTGAATCCTGATTTATCTGTATCTCAATTCGGTGAAAATCTGGAAAAGCTGGGTGCTGCGATGAATCTGGTTGTCCGTGTGATGCACCAGGATATTTTTGACAGCATGCATAGAATTTAGGTGATGATATGCAGATAAGTGATATCCAGGAAACGATAAAGATGATTGATGAGGAATGTCTAGACATTCGTACCATCACAGTGGGAATCAGCCTTTTGGATTGTGCCGATTCTGACATTCATAAATCATGTGAAAAGATAGAAAAGAAAATATGTACCCTTGCCAAAGACTTGGTGTCTGTCGGCGAGGAAATCGAAAAGACATATGGAATTCCTGTTGTCAATAAGCGGATCAGCGTTACACCGATATCGATGTTAGTAGCAGTATCCGGCGGCAACCCTGTAGAATATGCCTTGACATTAGAAAAATGTGCTCAGAAATTAGGGGTTAACTTTATCGGCGGTTATTCTGCATTGGTGCAGAAAGGTTTTGCCCATGGAGATAAGGAATTAATTGAGTCTATCCCGGAGGCTCTTGCCCGCACGGAACATGTTTGTGCCAGTGTGAATGTTGGCTCTACAAAGGCCGGTATCAATATGGATGCGGTTAAGATGATGGGTCATATCGTAAAGGAGTGCTCGGAACTCACTAAAGACAACAATTGTTTAGGAGCTGCCAAATTGGTCGTATTCTGTAATGCTCCGGAAGATAACCCATTTATGGCCGGTGCCTTCCATGGTGTCGGTGAAGCTGATTGTGTGATTAACGTAGGTGTATCCGGTCCGGGTGTCGTACGTGCTACTTTAGCGAAGGCGGATAAAACCCTTCCGATGGATAAGATTGCCGATTTAATTAAACGCACTGCATTTAAGATTACCCGCATGGGACAGTTGGTAGGAACAGTTGCCAGTGAAAAGCTGGGTGTACCGTTTGGGATTGTGGATTTATCCCTTGCACCAACTCCGGCAGTTGGAGACAGCGTTGCTCATATCTTGGAAGAGATGGGCTTGGAAACGTGTGGGGCTTATGGTACAACAGCCTGCCTTGCGATGTTAAATGATGCAGTCAAAAAAGGCGGCGTTATGGCTACCAGCAATGTAGGCGGCTTGTCGGGTGCATTTATTCCGGTCAGTGAAGATGCCGGTATGATCGATGCTGCCGTCAAACAGGTATTAACATTAGAAAAACTAGAAGCTATGACAGCTGTATGTTCGGTAGGATTAGATATGATCGTCGTTCCGGGATATACATCAGCTTCTGTTATTTCGGGAATGATTGCCGATGAAGCAGCTATTGGTATGGTAAACTCAAAGACAACGGCTGTACGTGTGATTCCTGCCATCGGTAAGGATGTAGGAGACAGGCTGGATTTTGGCGGACTTTTGGGATTTGGTCCGGTTATGCCGATCCAGCAGTGTGCCAACGATGTGATGATCAACCGCGGAGGAAGAATCCCGGCACCGATTCAGGCATTGAAGAATTAGAGGATCGTTATGCGGCAATGTCATTAAGTTAATTTGATTGATTCTAAGCAGAAGATTATCTCCAGGCTATATAATCTTCTGCTTTTCTTTTTCAGGCAGCACGAAAGGAGATGTGTTGCCACATCCTTTTTGAGAGTATATAATATCTTCGTTAGTTGTATCTGTAGTTAAAGCACACGGCTTTTTTAGCTGATGAGTACCGTGGCTCTTTTCTTCCAGGGCGAATCGGAAGAATATATTTAGCTATCAGATATTCCACGGGTGGATCCGCTCCACCCTTTTTCTTTTTTAGGAATGTCCTTATGATGTGACACGATTCCGTAAAATTTATCTGATACCAGTATTTATTCTTCTTTTTCTTTGGGATATTTATGTCATGTACCATCCGCTGACAGAAGTTATATAAAAGAAGCCTTGCATATATTTCCTGCTTGATCAGCTTTCTCTTTTTTGAATGGAATGCATTCATATCAACTGCATATTTTACAAGTCGGAATGAAGTTTCTATGCCCCATCGCAAATTATAGAGATTCTTGAGCTCCTCTATCGTAAATTCTTCTTTATCCAGATTGGTAATGACCGTCTCGTAGGACTCCTCTGAGATTCTGAAACGCACGATCCTGCATCGAAATTCATAGAACGGATGCATCTTGTCCATATAGTCAAAATGGAGATTACTGGGGCAGAATTTATATTTTTGAGGATTTTTCTTGATTTCATTTGTCTGACGAATCGTTAACGTTTTACAAACATCCACGTCAAATTCGCCGTTACCCGGGAAAGGACCCAGCGATTTCGTGATACTGGTTTTCGATTCAATGTCCTTTACCCTGATCAGATATTTGTTGCCAGAATGAACCACATGTTCAAAGCCGTTATATGACTCGTAGCCCCTGTCGGCGATAAATATGGCCCCGGCCCCTTTATACCGGTCCACAAGTTCGCAGAATGCCTTACATTCATCATTCATGGCTTCTCCCTGTATGATAAGGTCTTCGAACGTGCACTCCAGCAGATCATATACCGGGTTCAGATGAAAAGCAGAATACGGCTTGTTGGTACCGCCATGACGTATCAAAGTAGTCTCCTTATCATAGACTGTGTTATCAATGGGAACTTCACAGCCATCAATAGCCAGAAGCCTGTAGCCTTTATATAGTTTTCTTTTCCCGGTCTTTTCATTGAATCGGTCAAAAAGAGCTTTAAATGCGTCTACCTTAATTTTATCTCTTGCCTGTATCATTGCGGAGACGGTAGGTGTGTTAACCGAATAATCAGAAAACTTGAGAAGTTCATCATTCATGGCACCTCCTTCAAAGCAGATGACACTTTTGAGAACCGCATCGAAAGGGAGCTTTCTGTTACGGGTGAAATCAGTTTTCTGATTTTCGACAAACAGGGCACGCGAGTCGTTCAACATTTTAATAGTATTGAACAAAGTCTTTTTAAGATGTTTAAAGTTGTTCATAAGTACCTCCAAAAATGTATACCTATAAACAAAGGGCTTATTATCCATTGGAGAAAATGGATAATAAGCCCCACACCTCATGTTTCTTGTCAACACTTTTATTCAAAATTTGCGAAAAAAAAGAGGGCACTAATTTCTTAGTGTCCTCGGTCATCAGCAAGCTCTTAACTTAATGACATTGTCGTTATGCGGTCCTTTTCTTTTTGTTTCAATGAAACTGTTTTCAAAGAGTATATCTTTTTCTTGCAAAATTTCGCAACGATTGTATAATCTAACATGTAAAGGCTATGAAGAGAAGTAGTAGGAAGTATTTCTTGTTGTAGAGAGGCAATGGCTGGTGAAAATTGTCATGAGAAGCTTCTGAACGTGGCTTGGAGCTGAACTGTCGACTTTTGAGGCGGTTACCGTGAATTCGCGTTAAGAATGAGGTGTCATCCGGTATAAAACGGATGGAAGTAAGGTGGTACCGCGCTATGTCGTCCTTTGTTTGGTTTTAGGACGCTTTTTTTATGTGTTGGAAGGGAGTAAAAACATATGAACAAATTATTGAAAGCAGGAATGGCCGCATTATTGGCAGTAGGAACACTTGCAGGATGTTCCAGTTCAAATGGAGGATCAGCCGGAAAGGAAGACGCTTCTGATGTAGTTACATACACAGTTGGTGTATCTCCGGATTATCAGCCGTATGAATCTTTGGATACAAACGGTGAAATGATCGGTTTTGATATCGATATGGTTAATCTTTTAGAAGGTTACATGTCTGAAGAAGAAGGTAAGACCGTTGAATTAGAGTTCAAGCAGATGGACTTCGATAATATCATCACTCAGATTCAGGGCGACCAGATTGATTTAGGTATCTCCGGATTTACATATTCTGAAGACCGTGAAGTTGAATGGTCTGTACCTTATTTAGGAACAAAGCAGGTTGCTGTTCTTCCTGAAGGGTCTGATATCAAGTCTGTCGATGATTTAAAGGGTAAATCCTTAGTAGCACAATCCGGAGCAACCGGTGAACTTGCAGCTAATGAAGTAGAAGGCGCTACTGTTACCGGACTTAAGAACGTACAGGATATCATGAATGCTCTGTCTGCTAACCAGTACGATGCAGCTATCATTGACTTAGGTGTTGCGAAAAACTATGTAGCTAACGGAAGCTTCACAATGTTAGAGGAGTCCTTAATGGATGAGCAGAACTTCATTATTGCGAAAAAAGGCAACACTGAATTAATTGAAAAGGTTAATAAAGCTATCGAGAAATTCCTCGCCAGTGAAGATTATTTGCCAATGTGCGAGAAATACGATTTAGTTCCTTTGGAAGCAGAATAAAGAAAGAGTGAGTCAGTTATGTTTCTTGCGTTTTGGAAAGTATTTACGCTGGAAAATCTGATGTACCTATTGAAAGGAGCGCTGTTATCTCTTGGGATAGCAGCGTTATCTCTTATTTTCGGCTTATTGCTCGGAATACTAGGTACAATCGGAAAAAGGTCTAAGCATCGTATTCCGCGCTGGATTGCCAATTTCTATGTTGAAGTGATCCGCGGTACGCCGTTGATGCTGCAGATCTTAATTATTTTCTCAGTAATTCCTTCTATCTATACGGCATTTACGGGAAAAGTAATGCGTATTAATGTATATTTAATCGGTATTATTGCCTTAAGTATCAACTCAGGTGCTTATCAGGTTGAATTGATTCGAAGCGGTATCAACGGTGTGGATAAAGGCCAGTGGGAAGCCTGTGAAACACTGGGATTGAATTACCGTAAGACCATGCAGCTTATTATCCTGCCGCAGGCATTTAAGCGCATTGTTCCACCAATTATCAGTGAATTTATTACCTTGATCAAAGACTCTTCATTGATCGCATCCATCGGTGCCGTAGAACTTTTGAAGGGTGCACAGGTCTTAGGGGCAAAATATTTTGATGTTATGTCACCGTATTGTATTGCGGCTGTATATTATTTGATTATGACCGTAACCATTTCCATGATTGGAAGCTATGTAGAAAAGAGGTTGGCAGTCAGTGATTAACGAAGCAATGCCTATGATTAAAATTGAGCATATGGAGAAACACTTCGGAGCTCTTCATGCGCTTAAAGATATTAATCTAGAAGTATATAAAGGGGATATCGTATCTCTGATCGGACCTTCCGGTTCCGGTAAAAGTACACTATGCCGCTGTATTCACGGTTTAGAAAAGCACGATGGCGGAAAGATCTTCCTTGAAGGGGAAGAGATGAATCCAAAAGATGAGGCAAAGTATCGTGCCCAGCGAAACCATATGGGATTCGTGTTCCAGCACTTTAACTTATGGCCAAACAAGACCGTCATTGAAAACTGCAACTTAGCACAGATTGAGGTATTGGGAAAATCGCAGGAAGAAGCAGAGGCTACTTCTATGGATTATCTTACAAAGGTTGGTCTGGCGGAAAAGCGTGATGAATATCCGAATAAATTATCAGGTGGTCAGAAGCAGCGTGTTGCGATTGCAAGAGCCTTATGCATGTCTCCGGATTTAATGTTGTTTGATGAACCTACCAGCGCATTGGACCCGGAAATGATCAAAGAAGTATTGGAAGTAATGAAAGATCTCGGCCGTCAGGGAATGACCATGGTTGTGGTAACACATGAAATGGGCTTTGCCCGCAAGGTGGGAAACCGTGTCATCTTCTTAGATGGCGGAGAAATCATCGAGGATACAACAAGCGAAGAATTTTTCTCAAATCCACAGTCAGACCGAGCTAAAGATTTCTTAAGTAAGGTGTTCTACGAATGATCTTGAAACACTTTGGGGTAGAGGAATGGATGACTGAACATGAACAGTCAGCCAGATACAATTTGACAGATACCTGTGTGCAGCCGTTGACTTGGAATGAATTAAATGATTTTACACACATTGATTTAAGTTCCATCTGTCTGGATTATGGAGAAATTACGGGTTCCTTACCATTAAAAGAAGCCATTTTATCACTGTATAAAACAGGAGATATCAGCCATATCACTACCGCAAACGGATGTCTGGAAGCCAATGCCCTGGTTTTGGAAACGCTGTTGGAAAAAGATGATCATGTGATCTGTTTTGTTCCGGGATATCAGCAGTTTTATGATTATCCGGAGTCTTTTGGATGTGAAGTAACTAAGATTGAATTAAAGGAAGAACAGAATTGGATTCCTGATTTGGATTTGGTAAAAAAGGCGATTAGGCCGGAAACGACTCTGCTGATTCTCAATAATCCAAACAATCCTACCGGTACTTATTATGATGAAGAACTTCTGCTGGGATTGGTTGAAATCTGCAAAGAGCACGATATCTGGATCTTTGCGGATGAAGTATATCTGGATTTGGATAACTGCCCATCCATCAGTGATCTTTATGATAAGGGAATATCTACCGGTTCCATATCAAAACTGTATGGTCTTGCCGGAATTCGATTAGGCTGGATCAAGGCAGAGCCTTCCCTGATTGAAAGAATTAACTCGCGTCGTGATTACACAATGGTATCAACAGGACCGATGAAAGATGCCATCGGAGCTGCAGTTTTGTCCAATCGAGAACCGATTCTGAAACGAGCAAATGATATTATTGAAAGAAATAAGCAGTTTTTATCGACGTGGGTCAAGGATAATCCGTATTTTGATGTTGTGATCCCAAAATACGGAACGGTATGTTTTTTGAAATATAACTTTGAGTTTGACAGTGTTGAGCTGGCCAATCAGCTTTTAGATGAAATCGGCGTATTCTTTGTACCCGGTGCCTGCTTTGATTATGAAAACCATTTCCGTCTTGGCTTAGGCCAGAGCGAGAAGATGTTTGCGGCAGGCTTGAATGCTCTGCCCAAGTGGACAACCAACCGATTGGCAAAATAATTCCATTTATGATACACTATCACCATTAAGTGAGGATAATGTATGAAACGATTGTTATTCGTATTGTTAGGCTTATGCCTGATTGGATGTACCCGGATATCCGATGTTGTTGAGGAAGAAAAACCGGAAGAAAAAGTCGCACAGCATGTAGTATGCACCAATGAAGGTGGAAATATCATCGAGTTCAAAGCGGAAAACGATGATGTTACGGAAATAACGGAAACGTTTTTTCAAAGCTATGAGGAATTGGGTGTGACCGAACAGATGGATCCGGCACAGATCAATGAAAAAATAAGCTCAGGGCTTGCTCAAAAATACGAAGAAATCGGAGGCGTAACTTTTGATGTGGTCTCAGAAGAAGGTCGTGCAAAAATTGTGATGACCATTGACTGCACAAAAGCGAATATTGAAAAACTGGTTGAATTCGGAATTCTGGAGAACGGTGAAGAAGGCGCAGGTGCCATTTCACTGGAATCATTGAAAAGCGGATTGGAACAGGATGGAGCTTACGGTTGTGAAATACAGTAGATAAGAGCGGAAAACCGCTCTTTTTTTTGGAGGGATTACGATGCGTTACTATATAGCGGATACACATTTTTTTCATAAGGCGTTAAACACGAAGATGGACTGCCGCGGTTTTGCGGATGTATATGAGATGAATGAATATATAATTCATCAATGGAATTCAAAGGTAAGGAAAAACGATGAGGTTGTGATTCTGGGTGATTTTTCATGGGGGAATGCAGAAGAAACGATGAGTGTTCTTGAACAGCTGAACGGAAGACTTTATCTTATTACAGGAAACCATGACCGGTTTATCAAGGATAAAAAAATGGACTTATCCCGCTTTATCTGGATCAAGGATTATGCGGAGCTTCATGAAAATAAGCGCAAAGTAGTTTTGTGCCATTATCCGATTGTCTGTTATAACGGACAGTACCGCAAAGATATAAACGGGAATCCTTCTACCTATATGCTGCACGGTCACATTCATCAAACACACGATCAAGAGCTTCTGGATCATTATCAGGCATACGTAGCATCCCAGATGCATACATGCATCGACGGTTCTATAGAGCCGATTCCGATGCAAATGATTAACTGTTTCTGCATGTATTCCGATTATAAGCCGATGACTTTGGATGAATGGATAGAGATTGATAAAAAAAGACGAGAAACTCTTTGAATATAATGTTATAATGTTTCAAGTGATATAATGTTATAAAATTTAAACAAATGAGGGAAAGTATTATGTTAGATAATAGTAAAGGATCAAAACCATTATATGTGCAGATAAAGGATATCTATCGCGACAAGATTGTTTCCGGTGAATATAAGCTGGGAGACAGAATTGAAAGCGAAAACGAAATCCAGCAAATATATGATGTGTCTCGTATCACCGCAAGGCAGGCTGTGATGGATTTGGAAAAGGAAGGCATGGTAAAGCGGCATCGAGGAAAGGGAACCTTCGTAATCTGGCAGCCGGGCGTTGAAGTTCATTTAGGAAAAATATTGAGCTTTACACAGGAAATGGAATCAGTAGGAAGAACTCCGGGCGTTTTGTTAAGCTATGCATCTATAGAAAAAGCGGATAGTTTGGTATCTTCAATATGCGGTGTTTCCGAAGGCTCACCAATATTCTGCCTTCGCAGAGTTCGTACAGCTGATGATGTGAGACTTGCCTATTTTGTATCTTATATCCCGGGATGGAAGGATGATATGAAAGAAACCATCCAGATGAGATCACTGTATGAAACAATGGAAGAAAGCGGTATAGGACGCCCTGTAAAGTCGATGGAGAAAATCAAGGCGATGCTTCCGGATGACGATATTATCAAGGCATTGAAAATAGAGAAAAAACAACCGGTTCTATTCAAGCAAGTTATTTCATTTAATGATAAGGGCGAAATTGTTGAATTTACGAAATGTTATTACCGCGGCGATTTATATACATACACAATTTCTGAAGAATTATAGTAACCAAGTGAGCATATTTAAAATATGCTCTTTTTTTAATTTTATATATTGACATATAGACATCAATTAGATAATATAATAAATTGCATAATAGTCTGCGGACAATTAAAAATCCTTAGATTTTTTGCGACTTCAATATAAACGAAAGGATGGCATGCATGGACAAAAACAACGCGTATCACATTGTCTCCTGCGGAAAAAAGTCAATCCGTAGGGATTACTCAAAGGTGAGTGGAAACCTGGAATTACCAAATCTTGTTGAGATTCAGACAGACTCTTTTGACTGGTTCAAGAAACAAGGTATCCGGGAAGTATTCGATGAGATCTATCCTATTGAAAACTATGGTAAAAATATCAAACTGAATTTTATCGATTATCATTTTGTAGAACCAAAATATAATGCTGAGGAATCCATGTACAGAGAATGTACATATGTGGCTCCGTTATATGCAGATATGGTATTAGAAGTCACAGATCCGAATACCGGTGAAGTGGAACAGAAATCCGAAGAAGTATTCTTAGGTGATTTCCCGTTAATGACAGAAACCGGAACTTTCATCATCAATGGTGCAGAACGTGTAATCGTATCGCAGATCGTGCGTTCACCGGGTGCTTATTTTTCGGAAAGTTACGATGATAAAACAGGTAAAGAAAATTATGCATGCGAACTGATTCCGAGCCGTGGAACATGGCTTGAATTTATTACAGAGCAAAAGAAAACCTCTGCCGGACGTACGATTAATGTTTCTATTGACCGCCGCCGTAAGGTTCTTTTCACTATCTTATTTAAGGCTATCGGTATGTCTTTAGACATTAATGTCAATGAAGATACACGCGATACTGCAGCTATGGAAGTCTTTTTACATGCGATGGAAAGAACTTGGGATGATGTCGCAAAAGATGTAGAAGACGGCGATTATAAGAATGTCAACTTATTATTGTATACTGCATTCTTTGGAAAATACGAAGAAATCGAACAGACATTGATGAACGATAAAGTAAAGACGACTCAGGAAGCTTTATTGTCATTTTATGAAAACCAGAGAAGTGATGAAATTCCGACATTAAACGGATCCATCTCTTTGATGCAGGCTAAATTCTTCGATCACCGCCGCTATGACTTAACAAAAGCCGGACGTTATAAGCTTCGCAAAAAGCTGAATGCGATCGGTCGTATGGACGGTACGATTCTGAAAGATGACATCATGGATGTTGACGGCAATGTCTTCATGAAAAAGGGAACACTGATTCATCGTGATGAGCGTAATCTCTTAAGAGAAGAATTGGCAAAAGGTTTATACTGCACACCTTTCCCATTCCGCTCTGAATTCCATGAAGAGGATGTTGTATCTGTACCGACTTCCAACAATGCCGGATTGATTGGACGTATCGCAGCTGCTGATATTACTCCGGATGATGATCATTTCTTTGCGAAAGGTACAGTTTTAACACGTCAGGATGTTGACGTATTAAGAGCAACTATGGAAGAAATTCCGGTTTACGGCGGACTTATCGCAAAACCAATCGAACTTACAGAAGAAAACTTTGATGCCGTAATGAACTACGGTCAGCGTTTATATGCCCTTGGCCGCTTAACAAATGCTGAAGGACAGGATATCACTGATGAAGAATACGAAATGTTTGTGAAACCATATGTAGTACACGAACATTGGGACAAACTGGATGCAGGTAAAGTGCTTGCCATTAAGCAGCGTGCTGCTTCAAGTCCGTTAACTGCATGGTTAATCGGTGCCTGTGTACAGGAAATCTATGTTGAAGATAAAGACGGTAACACCATCAAAATCATCGGTAATGACCCATACGCAAATATGCATACAATCACAATGTCTGATATGTACGCATTCTTTGCCTATAACTTAAATGTTATGGATGGAATCGGAACAACTGATGATATCGATATGCTGGGTAACCGTCGTATCCGTTCTGTCGGTGAATTGATCCAGAACCAGTTCCGTATCGGTTTATCCCGTATGGAAAGAGTTGTTAAAGAACGTATGTCCATTCAGGAAATTGATAACTTAACACCGAGAAAGTTAACCAATATTCGTCCTTTGACAGCAGCTATTAAAGAGTTCTTCTCAAGCTCTCAGCTATCTCAGTTTATGGACCAGCAAAACCCGCTTGCAGAATTGACCAACAAGCGTCGTATTTCTGCATTAGGTCCAGGTGGATTAACTCGAGACCGTGCTGGATTTGAAGTACGTGACGTACATACATCTCACTACGGAAGAATCTGTCCAATCGAGACACCGGAAGGTCCAAACATTGGTTTGATTTCAAACTTAACTACTTATGCGAAAATTAATGAATACGGATTTATTCAGACTCCGTATCGTGTTGTAAATAAAGACGGAACGGTAGATGACAACAATACTGTTTATTTATCAGCGGATGAAGAAGCGGATTTCGTAATTGCTCAGGCAAACGAAGTACGTGACGGCCGCTTGGTTAACGATCAGGTCGTTGCCCGTAAGAGCGGTGATACCATCATCGCCAACCGTGAAGATGTAGAGCTGGCCGACGTCAGCCCGAAACAGATTGTATCGGTTGCGACTGCCTGCGTTCCGTTCTTAGAAAACGATGATGCTTCCCGTGCGTTGATGGGCGCCAACATGCAGCGTCAGGCTGTGCCTTTGTTAGTGCCGCATTCACCATATGTCGGAACCGGTATCGAGTATAAGATTGCCAAGGATTCCGGTGTCGGCATCGTTGCCAAAGAAGATGGCGTAGTTTCTTATGTTGATTCTTTACGTATTGTCGTAACTGATGACAATGGTGTAGATCACACATATCAATTACGTAAATTTGCCCGTTCTAACGCAAGTACCTGCATCAACCAGAGACCAATCGTTGATGTAAACGAACGTGTTGAAAAGGGTGATATCCTTGCCGATGGTCCTAGTATGCAAAATGGTGAATTGGCCTTAGGTCAGAACGTAACCATTGCCTATATGACATGGTATGGATATAACTATGAAGATGCGATCATCATGTCTGAACGTATGGTCAGCGATGATGTATATACTTCTATTCATATTGAACAGTATGATATTGACTGCCGTGAGACTAAATTAGGACCTGAAGAAATTACCCGCGATATTCCAAACGTAGGTGAAGCAGCGCTTCGTCATTTGGATGAAAACGGTATTATCATGGAAGGCGCTGAAGTTAAGGAAGGCGATATCCTGGTAGGTAAAGTAACTCCGAAGGGCCAGAGTGAAGTGTCTCCGGAAGAAAAGCTATTGCTCGCAATCTTCGGTGAGAGATCACGTGAGGTTCGTGACAATTCCTTAAAAGTACCACACGGTGGTGCCGGAATTGTTCATTCCGTTCGTATCTTCAGAAGAGGAGATGGATCGGATCTTCCTCCTGGAGTAAATACACGTGTTAAGGTTTACATCGTTCAAAAACGTAAGATTTCTGAAGGTGACAAGATGTCCGGACGTCACGGAAACAAGGGTGTCATCTCAAAGATCCTGCCAATTGAAGATATGCCGTTTACTGCAGATGGAACACCGATTGATATTATCTTGAACCCATTTGGTGTGCCTTCTCGTATGAATATCGGTCAGATTCTCGAAATCCACTTAGGATATGCAGCTAAGAAATTAGGCGTTAAATTCGCAACTCCGGTATTCGATGGATTATCCAATGAAGATTTGGCTGATGTAATGCGTGAAGCAAATATGACCAAAGATGGTAAGCAGGTATTGTATGATGGACAGACAGGTAAGGCATTTGATGAAAGAATCAGTGTCGGTGTCATGTATATGATCAAACTTGCCCACATGGTTGACGATAAACTGCACGCCCGTGCAACAGGTCCGTACTCACTTGTTACTCAGCAGCCATTAGGTGGTAAAGCCCAGAATGGTGGTCAGCGTTTCGGTGAAATGGAAGTATGGGCATTAGAAGCATATGGTGCAGCTCATACATTGCAGGAAATTTTGACAATTAAGTCCGATGATATTCAGGGTCGTATTAAGACTTATGAAGCTATTATCAAAGGAAAGGATATCCCGGAAGCAGGTATTCCGGAATCATTCAGAGTACTTGTTCACGAGTTGCAGGGTCTAGCTATCGATATCCGCTTGTTTGATGAAAACCACAACGAAGTGGATTTAAAGATGGATGATGATGCGGCAGCTTCTGATGAGGATGTAGTCGTTGAACACAAAGAAGAGCTGGTTAACGATATGGATGATTCTATGGAAGATTCCATGCAGATCGTAGAAGAAGAGGAGGCTTAATATAGATGAGTATAAATAACTTTGCCTCAATCCAGGTTCGTCTGGCGAGCCCGGAAACTATTTTGGAATGGTCTCACGGAGAAGTATTAAAACCGGAGACTATTAACTATCGTTCTCAAAAAGCAGAAAAAGATGGTTTGTATTGCGAAAAGATCTTTGGCCCGACAAAGGACTGGGAATGTGCCTGTGGAAAATACAAAAAGGTTCGGTTTAAAGGCGTAGTCTGCGACAAATGTGGTGTTGAAATCACAAAAGCCAGCGTACGTCGTGAACGTATGGGTCATATCCGTTTAGCAGCACCGGTAGCACATATTTGGTATTTACGCGGTATTCCAAGCCGCATGGCATTACTTTTAGGAGTAACACCGAAGGAATTGGAAGAAGTCGTATACTTTGTCAGCTACATTGTTACCAATGCCGGAGATTCTAAGCTTGCATATAAACAGGTTTTATCAGAATCCGAATATCGTGAGAATCTTGCGATTTATGGTAAGTATGATCCGATTACTAACCATGGATTTGAAGCCCAGACAGGTGCTGAAGCTGTACTTCGTTTATTACAGGCAGTGGATTTAGAAGAAGAATATAAAGATATTCAGGAACAGCTGGAAAAGGCCAGTGGCGAAAAGCGCAAGAAATTAATCAAGCGTTTGGATACCGTCAATGCGTTTAGAAACAGCGATAACGATCCTTCCTGGATGATTCTGCAGCATATTCCGGTTATTCCGCCTGATTTAAGACCTATGTTACAGCTGGATGGCGGTCGTTTTGCCACCAGTGATTTGAATGATTTATATCGTCGTGTTATTACTCGTAATACACGTTTAAAAAGATTATTGGATTTAAGTACACCTAATATTATCGTTCAGAATGAAAAGCGTATGCTGCAGGAAGCAGTTGATGCCCTGATTGATAACGGACGTCGTTCAAAACCGATTACCGGTGCCGGAGGACGTGCATTAAAGTCACTTTCTCATTCCTTGAAGGGTAAGCAGGGACGTTTCCGTCAGAACCTGTTAGGTAAGCGTGTTGACTTCTCCGGACGTTCCGTTATCGCGGTAGGACCGGATTTGAAGATGTACCAGTGCGGTATTCCTCGTGAAATGGCAATTAATTTATTTAAGCCGTTTGTCATCAACGAGATTGTAAACCAGAAACTGGCACCAAATCCTAAGAATGCCGAGAAGTTAATCGAAAGAAGAGATCCGAGAATCTGGGATGTTGTAGAAAAGGTAATTGATGGATATCCTGTACTGATGAACCGTGCACCGACACTTCACCGTTTAGGTATCCAGGCGTTCTTACCAAAATTGGTAGAAGGACGTGCAATGCGTCTGCATCCACTTGTATGTACTGCATTTAATGCGGACTTCGATGGTGACCAGATGGCAATCCACGTACCTTTGAGTGAAGAAGCCCGTGCCGAAGCATTAGTTATGATGTTAGGCTCTCATAACATTCTGGGTCCGAAAGATGGTAAGCCAATCGTCACTCCTGGTCAGGATATGGTTATGGGTAACTTCTATTTGACTATGGAAGAAACCAAAGCTGAATTGGAAGAAGAAGCAGCGCGTTTCGATGCAGCTGACTGTCCGAAGGAAGCAGCTCTCTGGCGTACTTATGCAGCCAATGAAGGTCATTTATATGCCAATATTGAAGAAGTAATGATGGCATATCAGACCGGTCAGGTTCATCTGCACTCCAGAATTGCGGTTCCTGTCAAAGGTATGCACAAGACTTCTTTTGATCCGATTCATGCGAATGATTATCTTGTCACAACAGTTGGTAAGATCATCTTTAATAACATGTTCCCATCTGAGTTCCCTTATTTAAATGAGGTAACAAAAGAGAACTTTGACAAAACACCGGATAAATACTTTATTTCTCCTGGTGAAAATATTAAGGAATATATTGCACAATTGCCTATTACATCTGCTGTGAAGAAAAAAGACTTAGGTAAAGTTATTGCCGAAGTATTTAACCGTTTCAGCGTAGATGAAACATCTGAAATCATGGACCAGATCAAGGACATGGGATTCAAATATTCTACAGTAGCCGGTATTACGGTATCCTTAAGTGACATTGAGGTCGCTCCGAATAAGGAGCAGTTCGTGAACTTTGGACGTGGACAGGCAGAAAAACTAAAATATTTCTTACGCAAAGGTATGCTGACAACAGAAGAGTGGGGTACCCTGTTAAAAGAAATGTGGGATGGTGTTCAAAATGATATCACTGATGGATTGATGGCAACGATGCCTCGTAAAAATCCAATCAACATGATGAGCCGTTCCGGTGCCCGTGGTAACCGTTCTAACTTTACACAGCTGGCCGGTATGCGTGGATTGATGGCTAAGCCTGGTCATGGTTCGAAAGCAGGCAGCAGTGAATACATTCTGCCTTATATCGAAGTTCCGATTTATTCATGCTTCCGTGAAGGATTGAATGTGTCTGAGTTCTTTACATCCACTCACGGTGTACGTAAAGGTTTAACAGATACTGCCTTAAAGACCGCTGAATCCGGATACTTAACTCGTCGTCTTGTTGACGTTGCTCAAAACGTTATTATCAAGGATGATGACTGCGGTACCGATAAGGGATATATGGTCAGTGATTTGATTGACCGTAAGACAAATACGAAGATTGAGTCTTTCATCGATCGTATTAACGGTCGTTATTCTAAGCAGGATGTATTTGATCCGAAGACCGGTGAATTGATTATCGCATCGGATGAATATATTTCTGATGCCATCGCAAAGCGTATTGTAGATGCCGGCATCACTAAGATGTTAATTCGTTCGGTATTTACATGTAAATCACGTAATGGTATCTGCCGTATGTGTTATGGTAGAAATATGGCTACCGGTAAAGATGTTGAAATCGGTGAAGCAGTCGGCGTTATGGCTGCCCAGAGTATCGGTGAACCGGGTACTCAGTTAACAATGCGTACCTTCCATACCGGTGGTGTTGCCGGTGCCGGCGATATTACACAGGGTCTTCCTCGTGTAGAAGAATTGTTCGAAGCGCGCTGCCCGAAGGGTGTTGCGGTTATCGCTCAGATTTCCGGTACAATTACTGCCATTAATAAGATTGAAGGTACACCTCGTCAGGAAGTTGTGATTACCAACGAGCAGGAAAGTCATGTTCATAAGATCAACGGTAACCAGACATTAAGAAGCTGGGTTGAAGTCGGTGAACAGATTGAAGCCGGTAAAGCATTAACTGAAGGACCTTTAGATCCGAAGGAATTATTGAAGGTTGCCGGTGTCAGTGAAGTGCAGGATTACATCTTAAAGGAAGTTAAGAAGGTTTATCAGTCTCAGGGTATCGAAATTTCCGATAAGCATCTGGAAGTTATGATCAAACAGATGATGAAGAAAGTTATTATCATCGATAAGGGCGATACAGACTTGAATGTAGGTGTTCAGTTATCCTTGAATGAAATGACCCGCATCAACCGTGATGCTCTGTTGTCAGGTAAAACACCTGCGACTTTCAAACCGGTATTATTAGGTATTTCTAAAGCTTCTGTTGAAACAGATTCCTTCTTATCTGCTGCTTCCTTCCAGGAAACAACAAAGGTATTAACAGATGCGACTATTAAGGGTAAAGTTGACTATCTGGTTGGCTTGAAAGAGAACGTTATCATTGGTAAGTTAATTCCTGCCGGAACCGGATGTGTCGGCGAACGTCCTCAGAATGCGATCGTTGCAGCCAAGGCAAAAGAACTTCGTGACAAACGTATTGCACGTATGAAAGAAGTTCAGGATGACCAGTTTGATAAAATCGTCAGCGCCAATGTAGAAGAGGCTCCTGCAGTACAGAATCCTGAAAGCACTGTAGAAGAAGTAACGGAAAATACCGTAGTTGAAGAATAAACGCTAAAGACAAGCATTTGCTTGTCTTTTTGCTTATGATAGAATACGTCATGTGGGGTAAATATAAATGGATTTTTATATTGTTAGACATGGACAGACATTATTTAATGTAAAAAAAAGAATTCAGGGATGGAGTGATTCACCTCTGACTGTTTTAGGAATTGAACAGGCTAAGTCTTTGGGAAAAAGATTAGATACTGCACGTTTTAAAGCAGCGTATTGTTCTACCAGCGAAAGAGCAAGAGACACATTGGATGCGATCCTTGATGGAAGAGAATTAAGGATTCATTCATCCAAAGGATTCAAAGAGGTTAGCTTTGGGCGACTGGAAGGCGAGAAAATCGCGGATGTATTCAAGGATGGGAAAACCGAGCCGACTCTATATTATGAATACGGAGGGGAAAAGCGGGATACAGCTGCACAACGGTTTTTCACGGAATTAAAAAAGATTTATGCAAAAGAACAATCAGGAGACATTCTGGTTGTTTCGCATGGGTCCATTATTCGTGAGGTGTTAAGCAATCTTGATTCAGAGATTCACGACAGTAAAGAATCGACCTTTGTACTAGTGCCAAACTGCTCAGTTTCTATTATTTCCTATGATGGAAATCAATTTATATTAAAACAAAAGCCTTCTACAGAGTAAAAAGAAAAGAGGAAATCCTGGCTCAGAGATTTCCTCTTTTATAATTCAAGGGTTTAAATATTATACAGTACCCTGTGCCTTCATTGCTTCAGCAACTTTTAAGAAGCCGGCAATATTAGCACCAATAACATATTCTTTCGGATGACCGTATTCAGCAGCTGTATCACGGCATGCAGCGAAGATAGTTTCCATGATGTCTTTTAACTTAGCATCAACTTCTTCGAATGTCCAAGATAAGTGTTCTGCGTTCTGAGTCATTTCTAAACCGGAAGTCGCAACACCACCGGCATTAGAAGCTTTACCCGGAGCATAGTATACACCGTTTTCCATTAAGTAATGGATAGCTTCCGGAGTTGTCGGCATGTTTGCACCTTCACATACAGCAAATACACCGTTGGCAACTAAATCTTTAGCGTTTTCAAGATCTAATTCGTTCTGAGTTGCGCAAGGAAGTGCGATATCACACTTAACGCACCAAGGACGTTCACCTTCTGTATATTTTGCGTTTGGATGTGATTCAACATATTCTTTAATACGTCCGCGACGTACTTCTTTTAAATCCTTAACGTATTCTAAATCGATTCCATCCGGATCGTATACGAATCCATTGGAGTCAGACATTGTAACGACTTTTGCACCTAACTGAGTAGCTTTTTCAGCTGCGTAGATCGCAACGTTACCACTGCCGGAAATCGCAACAACTTTTCCATCAAAGCTTGTTCCGTTATCTTTTAATAATGCCTGAGTGAAGTAACATAATCCGTATCCGGTTGCCTGTGTACGGGCAAGAGATCCACCATAGCTTAATCCTTTACCTGTTAATACACCGGACCATTCGTTACGAAGACGCTTGTACTGTCCGAACAGATAACCGATTTCACGTCCGCCTACACCGATATCACCGGCAGGTACGTCCGTGTTTGGTCCAACATAACGATATAATTCAGTCATGAAGCTCTGGCAGAAACGCATAACTTCGGCATCGCTCTTTCCTTTAGGATCAAAGTCGGATCCACCTTTACCGCCACCCATAGGAAGTGTAGTTAAGGAGTTCTTGAATACCTGTTCAAATCCAAGGAATTTGATGATACTTACATTAACGGACGGATGGAAACGAAGACCACCTTTGTAAGGTCCGATAGCGGAATTAAACTGAATACGATATCCACGGTTAACCTGAGTTTTACCCTGGTCGTCTACCCATGGTACACGGAAGATAATTTGACGTTCCGGCTCAACGATTCGAGCCAATACATCGTCATCCAGTTTTTCAGGATGTACTTCTGCAACTACATTTAATGATTCAAAGACTTCTTCTACTGCCTGTAGGAATTCTTTGTCATTTGGCTGACGTTTTCTGACAACCTCATAGAGTTCTTTTAAATCTGTCATCTTTGGCTCCTCCTTTGACTTGTTAAAAAAATCCTTTTCCAGTATATCACTATTAATTTGAAAAAAACAGAAAAAATTATAAATCATGAAAAGAATTTTCCAGTCTATGAAAACATTTTCATTCATGAAACTATCAATACAATGTTTGCGAGAGTATGTTATTATAGAATAGGCTTTTATGAGCTGATATTTTATGAGTTTAAATTTTTCGCAAAACATCTTTAAAACAGGAGGATGATTATGAAAAATACAATGATTCAATACTTTCACTGGTATTATCCTGCCGATGGATCACTGTGGAACAAAATTGCTGAAGAAGCTGAAAAGTTACACAAAATTGGTATTACACATATTTGGATGCCACCTGCATATAAAAATGAAAAGGGCGAAACCGATGTTGGGTATGCCGTATATGATTTATATGATTTAGGTGAATTCGACCAAAAGGGCAGTGTAAGAACAAAATACGGAACTAAAGATGAATATCTAAAGGCAATCAAAGCCTGTCATAAAGCGGGAATTCAAGTTATCGCGGATATTGTGCTGAATCACCGTATGGGAGCTGATGGAAGAGATGCTATTCGTGCTGCAGTTGTGGATTGGGACAACCGCAATGAGGAGCTGACAGACGAAAATGTTTATTATGTATGGACCAGATTTATGTTTCCGGGCCGTGAGGATAAATATTCAGACTTCAAATGGGATTGGTCTTGCTTTTCAGGAGTGGACTATGTCACACGCAGCGGCCAGAAGGTTCTGCTGAAGTTTGACTATAAAGAGTGGGCAGAACATGTATCTCAGGAGAATGGTAATTTTGACTATATTATGGGTGCTAATGTCGATTTCTTTAATGAGCGTGTTATTGATGAATTGATCCATTGGGGTAAGTGGTATCAGGATATAGCCGGCATTGACGGGTATCGTCTGGATGCCGTAAAAAGTATTGAAGCAAGTTTTTACCCACGCTGGCTGAAGGAAATGCGTGATTATCATAAATCGGATATGTTTTCTGTAGCTGAGTATTGGTCCGGAAATGTAGAAGAATTGACGAATTATATTAATACGACAGAAGGATGCACAACCTTGTTTGATGTGGCTCTTCATTTCCGCTTCTTTGACATTTCTAAAAACGATGCATCATATGATATTCGAACGATGTTCGACAATACTCTGGTGCAGGTGGACCCGCAGCATGCAGTTCCATTTGTTGACAACCACGATACACAGCCTCATCAGGCATTGGAATCCTGGATTGAACCGTGGTTTAAAAAGCATGCCTATGCGACAATCCTGCTAAGAGATTACGATATGCCTTGTGTGTTCTATGGCGATTTATACGGAATAGAAACAGATGACTATCCGGGTGCAGAAGATCTGGCAAAAATGATGTGGATACGATCACATCTGCTTGCAGATAATGTCGAAATCAAAGAAAGGAAATCGGAGCAGAATTGTCTGGCGTGGGAAATCTGTATGGAACATCCTGTTTTTGTGATTCTGTCTAACGGACCGGAGAATTCGATAGATTTTGAGCAGGAATCCTATTTTGCGTATACAGAATATTGTGAGATTGGCGGAGAGCTGAGTACTCAATTTGACCAATATGGAAACGGAAGTTTATTAGTTAAGGAAAGAAGCTGCAGCGTTTATATATTGAAAACGGCTTATGATAAGATGAAGGAGGATCTTGGATTATGAAAATCGCTATAGCATGTGACCATGGAGCATACGACTACAAAGTCGAAATTAGAAAGATGTTGGAGGAGCAGGGACATCAGGTGATAGATTGCGGATGTGATTCTACTGCCAGCGTTGATTATCCGGATTATGGTTCGGCAGCTGCCAGAATGGTTGCATCCAAAGAAGTGGATACCGGTATTGTTATGTGCGGGACCGGAATCGGTATTTCTATTTCCGCAAATAAAATAAAAGGAATTCGCTGCGCACTTTGTACAGATACAACTATGGCAAGACTTACACGTGAGCACAATGATGCTAACATGCTGGCAATGGGGCAGCGAACAACAGGAATTGAAACGGCAAAAGATATCGTAGAAGTATTCTTGAACACTAAATTCAGCGAAGGAGAAAGACATAAAAATCGAATTCGCAAAATTGCTGAATTAGAGAAGTGACAAAGTGATTATCCTGCAGATCATCTGCAGGATAATTTTAGTTAAAAAATCGTTACTATTCACCGATAAATGTTGAAAAATCTTGTCAATAGGGTTTTTCCACATTTTAGAAAAAATTTTATAGAATTTGCCCTCTCTCAATCCCGCTTTATAAAGCGTTTGAGAGAGGTTATTTTTTACCCCTTC
>JAGAWH010000090.1 GCA_017941505.1 Faecalicoccus sp. | reverse complement strand
AGGAATACAGAAAAGCCAGGAGGTATTTCCAGTTCAATCCAATAGAATGTCTTAATACAATACTTGCCATCATGAGTTCGGAAGAGATTGTCAACAGTCTTGTGCTGGACCTCAAGCGCAGGAAAAGAGCACGTTAACCAAAGCATAAAAAGTCAAAAAAACATCGACATAGGGGTCAGTCTGCCCTGACAGGCAGTATGACCTGTTTTGTCGATGTTTTCATTTTTCCTTACCGCCGTTTGAATTTAACGACACTTTTTAATGTTCTCCCTTACCTATCAGCATTTATCGTTCATGCGTAATTACTATGCAGGTTAAACCAATAAAAAAAGCCTCAAATGAGGCTTCAATTTGTGCAATCTAAATTAAGCGATAATTTTCTGTTCGCGTAATACGTTTTCGATTGTAGCGATTGCTTCTTCTTCGTCATCACCGTTTGCGCTTACAGTGATTTCAGACTGAGTTGGGATACCAAGAGACATAACGCCCATGATAGATTTCATGTTAACTTCGCGGCCTTTGAAAGCTACATTGATTTCACTTTTGAATTTGCTAGCAGCGTTTACAGCTACAGTTGCAGGACGAGCGTGAAGTCCAACTGGATCGATTACAGTAACAGTTACTTGTTTCATTATTTTTTCCTCCTAATAAAGTCTAAAAATATTTTATTCTATTTCGTTTAATAAAACAATACCTAAACGAATTTTTGCACCTTGAAAAGCAGAATTTGTATTATACTTTCAATACTCTTTTCAGCACCTGAATATGCGGTGCACTGGTTTAATTTTTTTCGCCCTATTTCCCTTTTGGGCCTTTATATAAAGTATAAATTCAACGATCAAGGCCTCTATTCTCTTTTCACAAGGAATACGAGGTGTCCATTTGAGATGGATCACCTCGTAAGCTATAAGCTGAATATTAACCTAATACTTCTTTGTATAACAGGTCGTAAGTCTTTGCACTCTGCTGCCATGATACATCAGAGTTCATAGCGTTAGTTCTTAAGATTTCCCAATCCTCTTTACGGTTGTAATATACATCAACTGCATAATACAATGTGTGGATCAGTTCGTTGGAATCGTAGTTCGCAAAGCTGAATCCGTTTCCGGTCTTATCGTATTCGTTATATGGCTGTACAGTGTCTTTTAAGCCACCAACTTCACGTACTAACGGAAGAGTTCCGTAACGTAAAGAGCATAACTGAGACAGACCGCATGGTTCGAACAAGCTAGGCATTAAGAACAAGTCACTACCTGCATAAATGCGGTGTGCTAAGCTTTCACTGTAGCCCTGGTAGAAGCAGATCTTACCCTTGTTTCCGTTTTCCAGTTCTCTGAACTTAGTTTCGATCTGAGTTTCACCTGTACCTAAGATTGCTAACTGAATCGGAGCAGCACAGATTGCATCCAACTGTTCCATCATCAGATAGAATCCCTTCTGCCAAGTTAAACGAGATACAACACCAACTAACAATACATCAGGATTCTCTTCAAGACCGAGTTCCTTCTGCAGAGCTAATTTGTCTTTTAATTTATTTTCTTTAACGTTAACCTTGTCGTAGTGATAAGGAATTTCCGGGTCAGTCTTTGGATTCCAAAGTTCGATGTCGATTCCGTTAACAATACCCCAAAGGTCATACTTACGCATGTTTAATACAGCTTCTAAATGTTCTCCGTATTGCGGAGTCAGGATTTCCTGTGCATATGTAGGAGAAACTGTAGTAACCTTATCTGAATAAAGGATTGCAGATTTCATGAATGAAATTCCACCGTCATAACGTACGTTTCCGTTATCGAATAAGTACCAAGGAAGACCTAAGCAGGAATCCAGCATTTCAGGTCCGAAGTTTCCCTGGAATGCAAGGTTGTGGATTGTATAGATAAAGCGGATGTTGCGGTAACGTCCATCGTTATCATGAGTTTCCTTAACCATACAAGGAATCATACCAGTCTGCCAGTCATGGCAATGGATAATCTGTGGCCAGTAGTTTAACTGATTCAACATTTCGATAACTGCCTTCTGGAAGTATGCGAAACGTTCTCCGTCATCGTCATATCCATACAGTGTATCTCTTTCAAAATATCCCTGATGCTGAACAAAGAAATAAGCAACGTTATTTACTGTCTGTGAGTAAATTCTTACCGGAACTTCTCTGTAGTTAATAGATACAGAGTATTCGCAGATAAAATGCATATCCGGATTGTCGAGATATTTTTCAGCAATTTTCTTATAAAGAGGAAGAACAACCTTAACTTCATGGCCCAGTTCAGTTAATGAGATTGGCAAAGATCCAACTACATCAGCAAGACCACCTGTCTTGATGAAAGGTAAACCTTCAGCAGCAACCATTAAAATTGAAGCCATTAAATGTTCTCCTTTCTTCCTACATAGATAGGATCTTCGGCAGTACCGAACAATTCTTTCTTCTTAGTAATCTTAGCGCCCTTATCGATGATGCAGTCACTTAAGATTGCGTTGTCACCGATTACAGCACCCGGCATAAGTACGCAGCTGTCAATCTGAGCGTTCTTACCGATAATAACGCCGCGGCCAACGATAGAGTTCTTAACTTCACCGTCGATTGTGCATCCATTAGAGATGAATGAGTTTTCTGCAGAGCCATTCTTACCATAGATAGTAGGAGCAGAATCGCTTGTACGTGTATAAATCGGCCAGTCAGGGTTTCCGAATGCTTTCAAAGAAGCTTCGTCTAACATTGCCATGTTGCATTCGAAATATGAAGGTAAATCATTGATTGAATATACTTTGCCGTTGTACTTAACGCCGCGGATATCCATATCACCGCAATGATCGTTAACGATGTCTTTGAACCAATACATTCCGCTGACAGCGTTAGCTTCTTTAACAAGATCCATGAATACGCTCTTCTTTAAGATATAAGTCTGTAAAGATAATGCAGCATTCTTTGCAGTTCCCTGGTTCTGTTTGATACCAAGAACGCCTCTCTGGCGGTTCATATCTAATAAATCAGCGCCTCTGTATTTATCTTTAGCGTCTGAAACGTTTGTGAATAAAATAGTGATGTCGGCACCGCTCTGAACGTGCTGATCTAATAAATCTGCATAGTTAGCTACATAAACGATGTTAGCCGGAGCGATAACAACATAATCACCGGTAGCTTCTTCGATACGGTCTAAAGTATCATAGTAGCTTGCGATATCCGGTACATAGAAACGGTTTCTTGTTCCTTCTTGTAAATAAAGAGGGAATAAGTTTAAGTTACCATGTTTTGAGTTAATGTTGAACTGACGTCCACTTCCTAAATGTTCGATCATTGGACGTGGATTTCCGTTAATATAAACATCGATATCTTCGATTCCGGAGTTAACCATGTTTGAGATTGGGAAGTCAACCAGACGGTATCTTCCTAAGAAATTGATTGCCGCAAGTGGGCGATATTTTTCAAGTCCGCTGACGTAAACAGTCGGATCATTATATGCAATAATACCTAATGCGTCACACATAATACTACTCACCTTTCTTTACGCGCTTAGCGACTAAAGCGACTTCCTTGCTGTTCTTAGTTCCAACAACAGCTTCGTCGTCGATCTTAACGTTTTCAGCTACAATTGCCTTATAAACTTTTGCGCCTTTACCTACAGTAACACCCGGTAATAATACAGATTCAACAACTTCTGCATCTTCAGCGATTGTTACGTTGTGTGAGATTACGGAATCTTTAACGAAACCGCGCACAACAGCACCCTGGTTTACATAACTGTGTTCAACTTTACCGGTTGCGGCAACATAAGTTGGTAATGCAGGGATATCTTCTGTATAAATTTTCCAATTTGGATCATCAAGATTCAATTCATCAGGCTTGTTGATTAAGTCCATGTTAGCTTCCCACAGGGAGTCTACAGTTCCAACATCTTTCCAATAGCCTTCAAACTTCCAAGCGATCATCTTTTTGCCATCATTTAAGAATGAAGGGATGATGTGCTTACCGAAGTCGTGTTCATCACGGTCAATCTTATCATCTTCAATTAATGCTTTACGAAGAGCTTTCCAGTTGAAGATATAGATACCCATGGAAGCAAGGTTAGATTTCGGTTCTTTTGGTTTTTCTTCGAATTCAACAATGTTGCCTTCGTCATCACAGTTCATGATACCGAAACGTGAAGCTTCTTCCCAAGGTACAGGCATAACTGCGATTGTACATTCAGCCTTGTTTTCCTTGTGAACATTCAACATTGCATCGTAGTCCATCTTATAGATGTGGTCACCGGAAAGAATTAATACCTGATCCGGATTGAAACGGTCGATAAATTCAATGTTCTGAGTAATTGCGTCTGCAGTTCCCTTATAAACACCGAAATCTCTTCCGTCAGTCTGTGAAGGTGGCAATACATAGACACCGCTTCCGCGTGTATCAAGGCCCCATCTCTGTCCAGCGCCTGCGTAAGCATTTAACTGAACTGGTTCGTACTGAGTCAATACACCAACAACGTTAATGTTGGAGTTTGCACAGTTAGAAAGTGGGAAGTCAATAATACGATACTTTCCACCAAAGTAAACAGCCGGTTTCGCGTTTTTCTTTGTTAAGTCATACAAACGGCTACCGCGCCCGCCCGCTAAAATCATGGCGAGCATATTATTTTGTTCCATAAAAGCATCCTCCTAAACATAGCTTTACTTATCTCAAGTATATACCACTTTAATGATGTTTTCCAAACAAAATATAGAAATTTGTTAGCGTTTTCATAGTTTTTTTAATTTCATTTCTATTTTTTAAGTTTAGGATTTTTATTCGATGTTTTTTGAATTCTGAATTGAAAAATTCTAATCAAAAGTTTGTAAAAATGGAATGTATTTTTCTTTTTTATTTAGAAAAAAATAGATAACTTAGAAAGCTATCTATCGAATAATTGATTAAGATTTTTTAAGAAAATTGTACTCTGTTACGGTATGGTTAGATGCGTTTGTTACAATGATTTTGCGGAAGTAATTCCGCACAGGATCACCATAACGGTGGCGGTTGTCCTCTCTGAATTTGAGAGGAAGCAATATCCTCTCTTTCCTCCCGAAAGGAGGTGAGCTTTATGAGTGTTGATTCGGTTATCAGTTTAATAGCCCTGGTAATTGCGATAATCGCTCTTGTGATTAAAGCAATCCAACTGGGCATGCTCATTAAATCGAATAAAAACAACATGAATAATGACCGCCAGTCCTGACAAATTAGCGGTCATTAAACGTTAATTATTTGAGGACAACCGTCATCGGTGATCCTTTTTTACACATCTATAGTACCACATTCTTTACCTGTCCTCAATTTCAAAAAAATGAGCTTCAATGAAGAAGCTCAATATGTAGATTAGTCTTTAATTGTGAATTCTGCTTTCCACAATCCATGCAGATTACAGTATTCGTATGCTACAACCTTTCCGGATTTGCCGGTAATATTAAATGTAGCTTCCGGTTTAGAAGCAGGAGTTAATCCGGCTTTCATTGATGTACCATCTTCAAATTCAATCCAAATCGCATTAATGTAATGTTCTTCTGTCATCGGATGAGCAACACCACCAACTTTAACTGTTAATGTATCTTCATCCTGTTCAATTACAGGTACGTGTTTTTCAACAGCAGCGTCTACTTCGCCGGCTTTAACATCCTTAACGCTTGTTACTTCTCCTTCTTTTCTTGCTGCAACGATTTCTTCGTAAACAGCACCATTATTAGCTCTAACTACCTTCATTATGTATACCTCCTGTACTATTGACATTATAACCTTGAACGATAAAATAATCTATGATTATGAACTTTTTTTCTAAGGCAGAATGGACGAGTCTTACTTCCATTCGTTTTGTTATAAACGACGATATGAAAATCAGCGATATTCGAAAATCGCTGCATATATCCACTTCCCGATGGGAAGACTTTTTGTTGTCGCATCCGCATAACGCTTTACTACATAAAGATGAATTATTTACTGTTTCAAAGAAACCGGATATCGATTTCGGTCCCCTTTCCTTTGAATCGATCGAAGTTGTCTATGAGGATGAAATCTGCATCATCGTCAACAAACCTCCTTTTCTTTTAGTCCATAGCGATGGAAATACAGAAGACACATTGCAGGCAAGAGTCAATGCTTATTTAAACCGCTCGCATCCATATAAAGCCGGTGTGGTTCATCGTATTGATACAGAAACTTCCGGCTTAGTTTTATTCTGTAAAAATCCTTTATTTCAATCTTACTTTGACGATCTTTTTGCCGGTCATGATATTGAAAAATATTACCTTGCCGTATTGGAAGGAGTCATCCATAAAAAAAATTATACAATCAATAAACCGATTGGAAGAAATCGTCATGAAGCAAAGAAAATGATGGTAATACCTACCGGAAAAGATGCCAGAACCGAATTTCATGTGCTTAATACAAAAACGAATCTAAGTCTAGTAGAAGCCCGCATTTATACCGGGCGTAAACATCAGATTCGCGTTCATGCTGCATGGGCAAAACATCCTGTATACAACGACTCGTTATATGGAACTGTACACAATAAAAAAGGACTTATGCTTGAGTGCAGCCGCCTTGTATTTACCCATCCCCTCACAAAGGAAAAGATCGACATTGCTGCCGATCTTGATCCTCGATTTATTTCTTATTTTTCCGATAAAAAACATCCAGACAATACCAGATAACTGCCATACTGTACGTGTTTTCAAACATCGAAGCCAGTGGGCCTGCTACAAGTGGCAGTTTTCCTTTTCCCGCTTTCAAGAAACGATAGAACCCTACTGTCCTTTCTTCCAATAAAACCTGCTTTTCCCAGCTGGTCCAGTCATCCTTACCATCGGTCTTCTTAGAAATAACATCTAATTTTTCAAACAGAATATCCATAAAATCGCTCCACCTGTACAATTTAACCGGATCTATTTTTGCCATGGCCCCCAGCATTTCAATTAATCGGGTATATTTGTATTCCGACATAAATTTCGTTTTAGGGATAATGGCCTTGTATCCCATAACCTGCTGCTGAGTCCGATTAATTGTTTCTATGGAAATTTGAATATCCAGCTCTTCTAATTTGGCTTCAATATAATGCTCTAATACATAAATGTTCGGCCAGTCTGAACTGAGAAATGTATAAATCCATCCGCAGCACACATTCAAATATTTATTGGTTTCCAGATAACCGATTTTCAGGGTTTTCCTGGCAAGTGCTTTGTTAAAATCTAAAAAATTACCCAATTGAAGGATTGGTTCAAAATACCGTACCGTTCCATCCTCGATTCTCGGTTTCACAAATCCCGGTCCTTTAACATCGATGGCAATAATTTCTTCCGCTCCCATCTGCTTGGCAAGGTCTACCGGCAAATTATCCGCATACCCTCCGTCGATAAAGCTCTCCCCCTTCATTTCCAACATTGGAAACGCCGGAAAACAGGAAGCACTCGCAATCAGAACATCCTGCATATTGTCTGCAGTAATATCCTTTTTAAAGAAAGGCTGCGGCACCCATTTTGATGCATTGAAAGTCATGCACGCAAAATCAACCTTAGATTCTTTAAAGGCTTTAAAATCCAGCATACCCCGAATACTTTCCTTGAGCGGGGTAATGTCACTTCCCTGCGTTAAGTATTTGGAAATAAAAGCTCCGATTTTCTGTCTGTCCGCAATCAATTGCTCCATATCCTTTGGTAGATCGGACCAACCCTCTACTATGCGGGATGGGGATATTTTCAAAATAAATTCAATAGCCTTATCCTTTCCCTGCTGGACATAAAGAGCCCCGATTATTGCACCGATGCTGGAGCCTGCTACGCAATCAAAATGTATTCCCTGTTCTTCAAAAGCCTGCCAGGCACCTGCTTCATAACAGCCTCTGGCCCCTCCGCCTCCAAGAACTAAACCTAATTTCTTATTCATATCCTCAGTATATCACTAAAGAAGTAAAAAATTGTATAACCTCGCAATAAAGAAATCCATAATCCCACACATAGACAGGATATGTAAGGAATCAATGGTTCTTTCTTTTTAAGATACAAAACTAAGCTCCATATCAAAGCAATGCCAACAGAAACCATAAAGGCAACAATCATACGTTCCCATCCAAGCATCATTCCCGATATCAAAAAGCCAATACAATCGGCAGATCCAATCCATTCTTTTCTACAAATATGCATAATAAGTGCCGGTCCTCCATACAGCAGCATTCCAAGTATTCTATCCAATATCTTTACAGGATCAAAGAACCACCATAAGACGCATATTCCCAACACAGGAATCAGCCAGTGATAGGAAAAATACATGGTATCCATATCCTGCAGAAATAATAGAATGAAAAAAGCTAAGATGATGGAATAAATCCATCTGTATTCGTTTCCTGTTAGACATACAATAGAAAGCCATCCTAAAATGATCAAAACAGAATCCAGATATCCTTTTCTTTCCTGCTTCATGTCATATAGATACACGATTAATATTATTAAAAAAACTTCCATACTACTAGTATAAAAGTTCAATCTAACAATACCCTCACAATTGAGAAGAAATTTCAAAAATTTTCTGTTTTAGGTCCAAATTTATATCTTCAAATTCCAAACGGTAGGCACATAGTTTTATTGGCGTTCTTTTTCCTTTATATCCATATTTGGAATCTCCGGTTAAAGGGTAGCCAAGCCATGCCATAGTAGCTCGAATTTGATGAAAGCGTCCCGTTTTAAGTTCAATTTGACAAATGGACTGATTCTTTTTAACCTTCATCAAGCGAACTGTCTCAAGGGCATGCTGGAATTCTTTTTGGGCATCTTTGCGTACAATAGCTTTGGTTCCCTCTTTTTTGATATAACAGGATACTTCCTTTTTTTCCCATCCCGGTATTCCTTCTACAAGCGCCATATAGTATTTATGGATCTTTCGATTGGCAATGGCTTCATTGACAATACGAAGGGCTGCGGCGTTTTTAGCCGCAATCACAAGACCGGAGGTATTTCGATCCAGTCTGTTACAAACAGCCGGTGCAAAGGAATTTTCCTTATTTGGATCATAGCTTCCTTTTTTAAAAAGGTAATATTGAATTCTTGCGACAAGACAATCCTGGTCTTCTTTGGAATCGCTTTGGGTTAAAAGACCGGCTTGTTTATTTACAATCAAAATATTGTCATCCTCATATACAACATGGATTGGTCCATAACTATGCATGGTCTCTCGCTCTTTTTCTTCTAAGAGAGCAGGATCAATAAACAATAAGATATGATCATCTTCATTCAGCATTTGATTGAATTCACATCGCTTACGGTTGATTTTTATTTTTTTATTGCGGACAGCTTTATAAATAACAGATTTAGGCAATTGGGGGAATGTTTTTAGTAAAAACTTATCTAATCGCTGTCCTGCATCATTTTGGTTGATTACTACTTCTTTCATGATATTCCTCTTAAAAACATCGGTATTATAACACTCTATATACTTTGTGAACAATTTCTTTTATGGTTTTAATTTAGCCGTTTCTTCGCTATAATTGTACTTAAGATATAGACATAAATACAGGGAGGACACTTATGAGAGGTGTATATAATTCGGTAACCGACATTCGTCGTAAGGTATTTGCGGAAATTGCCAAAATGGCATATGCCGATGATACGGATTACGCAAAGCGGATCGAACAGATTCCTTACGAAATCTTACCGGGAACCAAAGCGAAATATAGAAACAGTATTTTTTTGGAGAGAGCTATTATCGGAGAACGTCTCCGTTTAGGTATGGGGCTTCCTTTGCGTGAGCTCAGTGAATACGGTGCTTTGTCTGATGGTATTGAGGAAAGTGTCATTGCCACTAAATATTATGATGCCCCATTAATCAATATCATTAAATTCGCATGTAATGCATGTCCGGAAAAGAAGGTATTTGTAACAAATGCCTGCCAGGGATGTCTATCTCATCAATGTTCCGAAGTCTGTCCGAAACAGGCTGTCAGCATTGTGAACGGACGTTCTGTCATCGACCAGGATAAATGTATTAAATGCGGACGATGCATGGATGCATGTCCATATAAAGCCATCACAAGAATTGAGCGTCCATGTGCAGCCAGCTGCGGTATGAATGCGATTTCCAGTGATGAAGAAGGTAAAGCAAAAATCGATTACGATAAATGTGTAAGCTGTGGACAATGTCTTGTGAACTGCCCATTTGGAGCTATCGTTGATAAAGGTCAGATTTTCCAGACGATTTATGCGATGAAGCAGGGATATGAAGTGATCGCTGCAGTAGCACCTGCCTTTGTAGGTCAGTTTGGTCAAAAGGTAACCCCGGAAAAAGTAAAAGGTGCCTTAAAAGAATTAGGTTTTGCGGATGTAGTAGAAGTTGCGATTGGTGCTGACTTATGTGTTATTGAAGAAGCTGAAGACTTCTTAAACAAGGTTCCTGAAAAACAGCCTTTTATGGCAACCAGCTGCTGCCCGGCATGGTCGGTAATGGCTAAAAAGGACTTCCCGCAATTTGCCCCTTATATTTCCATGGCATTAACACCGATGGTATTAACGGCTCGTTTGATCAAGAAAGATCATCCAAATGCCAAGGTGGTATTTATCGGTCCTTGTGCAGCAAAAAAATTGGAAGCAAGCCGCAGAACCATTCGAAGCGATGTTGACTTTGTATTGACGTTTGAAGAAGTAATGGGAATGTTTGTTGCGAAGGATATTAATTTAGAACAGATTGAAACAGATGATCCATTAAATGATGGAACAGCTGCCGGTCGAATCTTTGCGGTATCCGGTGGTGTTGCCAATTCGGTAAAAGCTTTGATCAATAAGGAACATCCGGAAATTGATGTTAAGATTCAGGCTGCGGAAGGATTAAAGAACTGTCGAAGCATGTTGATGATGGCAAAGGCCGGAAGATTAGATGGATATCTATTAGAAGGTATGGCCTGCCCTGGTGGATGTGTTGCCGGTGCCGGTACCTTACAGCCTATCGCAAAATCCAGTGCTTTGGTTAAGAAATATGCCAATGAGAATCCGATGAAGACATCCGATGAATCTAAATTCGGTCATCGTCTTCACGAAGTTGCAGAACACTAGAAGCTCAAACGAGCTTCTTTTTATAATGAAAAATCGGCATAAATAGAACTTCCTATCTATGCCGATTTATTCATCTGTATCTAAAGTGATTTTCCTGCCAAGACATAATTCACAAATCCGGCGAATCTCTTCAGGATCCGTAATACAAGCGGACTTTTGATCTTCAGTTCTAGGTTTAAAAGGTGCGTTTGCGTAAGCTTCCATACCTTCTATATAAAAGTCCACAAAATCCGGGTCATTAATTGTAATGTCATCAAAAATACTACAAGTTGCCATGTTCACTTCCCCTTTCTGCAAAATGTTTTACTATGGTTTTAAAAGCATTATTTTCAATATAGAAACTTTTACTATCCCGTTTGCTAAATTGAATTTATCTCTTTTGAGAAATGAAAACACATTACTCCTAAAAGAATTTCATCAGCTGTAGATACCTTTTCCCATCTCTGGGACTTAGTCGCTCACCAAACAAATTAAAGCAATGTTTGTTGTGATAAAAATCTATGAGCATAATATCGTCTTCACAATCCAAATACTTCAATCCACCACCAATTCGGTGTTGAACATCATACAATTCTTTATCAGCAAGTTTCATTAACAAGTCACCACTGATTCTCTGTGTCTCATCTAAAGCATAGTTTTTACCAATTTGAGCAATCAAAAAGGCAGAGACAGGATATACATTTAGCACTTCATTTAACTGAGTGTAACGTTCTATTATTCTCCTTTTGGTTTTACTTAAGCGTGATTGTGGGATTTCAATCGTTTTATGAGCCAATGTAAAATATCCAAGCAACAATACTTCTTCCACATCAATAACTAAATATGTGATAGATTTCTTCTCTCTTGCGAATTGAATAGCACTGTTTTTGAGAAATCTTTCAATATCCTCGTTAAGGGGACCTTCTTCATCTGATCGTTTCGTAGAAAAGTTTGCAATAATTCCTTGAGTTTTTTCTAGACCATTTTCATCAATACTATCCAGAATGTTTATTGCCGTACTTCTCCAGGAATTTATCGGCAAACCGCCGAATCTCTTCAGGATCCGTCAACACGCCAGACTTTTGTTCTTCCGTTCTAGGTTTAAATGGTGCGTTTGCACGAGCCTCCATTGCCTTAGCATATTCTTCAACAAACAAATCTGCATTATCTACGATGATGCGATCTGTAATACTTGATGTAGCCATGATCATTCCTCCCTTCCGCGTTATCTATAAACATGATTTTTTAAAAGAATTTCACCAACTGAATGTATCTCTTTCCATCTTTTTCAATTATTCGTTCATCAAATAATTGAAATTGTTGCTTCTTCTGATAAAAATCTATAAGTTTAGTATCATCAAGACAATCTAAGTATTTCACTCCACCACCTATCCGGTGTTGAATCTCATACAACTCCTTATCAGCAAATTGCATCAAATCATTACCGCTGATTCTCTGCCCTTCATCTAGGGCATAGTTTTTACCAAACTGAGCAATCAAAAAGGCGGAGACAGGATATGCATTCAATGTTTTATTGAATCGAGCATAGCGCTCTATACGTTTTCTTTTTGTCTTACTTAGGACAGATTCAGGAATTTCAATTGTTTTGTGAGCCAATGTGAAATAGCCAAGCAAAACGCCTTCTTTTACATTAAAAACTAGATAAGTGATAGATTTTTTTTCTTTTGCGAATTGTATAGCGTTGTTCTTTAGGAAAATTTCGATATCTTCATTAAGAGATTGTTCTCTATTTGAACGTTGTGTAGAAAACTTATCCAATATTTCAACTGTTGCATTTAATCCGATTCTTTCAATATAATCCAGTATGTTAATCGATTTTCCTGCCCAAGCATTTTTCTGCAATCCGCCGAATCTCTTCAGGATCCGTAATACAAGCTGATTTTTGATCTTCAGTTCTAGGCTTAAATGGTGCGTTGGCGCGGGCCTCCATCGCATCTATATATGCGTCTACAAATTCCGGATTATTAATAACGATTCGATCAGTGATACTACAAGTTGCCATGTCCATTCCTCCCTTCGCTGTTATCTATAAACATGATTTTTTAAAAGAATTTCATCAATTGAAGATATCTCCTATTATCTTTGTGGCTTAATCGCTCACCAAACAAATTGAAGTAATGTTTGTTGTGATAAAAAATTATTAGCTTGGCATCATCTTCGCAATCCAGATATTTAACTCCTCCACCGATTCGATGTTGAATTTCATACAGTTCCCTATCAGCAAGGTGCATTAAATCATTTCCACTGATTCTCTGTACCTCATCTAAGGCATAGTTTTTTCCGAATTGAGCTATTAAAAAGGCAGATACAGGGTATGCATTCAATACTTCATCAAACTCAGAATAGCGTTCAATCATTCGTCTTTTAGTGTTACTCAAGCTGGATCGTGGAATCTTAATCGTTTTATGTGCCAATGTGAAATAACCTAGCAATGTTCCTTTTGTATCTAAAGCCAAATAAGTAATTGATTTCTTTTCCTTTGCGAATTGAATCGCATTGTTCTTTAGAAAGATTTCAACTTCCTCATTCAAAGAATCCTCACCATTGAATCGTATCGTAGAAAAGCTGATTAGTATTTCTTTTGTCTCATCCATCCCGATTTTGTTAATACTATCCAGAATGTTTATCGCGTACCTTTGCAAGGCACAATTCAAGGATCCGCCGAATTTCTTCAGGATCCGTAAGCATCGCTGACTTTTGATCCTCGGTTCTAGGCTTAAATGGTGCGTTGGCGCGGGCCTCCCTCGCATCTATATATGCATCTAGAAATTCAGGATTATTAATAACGATACGATCAGTAATACTGCATGTAGCCATGTTTGTAGCTCCTTTCTTTTAATTAGTTTTTATAAAAATTTCATTAACTGAACATATTCTTTCCCATCTTTTTCACTTGTACGTTTACCAAAGGGTGTGAAACGTTGTTGATGTTGATAGAATCCAATAAGTTTTTCATCCAGTTCACACTCTAGAAACTTCAATCCTCCGCCGATGCGATGTTGAACCTCATATAACTCTTTATCGGCGAGTTTCATTAAATCCTTTCCACTAATTTGTTGTTCTTCGCTCAAAGAATAGTTTTTTCCAAATTGTGCAATCAAAAAAGCAGAAACAGGATATGCATTCAATGCTTCATCAAATTTAGCATAGCGTTCAATGCGTCTCTTTTTGGTATTACTTAAAATAGATGGGGGAATCTTAACTATTTTGTGAGTCAACGTAAAATAGCCTAATAGTGACACTGCTTGTTCATCAATAACCAAATATGTGATAGATTTCGTTTCTTTTGCGAATTGAATGGCATTGTCCTTTAGGAAGATTTCGATATCTTCATTTAGAGAACCCTCACCACATGATCGTTTCGTAGAAAACTTGACCAGGATCCTTTTTGTCCTATCCAATCCAATTCTATCGATACAATCTAAAATATTAATCGATTTTCTCTCCCAAGAATTTTTCAGCGATCCGCCGAATTTCCTCAGGATCTGTAATACAAGCAGACTTTTGATCCTCAGTTCTTGGTTTATACGGTGCCTTTTCGTAAGCTTCCATCCCCTCTATATAAAAGTCCACAAAATCCGGATCATTAATTGTGATATCATCAAAAATACTGCAAGTTGCCATGTCCACTCCTCCCTTCTTCAAACTGACAGGCATATTTACCTTCATTACATAGTTATTTCACAGCACAAGACATTCTCCCGCCACCGATGCTTAGTTCTCAATCAAGAACACCGGCGTTTCCAAATAACTCGAGCTTATCGGATCCCCTAGGCATGTCAAAAAGCAGAAGCTTTGGTTGCAGAAAAACGCCTTCTTAATATTCATATACGTAAATTTTCTTCAAAAGCCTAAAAAAATTTAAATTTTTTTTGAAGGAAAATTTCTTGCCAATATACTCTCGGCATAATCAAAAACGTTGTTAGATATTTCAGGAAAAGAACCAGATGATAATATAATGCGAATGCTGAATGATTATTATCTAAAACAGGATTATTACGTGATGTATTCTCCATATTTTTAGCACAAATTCATCCCATTCTTTACACTCACTAAGAAGAGGGGAACTTCTTTGTAAAACCGGTTATATTAGCCCATCAATTACAAGCGTATAGTGGTTATATATTTTTTTTGCATATGCATTGAATTAGAAATAATATTTTGGAGAATTAAATCGAATTCTTTGATTAGATAAATCGAAACGGAAATTGTTATGGAAGAATCGGAATTATAGAAATGTTTATTGATCAATTATTTTAGAAAACTTCTCAAGTTAAAGATATCTTTTTCACTCACTCATTGGTCGAATAATTTGAAGTGAGGCTGGTTCCGATAATAGTCTATATATGCGTCAACGAATTCCGAATCATTAAAAATAATTCCATCTGCAATACTAAATACAGCCATGTTCATTCCTCCCTTCTTCATACTGATAAGCATAACAACCTTCTTAACAACCATATTTTATAATACATTTGGTATCGAATCAAATAACATTGATATAACAGATTTAAGGCATTTATATACTTGTTTTTGATATTAAAATGTTTCTTTTCCTAAGTTATTTTACATTTTTTTAGTATTCGGTTTTTATGCGAATCAAGAGAAAGAAGGCTTGCTCCATCTGATTTAAGGGTTGAGACTGATGTTTTATACAGCTAAGTCAATGTTTTTTTGACCAGCAGGCAATCATTTTTTTGCCGATAAAAAATTATCCCTTATATAAAAGTGGGTACCGTATAGCGCCCACTTTTACTGGATCTGTCAGAAATCTTTGTCCACGAAATCCTCTCCAATTTCTGGTAGCATTTTGTATTCATAATTCGTTATCTGATGATAAGTTTACTGTCTATTGCAACAAGTAAATGTTTTCTCATTTAATCTTGAAAGCTTTTAAGCCTGTAACGCTTTGTTTCATTTCATAAAGTGGAACATCCTGTTCCATAGGCTTGACCAATTCTATTAAATCGTTCTTATCTTTTGGGCTGATATCACATCCAAAATATACTCCCTTTACAGGTAACGTTATATTCAAATCATTATCTGGTTCTTCTTGTATTTTAATAATTCGCCATTCTTTTTCGAACTTCCAATCATTCCCTTTAACCAATGAGTTTCGAACCGCAGAAATGCTAAAAGTGGCGTCAACAAATTCCCCAGTGTAATAATTGTTTGACTCATTCTTATTAGGATAAATAACCGGCAGAAAAATATAACCTAATTCTGAGTAAGTATTTTGTGTTCTAATATCGTATTCAATACATATTCCCTTATGCTTATTTGCATAGTAATACCACATTGGAATATTATCATTCTTCTGTGTAAAACAGGCGATTCTCAATAAATTATCTATTTTTTTATTTACTGATTCAAAATATTTTTCATGCCCAACAACAACATCTTGCATGCCGGGAATATTTTTGGCAATAGCCTTGCTATTCATATAATTAGTCATCACAATATCTCCCAGGCCATCCTCATCAATGTAACATTTGCTATCAAATATATCATCAAATTTATCTGGACTTGAAAGATGTACAATTCCATTTAATATTTCTTGATCAGTATATTTGTTAATTTCCCTGTATCTAAAGAAACTCTTTGGGAATCTGCCTACCTGAGGCTTAAGTTCATTTTCAGCTATTTCAAAGATATTTTCTCTTCTTTTCGGATTCAAAGCATTTCGAAATGTTTCTTTATAGTTATTATACTCCTCTGATTTCATAAATAATAAATCCCTCGTAACTAATACAGGATTAGCGTTATTCTTTAACGCGTTCCTTCATTTTGTGATATTTTTCTAAAGCAGCCACTTCTTTCATTTCCTTGAAATAGTCTAAGAATTCTTTAAACAAAAAACAAAACCCTACTTTGTTATTTGCCCAAATATCAAAATCCTCAACTATTGAAGATAGCAGCTGTGACTGTGAAAATTGTGATGTACAATATTCAGAGTATTGTTGCTTTGCTACATCTTTGTTATTGTGATAAAGAATGTGAATCTCTTCATATTTCGCAATAATATTCATTGCTACCCGGTCATCTCTTGACAAATAGCAATGACATATTGGTTTATCTTCTGCAAATGCTAAATCTATAAGCAAATCGAACTTTTGGTCGGCAGGAATATCAATCGGATTATTAATTTTGATTTCATTAAAGTCACTGGTTAATCTATTGTTTTCATCTACTTTAATTCCAAAGAAAATGAAGGCTCCTTCTTGATCTGTCAATCTTATATTATCCGTAGTTGTTCCTATTACATCCTTCAAAACTGTTTCATAATCCACAATGTGATTGTCAGTAATTGTTGATTTCCTATATTTTGGTCCAAATTCCAGTTCGTTCCAAACATTTCGAGTTTCCCATTGTTTTGCATTCCTGATACATTTAATTTTTCTTACAAAAGCTTCTGCATCTAATGCTTGAAATGCTTTCAAAGTTTCTTCATCAAATCTGTAAATATATCCAGGCTCAGTAAAATTTGAGCATGATGCAAAATATTGTGCAATTTTCTTATTTTTTGTAATATCCAATAATCTTGTTTTAAAGCCATAGTGTTGCAAAACCCCAATTATTTTTAAATAATAATACTCATATTTCTTTGCATCATTAGCTACTTTGTCTATTATTGGTAACTGTTGAAACCCTCCAATTAAACTATCATACCATTCTTGTTCAAATTGTATTGAATATCCATCCAGCCTAAAGATTGTAGGTTTACATGCTGTATCTTTATAATCCTTAGCTTCGCCTCTATAATAAGAATTGTGCTTTTCTGTCAATATAATTACCTCACATTTTTCAAAATCTATTTTGCCGTGCTTCGCACGGAGATTTAATCCGGCTTCGCCGGATTAATGATTATTAATTATCGATTCCCAACCATAAAGCGGGACGGACCGCACTGCGGTCGTCGTCGACGCCGTAGCCGTCGCAGCGGATCGAGCCGTCATTGCGGACAGCCGCGGCGCAACTACTAATGTAACCTGGGGACCGAAGCCACCACCAGCTGTTTCCATTGCTGCCGTAGAAATATGCTCCGTTCTCCTTTGCGTATTCAGTTGCCTTTACCTGTCTATCTGAATCCGAGGAAAAATACTTTTCCGCTTCTGAGACTGACAACAAGAATACCTTGTCCTCTGTATCATTTCCCGGGTTTGTAGAATATTCCGGGTTCTTATCAGCTGTTACCGTTGTTGTTAAGATGAATTTTTGTTCCTGTTTCGTAAATGCAGCATCCAAAAAATCTTCATTTAGCCAATCTCTTAAGGTACAAGTCTCCCATGTAACGTCTTCTTCTTGCTCGTTATATGGTCTTGCATCTAACGCCATTTCACTCACTACCAGAAACTTATTTCCTTCTACTGCCAGTACCTTCCATTTTATATCTTCTTCTTCATCAACTGCTTGTTCATTATCCTGCTCATATGTACCAAAACTTATGGTTGAACCTACTTCCGGATAATCATAACCTGTTGCTATCTTAAAACATTCTTCCAGCTTTTCCCTACTATCCTTAAATCCTTCTATTTCACTAAATGCCATTACCGCTTCTTCATACTTGCCGTCATTCATTAACTCCATAGCTGTATTGTACTTCTGTCCCGGAATGATAAACTGTGTCACTAATAATACCGCTGCTATCACTACCGCAACCACTGCTCCCGCAATGATTCCATTTCTTTTCTTCTTTTCCTGTGCTCTCTTTATGGACAATATCTTGTTCGAACAGATTTGAATCTTATCCTTTGAATCCTTCCAATCCGGATTCTTATTGAAAATAGATATCGCATTGTTGAGTTCTGCAACGCTGTTACTGTCCATCATGGAAACAGCCTTAACATAATCTTCATCTATTGCCTTACACTGGACACTCTTCTGTGCAAGCTCTGTGCTGTCCTTATAGCCCTTCATGGCTTTTAATGCATCTTCAGCTTTCTTAAAGTCCGGTGCATCCTTCGCATTATTGAATAATCCAACCGCATTTTGATAATCCTTTTCCTGGTTATTATGTGCTTCCTGGTTTAATTCTTCAATTCTCTTATCAGCCTGTGCGATATGTTGGGCATACTCAGCCTTAATGCGCTCAATGTTCTCATTATCTTGATTTTGTGCATCCGTTACTCTTTGATCCAGAACTGCTTTGATTTCAGCTATTCCATCTTCAATCTGCTTTCCGTAAGCTCCTTTTCCATGCTGGCGGGCTCTGTATAATAAACGGTCATCTGCCAATTCTTTTAATTGCTGCTCTCTTTGATTTTGCCTGCATGACAATTCAGAAAGATAGGATCTATCGAAGTCCAATTCTTTACGGATTTGCCTTGCATCCAAATATCCATCCAGTACATAAGAATGCACCATCTTTACGATATGGTCTGTATCTTCATCGCAGGCATACAGAGTCTCCTGGCTTGCCTTACTGTACTTATTTTTCTGTGTCATTACCCAGGATTCAAAATCAGGTTCTTTATCTCTGGCAAGAAGTTTACCGATATAAGATTGTGCTGATTCCGGATCAATATTTAATGCTTCTTCAAAGAAAGAATCTGCACTTGACCAATCATGGTCTTCTAAGGCCATATTACCGCGCTTAATTTGAGCAGTGGCTGAACTTACCGGATAACTTTGTGTTGCATTAACTGTTTCTGTTTTTGTCTGCTTCGGTGCTTCTTTTGCTAGTACTTTGCGAATACCTCTTAACAAATCCTGCATAAAGCCAATCTTAGACATATCCTGGCTCTGCAACATAGAAAGTTCATCCGGTAAATCATACGGATTCATCCCTCTGTAACAAGGAATCAAAAGACGGCTTCTGTCCTTTTTCATCAAATCTAAGAAGCGGCTCCATTCATTTTTCACCCAGACCGCATTAAAATACTCCGGTTTAGTTCCTACTACAACCATTACCTTTGCGGAATTTAAAGCCGCAAAAATATATGGCTCATATTCCTGCCCCAGTTTATCTTCCAGTGTAATTCTTGAGAAAAATACACGATATCCCGATTCTGTTAAACCATAATAAATATCCTGTGCTAAAGTACTGTCTACTGTACGTCTTCCGTTATCATCGGATTCCTTATAACAGATAAATACATCATATGGCTTCTCTTTGGATGAAATATCAAGAATTCCCTTCTGAATCTGAGCAATTCTTTCTGCCTGAATCTTATATTCTTTTGCCGCAAATACATCCGCATGCTCTAAAGCTGCCAGATAATCCGGGTCACTTAGAATACTTGTTAACTGTACACGATGACATGTCGGAATTCTTTCATGCGTAGATGGGTCTTCCACATATTCAATACCGTAACGACTAAGCACAATACCCCAATGCGCTTCGGCATTGGTATCATCCATATCCAAAATCTTCTCATAGGCCTGAATCGCACGGTCAAAATCATTGGCCATACGGAAGTGATTGGCTCTGTTAAATAAATTCATTTCCTGGTCGGTATCGACCTTAGGGATGGTATTGATACTGCCGCAATATTCACATTCACAGGTAGAAGCGCCTGCTTCAAAACGGAGGTCACCTCCGCACATCTTACATTTTAAAACTGCCATGTTCTCTCTCCTTTATTTGCTGCCCTTACAAATTTGATTTCTTATTTTGAGTGTCTTTAAAACTTTGTCACAGAGTTGTTTAGCTTCTTCTGTATTTTGATCCATTAATGCATTTTTCAATTCATTCAACAAATGACCAAGCTCTGCTTCATAGGATGCTGTTTCATCATTAAAAACCGGATCACTGTATCTAAATTCATCCGCCAGATTTTCTAATTGTTTGCGAAGATCTGCATCATCTGCTAACTCAATTAAAGATGATGCCTCTGCACTGAGTGATTTCATAATAGAAACATTCTTTTTTACCAGAACATCCTGCTCGATAACCTGTTCTCTTGCTGCATCGGCTGCAATGGTTCCAATAATTCCAAACGCGATCGGTAAAATATTAATGATCATGGATAACCATGTCGGAATATAATGCGCCAACATCATTTGAATTAAACTGAGTACAAGCTGAACTCCAAGATAGATAGCTCCTACTCTGGCGATAGGAAAGCCATAAAACTTACTTTTGATTTCCGGTCCTCGATCGAGAAATACATTAAATATGTACATTTGAAATGCAATCGCAATTACACCGAATACATAAGAAATCCAGAATACCATATTCTTTTCAAACGGAAGGAAAAAAGCGATTACGCTGAATACTACAAACAATACTGCAAGTATTAAAGCTCTTCGTGCTGCGTTTTTAGACATATCTATTCGCCTCTTTTCTTTCCGCAATTATTACAGAAATTACCGACAATACCTTTATTGCCGCATGTACAGTCCCAGGTATCTGCCTGTGGTCTTCTTGCCCCACACATATTACAGAAATTACCAACGATACCTTTATTTCCACAGGAACAGTCCCAGGTATCAGATTCAGGCTTTCTGGCTCCGCACATATTACAGAAATTACCTATAATGTTTTTATTGCCACAGCTGCAGTCCCAGGTATTACTGTTCACCCGGAAATTCATGGAAGTGGTATCGTTCTGTTGAGGCTGTATTCCCTGGAATAAGTTTCCTACCTGCGGTGCAATCGATTGAGCTGCTGCAAGACCTACACCAAGTCCGATCATATCGCCCATAACACCGGAACCACCTCCTGCAGATATCGCAGGTCCCATATTACCGATACCTTCCGCATACGCTTTCTGTACATCCGCATTTAATACATCTTTCTGGTTATAACCTTTGGCAGCCATAATTTCCGCTTCAGTAAGTCCGGCCATACGCATAGCCTGTGCCTCTGCCTGCGCCTGGATCAGCTTTCTTTCTGCTTCTCTTCGTGCGATTTCGGTTTCTGTGGTCTGCTGTTCTAATACCGTTCCTCTGCGGGCTGCTTCAATAGCAGCTTTGCTTTGCTCCTGGGCAGTTCTATATTGGGTTTCTGTCTGTGCCTGTACGGTCTTAATCGTAGCTTCTGCCTGAAGGACCTTTGCCTGTAATGTAATGGTATGAAAATCTCTGATTCGTCTGAAATTGGGATCATTCTCCGGTAAAACGACATTGTTTACATAGAATTCTCGAATCGTTAAACCGTATTCTTCAAATCCCGGTACGATCTGTTCTTTTAAATGAGATGAAATTAAACCCAAATTCTCATCAATCTCTAATAAGTCGATGCTGTTGTTTTTAATAACTGCACTGAGATTTGTTTTAACAGCATTGGATATTAACGGCCTGAAGGATGCCTGTAATGACTTTGTCATTCCGGTACCCCCATCCCATGAAATACCCTTTGTCGTACCTACCAACTTAATTAATAGTTTTCTGGAGTTAGATACCTGCAAATTCATCTCACCGGAAGCACCTAATTCTAAAGGAACACCTGTTAACGGATCAATAAAGCGAACCTTTTCCGGAGTACCCCATTTAATAGCCATCTGTACCGTTTTATTAATAAAGTAAACTTCTGAATGGAAAGTATGTTCGGTATCGGTCGGAAGCTTATAAATCTGATCTAACAATGGAAGCTTCTGGGTTTCCAAGGTATAGCGACCGGGTCCGAATAAGTCCAAAGCCTGTCCGTCTCTAAAGAAGATGGCTTCCTGACTTTCATGGACAATTAACTGTGATCCCATATTGAAATCTTCTACCGGATGCTTCCAAATAAAGGTATTATTATCTCCTTCATACTTAATGATGCTGGCAAGACCATCCTTACGCATCTTTTCTGCCATGATGCGCTCCTGTACATTATTTTCATGATCGCAAACCGGACATACATACATATCGGCCGCTCTGCTTGAAACTAACTTCACCCCACATTGGGCGCAGGAGAACTCCACCATTTTATCCTGTTCCATCATGGTATTGATCGGTTCACCACAGACCGGACACTTTGCGTTTTTCCCTTTTGATTGGTCAAACACCACATTATTATGACAATGCGGACAGGTACGGCTTGTCATTTTATCGGTTCGAACATGGATGGTATATCCACAGGAACAGTCGATTTTTCTTCTTGCGAAAAATCCTGTACTGGCTTCTACATACTTTCCGCAATTCGGACATTCCATAACAAATTTAGACATCTTATCAACTCCTAACTAACGGCTGAATACAGCCTTTTGAATCTTTTTTGTGTAATTATTATTTTTAAATTGTTGATTATTGATTATTCGATTCCCAACCATAAAGCGGGACGGACCGCCTTGCCGCCGCTATTGACGTCGAAGCCACGGTAATAGATAGAGCCGTCATCGCTGACACTTGCGGCGCCAGTACTATACGTGCCCGGGGACCGGAGCCACCAATAACAATTACCGCTGCTTCCTATGTATGCGCCATTGTTTGTGGCATAAACTGTTGCCGTTGCAGTTCTTTCATGATTAGAATCCAAATATTTTTCAACTTCCTGGATGGATAAAAGGAATACTTGATCCTGTGTATCATTTCCCGGATTTGTATCATATTTTAGATTCTTATCCGCTGTTACAGTTGTAGTTTGTATCTGTGATTTTTCATCTTCTGAAAATGCGGTATCTATAAATGTTGAATCTAACCAGTTTCTTAATGTACTTGTTTCCCATGTAACATCAGTTCGCTCATCATTATATTTTTTACAATCTAATCCATATTTACTGACAATAAGGATCTTATTATCTTCTTTGGCAAGAACCTGCCATGCGATTGGTTCTTTTCCTTTATCCTCATTACCATCCTGCTCATAATTACCAAAGAAATAAGTGGAACCCACTTCAACTTTACTGTTGGCTTCTTTAATGCATTCCTTGATCTTATCATCACTGTCCTTGTAACCATTCATGTCTTTAAAGGCTGCCACCGCTTCTTCATAATTTCCGTTATTCATCAATTCAACAGCTTCATTGTATTTCTGATTTGGAATAATAACTTTTGGTACTATTATTTGCGTATATATCAAAACAAGCGCAATGATTGCTGCTACAGCAGCACCAATCTTTATTCTGGTCTTCTTCTGTTTTTCCTGCGTCCTTTTTACAGCAGCTATCTTATTGTTACAAGCATGAATCTTTTCCTTAGAATCCTTCCAATCTATATTCTTGTTGAATATAGATATCGCATTGTTCAGTTCTGTGATACTGTTACTTTCCATCATGCCTACAGCCTTAATATAGTCTTCATCAATGACCATAAGCTCTGCACTCTTCTTAGAAAGCTCACTTGTATCCTTATATCCATTCATCGCAATTAATGCATCCATAGCTTTCTTGAAATCCGATGCATCCTTAGCATTATTCAACAAAGCCGATGCATTCTGATAATCTTCTTCCTGACGTTTATGGGCATCCTGGTTTAGTTCCACTACCTTTTTATCAGCTTCTTGAAGATGTTTGGCATATTCCTCTTTAATACGTTCTATATTGGCATTATCCTTTGCCTCAGCATTCGATACTCGTTGATCCATTACTGTTTTGATTTGAGATATTCCATCTTCAACCTTTTTACCATAATCTCCTTTTCCATTCTGTCTTGCTCTATATAACAGACGGTCTTGAGATAGTTCTTTTAGTTGAAAATCTCTTTGTTCTTTTCTAAAAGACAATTCAGATAGATAAGAACGGTCAAAATTGAGTTCTCTCCGAATTTCATCGGCAGATAAATAACCATCCAATACATTGGCCTGTACCATCTTTACAATATGAGTTGTTTCTTCATCACAGGCATAAAGCGTTTCTCTGTCTGCTTTACTGTATTTATCCTTCTGTGTTGCAACCCAGGATGCAAAATCCGGTTCCTTATCTCTGGCTAGAAGTTTACCGATATAAGCTTCAGCCGATTT
>JAGAWH010000089.1 GCA_017941505.1 Faecalicoccus sp. | reverse complement strand
TCAACCTCAAGCCATCTGATAAAAGCTATTATGGAATGCAGATCGTTGATAATGGTGATGCCTTTTAAACCACTATTCATTTTTGCCAAAAGATAATCTTCGAAGAGCGTAGAATCCTCATCATATTCAAATTGGACAGGGATTCCGTATTTCAAGCGACGATTAACCAACATACATGCTCCTCTTAAATATGGCGTATTCATGTTTTCACCTCCTCGTATTATTCGTTTGAACACACCCTTATTTTAAATAAAAATTATGTTAAGAAATAAAAATGGAAAATGGCTTACATATCGTCCGTTTTCCATTTTTCTTAACATAATTATTTTCTCAACATAAAAGAAATTATGTTGATATCACCATAATTTTCTTGAATTTCACAGAAAATGTAATATTATTATTTCCATGTGAGGAGGAATTTTTATGACAGCACAATCCAAAATTCCTGACTGGGTAATCCAGTGTCTTGATCAATACGGTAACTGTGCCTGCGGTCGCAATTTGACAAAAAAGCTGGGAAAAGAAAAACTTCTTGAAGAACTTGAAGCAATGGGTTTTCCATGCACTTTGGAAATTTTATCCGACCAGAAGGAAAAAGCAGCATATCCAAAGGATGGAACGTATATATTAACTTTGCAGAAACGGATTAAAAAATAACGGCATTGCCGTTTTTTTTTATGAATGAGTTTGAAACTTTTAATTAAAAGATGACTTTGATATAATTTAAGACATGAGGTGAATAAGATGGAAAATTTAACACAAAAAATCTTACGTAAACATTTGGTTTCCGGTGAAATGAAAGCCGGATCACCTATCGAAATTATAATGGACCAGACTTTAACGCAGGATGCCACAGGAACGATGGCTTATATGCAGTTAGAAGCGATGGGCGTTAAACAGGTAAAGACAGAATTATCGGTAAGCTATGTCGATCATAACACCCTTCAAAGCGGTTTTATGAATGCCGATGACCATGCCTATCTGCAATCGGTTGCTGCAAAGCACGGTATCTATTTCTCAAAACCGGGCAATGGTATCTGCCATCAGGTGCATCTGGAACGCTTTGCCAAACCGGGTAAGACCCTGATCGGTTCCGATTCCCATACACCGACAAGTTCGGCAATGGGTATGATTGCGATCGGTGCCGGGGGCTTAGATGTTGCCAAAGCTATGGCAGGTATTCCATACCGCTTGATCATGCCGAAGGTAGTAAAGGTAGAATTGGTCGGAAAATTAAATCACGGTGTATCTGCCAAAGATATTATTTTAGAGCTTTTACGTCATTACAGCGTAAAAGGCGGTGTAGGTAAGGTATTTGAATATGCCGGTGAAGGTCTTAAAAATTTAAGTGTTTATCAGCGTGCTACCATCACCAATATGGGTGCTGAATTAGGTGCGACAACTTCCATTTTCCCATCCGATGAAGTGACTAAAGAATTTTTGGCTTTGCAGGGAAGAGAAGAGGATTATATCGAATTAAAGGCTGATGAGGATGCACCGTATGATGAATCCTACACCATCGATTTATCCAAATTGACACCGATGGCTGCCTGCCCGAACTCACCGGATGCCGTAAAGACAGTTTCTGAACTTGAAGGTATGAAGGTGGATCAGGTTGCGATTGGATCCTGCACAAACTCCGGATATGAAGATATGATGAAGGCTGCCCAGATTCTAAAGGGTAGAAAAGTGGCTGAAAATGTGAGCTTAGTGGTATCTCCGGGTTCCCGTCAGGTACTGATGAAGATGATTCAAAACGGTGCTTTGGCAACCTTTGTAGAGGCAGGAGCCCGTATACTTGAATGTACTTGCGGACCATGTATCGGTATGGGTCAGTCTCCTAAATCCGATGGTATCTCCTTGCGTACCTTTAACCGTAACTTCTATGGCCGTTCCGGTACGTTATCGGCCGGTATTTATCTGGTATCTCCGGAAGTTGCCGCTGCCAGTGCAGTAGCCGGTGTGTTTGCCGATCCTTCCAAACTGGAATATGATGAAACATTTGAACCAAACTGGAAACTGATTGATGACTCGATGATCTATGCTCCAAGCACTGATCCGGATTCAGTTGAAATCATTCGCGGACCGAATATTAAACCGTTACCGCAAAATACGGATTTAGCCAATACTGTAGAGAAAAAAGTAGTTATTAAATTACCGGATAACATCACAACCGACCATATTGCCCCTGCAGGAGCTGAGGTATTACCGTATCGTTCTAACATTGAAAAACTGTCTACCTTTGTATTCAAGAACAACAAAGAGCACTTTGATGAAGTATGTAAGGCAAATAACGGCGGCATAATCGTAGCCGGTGAAAACTACGGTCAGGGATCCAGTCGAGAACATGCAGCATTAGCTCCTATGTATTTAGGTATTAAGGCAGTAATCTGTAAGAGTTTTGCCCGTATTCATAAGGCAAATCTAGTAAACTTTGGAATCCTTCCGCTGGTATTTAAAAATCCGGATGATTATGATTCTATTTCCGAGATGGATGATCTTGTGATTGAAAATGTACGTTCTTTATACGATAACCCTGAAATTGAAGTTATCGATAAGACAACAGGTAAGACATTTACTGTTGTGTGTGAATGTACCAAAGATGATTTAGATATCATCATGGCGGGTGGAGCGCTGAACTTCATCCGTAAGCAGCAAAACTAATTATGATGGCCGAATATGGCCATCTTTTTATGTGTTTTATGATAGAATGATTTCAGGAGAATTATCGTGAAACAAGAAAAACAATTTCGCATATTATGCATCTGCATGATTGCCTTCAGTATTTTTAATTTAATCTATGTGCTGGCCGAAATCGCCGTATGTGATGATATTTGGTATCCGTACCTTGTTCAACATGCCCAGGGAAAAGAGCTGACCCATGATCAAGCCGTTTTATTATTCCTGTACATTACATCGCATGTTCTGGGTTTGATTGAAAGCGCCTTGATGTTTTATGGTGGAAAAATGGGCCTTGCGGTGATTAACGGAACAAAGAAAGGCTCACAAACATCGGTATTAGGTATTGTCTTATTAACGATTGCGGCCGTTCGTACCACCTTAAATATTGCGCTTAATGAGATGGAGCTTGCAGGATGGCTTCCGTTACTTTTGAATATTGGAATTGCGCTTGTCTACTATTACCAGATGGAAAAAGTCATGCAGAGGGATTTCTGGACAGGTATTAAAAAGGATTCCTATCGAAGAGATGCCTTCTCTAAGTATAATGCGATGCATATGCCGATTCCTATTGACAGAGCGCCTGTCCGCTATAAATTTGAAAAGGGATTTATGGTGCCGGCTAAAGAAACCTTACCGGATGAACCGGTGGTTGAGATTGTGGATGATGCGACCTTCTTTGCGATGGATATGTCATTTGACCAAAGAGCCTATGTAGAATCCCATAAGGAACTGTATCATACCAGCGTATATTTTTTTGATGATGAAATATTCGGAGCACTTCTGCTGCCGGATAAAGACAGTATTCTGGATACAAAATATGCGATTCGCTATCGTATCATGAAAAACCGCTTGATCTTTTCCGATCGCAGCGGAATGATCGATACACTGTTGTACTATTTCAGCCATGCCGCCTTTTTTGAAAGACCGAATGTCATGCAGGTTTTTATCGATTTTTTGAACTACATCACAATCAATGACAGTGAGTTGTTTAATGATTATGATAACCGTCTCAATCAATTGGAAGACAATATTGCCGATGATGCCATGGAAGTTCCAAAAGATTTTTCTGACTTTGTATTGGATTCGAAAAAGGAACTGCGTGCGATGGCACGCTATTATAAGCAGCTGCTCGATCTTGGTACATCCTTAGAGGAAAGTAATTCAATTTTGATGGATGAGATCAATGATAAATCCGTTCATATGGTCAATAACCGGATTGAACGTCTTCAAAACGATGCTTTAACTGAATTCGATTATGCCAACCAGATATTGGCAACGTATCAATCCAAGGTGGATGCCCGCGCCAACAATATCATGCAGATCTTGACCATTGTCACAACTATCTTTATGCCGCTGACATTAATTACCGGATGGTATGGTATGAACCTGCAGATGCCGGAGACGGCATGGCGCTATGGATATCTTGTGGCGATTATCGGATCGATTATCGTTATCGGAGTAGAATGTATTATATTTAAGAAAAAGAAATGGTTCTAAAGCTCGTAAGAGCTTTTTTTCGAACCTGGGAAAGGTGATTAAAAATGATTGGAATCGTATGTATCGATTTAAGAAACGGTCTCTCTTTTAACGGTCGCAGAACATCTAGAGACCGTATTGTGATTGAAGATATTTTATCCTATACCGAAAAGAGGACCATATGGGCACTCCCGTATTCAATCCCTTTGTTTCCCCAGGGAAGGGTAAAGGAATGGAATTCAGATTCAAAAGCGGAAGATGATGATTATTTCTTTATTGAATTGGAAATGCCGGATTTATCTTTTGATCAATTGGTGGTTTACCGCTGGGATAAGAGATATCCTTATGATGAAAAAGTAGATTTATCCGCTTATCGCTTTATCGTTCAAAAGGAACTGGAAGGAAACTCTCATGAAGTGATTATGAGGGAGGTTTATGAACATGCGTAAACTATGGAAGATATGGCTTGTCTTACTGTTAACTGTAACCGGCTGTGTCAACAAACCTGTTGAAAATAAACCGGATATTTCGCTTTCCAACATACCGGAATACAGCGGAAAGGGATATGTTGAAATCAACGGTAATGTCCCAACCTTTACGGAAGAAGAAATTACTACGGAGTCCTACAAGAAATTCAGTGATTTAGATAGTTTAGGACGATGTGGAATGGCTGAGGCATGTCTGGGTCCGGATTTATTACCGACACAGAAAAGGGGAGACATTTATTGGATCCATCCAACCGGATGGCACAGCGACAAATACAATTTCATTGAAGGGGAAAATCTTTATAACAGATCCCATCTATTGGCGCATTCTCTGACCGGTGAAGATGCCAACGAGAAGAATCTGATTACGGGAACCCGTTATTTGAATGCGGATGTCATGGAGCCATTTGAAGATATGACAACCGACTATATCAGGGAAACGAAAAATCATGTGATGTATCGTGTTACACCGATTTTTGAAGGTGATAACTTATTGGCTAGCGGTGTCCATATGCAGGGATATTCTGTGGAAGATAAAGGAGCCGGAATCAGCTTCAATATCTATTGTTATAACGTACAGCCCGGCGTAGTGATCGACTATGCGACAGGGGATAATCATTTAGCCGATACCCCGCAGACAGATGAAGAAAAACAGCTTTATGTATTAAACAAGGGTTCCAAGAAATTTCACCGTCCGGATTGTGAAGGCGTAAAAGACATCTCAAAGAGAAATTATGCCGAAATGGAAGCCACTCGTTCGTATTTGATCGAGCTTGGTTATCAGACATGCGGATCCTGTAAACCATAAGCCCATTCGGGCTTTTTTTGTGTTTCGAAATAAGCTAAAATAAGGTTAAGAAATTACGGAGGATTTCATATGTTAAAAGATAATAAAGTACTGATCGCAAAATCCGGGGAAAAAGAGATTTACATTTATCCAAAAATGGCAAACCGCCATGGTTTGATTGCCGGAGCTACCGGTACCGGTAAAACTACAACGCTTCGTGTAATGGCAGAATCCTTTTCGGATCTTGGTGTTCCGGTATTTTTAGCCGATGCCAAAGGTGATCTGGCCGGTTTAGGAAATGAAGGACAACCGGGAACATGGGTTGAATCCAGCGTTGAAAAGCTTGGCTTAGATGGCTTTAAATATGCCAAATATCCGGTAAGTTTCTGGGATGTATATCAAACCAGCGGATTGCCGCTTCGCACGACGATTACGGAAATGGGACCGCTGCTACTGGCAAGAATTCTAGGCTTGAATGATGTACAGTCGGATATTTTGTCCATTGTCTTCCAAATTGCAGATGATGAAGAAATCCTTTTGATCGACACAAAAGATCTAAAGAGCATGCTTCAATATGTTGGAGAACATGCAGCTGAATATGAACTCAGTTACGGTCATATGACCAAGCAGTCATTAGGAGCTATGACTCGTGCTGTTGTCGCTTTAGAGGCCCAGGGCGGTAATTTATTCTTTGGTGAGCCGGCACTCGATATTCAT
>JAGAWH010000088.1 GCA_017941505.1 Faecalicoccus sp. | reverse complement strand
GGGGTATATGTTATCTTTGCCGGAGTGATGGGTCTTGTATTAGGGGCAATCGGAAACAAGACGTATAAAAATGTAATGGAAGCTGCCAAGAAACTGGATATTGATTTCACGCTTTCAACGGTTTGGAGCGGTCAGTTCCAAAAGGATGTGGGAAAATATATCCAGGGAATTTGGAAATATCGTGAGAATATCGGATCATTTTTCGTTTTATATAAATTCGAGTGCTTTTTATTGGCAGTGGCATTTATTTTATGTATTGCGGTATTAATCTACGCCAAAAAAAGAAATACGTTCTGGATTTTGATTACTTTCTGCATCACGTTTACCATGATTTATGAAATCATCGGATGGAATAAACTGGCTGAATTACAGAATGTTATGGAATCGGTATCCGGGCTTATGAAACAATTTGAAGATAATTCGGTATCGGCACTTGTTTCCATGTTTAAACCGAACGTATTATTGGAGCTGGGAAGCGGAGTAACTACATTTACATCTTTTAAAGATTTCTATGTAGTTAAGATTACCATGGAGTTAGTTGCAGCATTTGTATCTGCACTGAATCTGGTTTTTGAAAAGGATATTTAAAAAGCTCGCAAGAGCTTTTTTTTGAGGAAGCACGATGAAGATTATTTTTTTTGATATAGATGGAACACTTTATAAAGCAGAAGAAAAAGCGGTACGCAGGGAAGTCATAGAAGCATTAAAGAATATGAGGGGAAAAGGTGTCAAACTTGTAGTTTCTACAGGCAGGTCTTATATCTATATTCCTGAATGCATCAAAGATCTTGAGCTGGATGGATATATCTGCTCTAATGGTTCCTTCATTATAATGAAGGATGAAATCTTAGAAGAAAGATATTTGGAAAGAGAATCGATCAAAAGATTAATTACATATCTGGACGAAAATCATTTTCAATATGATTTGCAGACCCGCGATAAAGTATATTCCAAAAACACAAATACAAAATTAAAAACGTATCAGGAATACAGTGAAGTGCCGGATGCAGCCATCATACAGGAATACGACTTGAATGAAATCCAAAATAAGATTCATAAAATGAATATCTGGGTAGATCTTGAAAACATAGATGAATTGTTGAAGGTAACAGCATCCTTTGAAAAGGAAATACATCTGAAGACCAATCATATTGAATTGTTCGTATCCGGATGTACGAAAGGAACAGGTGTAAGAGCTGTCCTGGAACAAACCGGTATTTCAAAAGAAGAAGCAGCAGCCTTTGGTGACAGTATGAATGATGTCTCAATGTTTCATGAGGTAGGTATGTCTATCGCTATGGGTAATGCCGATTCAAGACTTAAAGAAATGGCTTCATTTATAACAGATTCGGTGGAGAATTGCGGAGTCGCAATTTTTTTGAAAAAATGATAAAAACTTATTGACTCTTGGTCAATAAGTTGATAATATAAATGAGCGCTCGCCGGAAGGCGTACGCGCACGATCTTTGAAAACTGAACAAGACAAGTACAAGAAACCAAAAAGCGAAACGTCAATTTCGGATCTTAAGAAAGATCATAAAAAAGTAAGAAAGATGTCAGAGACATCTTAGAGCTAAATCAAATGGAGAGTTTG
>JAGAWH010000087.1 GCA_017941505.1 Faecalicoccus sp. | reverse complement strand
TATATAAATCTATGGAATTTGCCGGACCTGGCGTTCATGAATTATCCATGGATGACCGCTTTACAATTGCCAATATGGCAATTGAAGCCGGTGGTAAAAACGGTATCTTCCCGGTTGATGATAAAACAATCGAATATATGAAAAATGCCGGTGTTACCGACTATACCATCTTTGAAGCCGATGAGGATGCCGTATATGAACGTGTGGTTGATATCGATTTAAGCGCCATTCGTCCAACAGTTGCCTTCCCGCATTTACCGGGCAATGGCAAAACCATTGATGAAGTAGAAGCGATGGATAAGATCTATATTGATCAAGTTGTGATTGGATCCTGCACCAACGGACGTATGGAAGATATGCGTAAAGCTGCTGCGATCTTAAAAGGTCATCAGGTTGCCAAAAATGTCCGTGTTATGGTTATTCCGGCTACCCAGAAGATTTTCCTGCAGTGTATCCATGAAGGATTAATGGATATCTTTGTCGAAGCAGGCTGTGCCGTTAATACCCCGAGCTGCGGTCCATGTATGGGCGGACACATGGGTGTTCTTGCCAAAGGTGAAAAATGTGTCTCTACGACCAACCGTAACTTCGTAGGCCGTATGGGTGATACCGAAGCCCTGGTATATCTGGCATCTCCGGAAACAGCAGCTGCATCCGCTATCGCAGGATATATCGCAAACCCTGAAAAAGTAGGAGGAAACCACTAATGGAAGCCCATGGAACAGTATTTAAATACGGAGATAACGTCGATACCGACGTTATCATTCCGGCAAGATATTTGAACTCTTTTGATGCCAAGGAACTGGCAAGCCATGCCATGGTCGATTTAGACCCAACATTTACCGAAAGAGTAAAACCGGGAGATATTATTGTTGCCCGTAAAAACTTTGGCTGTGGATCCAGCCGTGAACATGCTCCCCTGGCTCTTAAGACAGCCGGTGTCAGCGTAGTTATCGCCGACAGCTTTGCCCGCATCTTCTACCGCAACTCCATCAATATCGGATTTGCGATCATGGAATGTCCGGAAGCTGCTGCAGCGATCAACGATGGTGATGAAGTAAAAGTTGACTTTGATACAGGAGTCATTACCGATGTTACGACCGGTGAAACCTTCAAGGCACAGCCGTTCCCTGAATTCATGCAGAATTTAATCAATGTGGGCGGACTTGTGAACTACGTCAATGCCAAGAAGGAGCAATAAAATGGAAAAGAATATTGCGGTCATTAAAGGTGATGGCATCGGTCCGGAAATTGTGACAGAGGCCATTAAAGTATTAAAAAAGATTGAAGAAAAGTACGGTCATACTTTTAACCTTACAGAAGTTTTGGCAGGTGGAGCTGCCATTGATGCCACAGGAAGCTGTCTTCCGGAAGAATCTGTAGAGAAACTGCTGGCAAGTGACAGCGTTCTCTTAGGTGCTGTAGGCGGTCCGAAATATGACTCTCAGCCTCCGGCAAACCGTCCGGAAAAAGCCTTACTTCAGATTCGTTCAAAGCTCGGCTTATTTGCGAATATGCGCCCGGCTAAGCTGTATCCACAGCTGGCAGATGCTTCCCCATTAAAGCCATCCTTAGTTGATGAAGGTATCGACTTTGTGGTTGTAAGAGAACTTACCGGAGGTATCTACTTTGGTGAACATAAGACCGAAGACGATGTTGCCACCGATATCTTAACTTACTCCGCTGATGAGATTCGCCGCATTGCCAAGGTTGGATTTGATACCGCTATGGTGCGCTCTAAAAAGCTTTGTTGCGTAGATAAGGCAAATGTACTTGACTCTTCAAAGTTGTGGCGAAAAGTTGTTTCAGAAGTCGCTAAGGATTATCCGGAAGTGGAATTATCTTTCATGTATGTAGATAATGCGGCAATGCAGATCTGTAAGAAACCAAGCCAGTTTGATGTCATCTTAACTGAGAATATGTTTGGCGATATCTTAAGTGATGAAGCCAGCATGATCACCGGTACCATCGGTACCATTGGATCAAGCTCCCTTGGCGAAACCAGCCGCGGTATGTATGAGCCGATTCATGGATCAGCTCCGGATATTGCCGGACAGGATATTGCCAATCCGCTTGGAACTATTCTTTCGGTAGCGATGATGTTAAAATACTCCTTCCTATTGGAAGAGGAATCTAAAGCAATTGAAGATGCGGTCAATGCCGTACTTGATAAAGGATACCGTACAGCCGATATGATGTCAGAAGGCATGATTAAAGTCGGCTGTAAGGAAATGGGCGATTTAGTTGCTGCAAACATTTAAAAACGAGAGGAAATCAATCCTCTCGTTTTTTTAGTCTTTAACGGCAATGACTTCCACTTCGCAAAGAGCACCCTTTGGGATACCGGCTGCCGCAAAACAGCTTCTTGCCGGCTTGGAAATAAAGTACTGTTCATAGATTCCGTTGAATGTTCCAAAGTCTTTTAAATCAGCCAGTAAGCAGGTTGTTTTAATGACATTGGAATAATCCATATCGTTGGCCTCCAAGATCTTTCCGATATTTTTCATAACCTGGTGAGCCTGAGTTTCAATATTGGCTTCTACCATTTCATTGGTTGCCGGATCAATTCCGATCTGTCCGCTGATAAATAACATATTTCCGCTTTTAACAGCTTGAGAATAAGGCCCTACCGCAGCCGGTGCTTCCTTGATATTTGTATATTCAAACATTTCAAATACCTCACTTTCCCTACCATTATACACAAAAAGCAGAGCAAACGCGGGTTTTAAACACTTGCAGATCATAGAATATCCCAAAAGCGCTTTAGGTAGCGCTTTTTTTGCGTCAAGAAGTGAAAATTATTTGTAGCGATAGTAGCGGTATGTAGCGATTTGTGATATAATGATAGTAACGGAGGTAATCCAGTCCATGAAACTCGATTATTCAAGAAAAGCCAAGAATCCTACCTACTTTATTGCCCATTCTGTCAGGAAAGGCGGCCGTGTCACTACCGTCAAGGTCGCAACCATCGGTAAGCACTCCGATCTTCTGAGGATCACTGACGATCCACTTGCCTACGCTAAGAAAAAGGTCGAGGAATATAATAAGAATCTCGAGGAGATGGTTGTTACCTGTACCGCTGAGATCAATCTTAACGAAATTATTCCTGATCCCGGCACTTCTGCCTCCAGGGCGACCTATCTCAATATCGGATACTTCTTCCTGCAGACGATCTATCAGAAGCTGAAGCTCGACAGTTTCTTTGCGGAAGCTACCAGTGAGACGAAGGTCACCTTTGACTGTGCCATGATAAACCGGTTCCTGATCTATGCACGCATCCTTGACCCGAAGTCAAAGCTCGGAACATTCGACGATCTCGGCATCTACTATGAGAAGCCCCAGTTCGAGTATCACCAGATACTCCGCTTCATGGATGTTCTTGCGTCAAATTATAATGATTACCTGGTCTACCTTTATAAGACCAGCAGCCAGATCGTGCCGCGTGACTCGTCTGTCCTCTACTATGACTGTACCAACTACTATTTCGAGAGCGAGAGATATGACGAGGATGTCATTGACGAAGTGACAGGTGAAATCATAGAGGGGCTCAAAAAGTTCGGATTATCAAAGGATCACCGTCCTAATCCGATAGTCGAAATGGGACTGGTCATGGACAGCCGGGGTATCCCTATCACTATGTGCATTCATCCGGGCAACAAGAATGAACAGCTTACGGCTGTTCCGGTTGAAGAAGAAGTGATCAAGATGACCGAAAACTCAAGGTTCATATACTGCGCGGACGCAGGTCTGGGCTCCTACAACATACGGAAGTTCAATTCCATGGGTGGAAGGTCCTTCATCGTGACACAGTCGATCAAGAAGCTCTCCGATGTGCTGAAGCAGGCTGTCTTTAATGATTACGACTACAGGCTGCTCTCCAATGACAGGATGATCACCATAAAAGAGATGAAGAAATTTGACAGATTTGAGCCGGGCAACCGGGAACTCTATGAGGACATGGCTTACAAGGTGGTCTGTGCCGACAAGGTCATCGATCTCGGTCTGGATGAATACTGGACAACAAAGACCGGCAAGACAAAGAAGCGCAAGGCCAAGGGAACCCTCAAGCAGAGGATCATCATCACATTCTCACGGAAGATGATGGAATACCAGAGAATGGTCCGGAACAGGCAGATAGAGCGTGCAGAGAATCTGCTTAAGAAAAATGATCCGGAACAGATCAAAAAGGGTCCCAATGATGTACGCCGTTTCCTGAAGAGAAAGGCGCAGACCAAATCCGGTGAAAATGCAGAGATATCTTATGAACTGGATAAGGATAAGATCAAGGACGAGGAGAGATATGACGGCTATTATGCGGTAGCTACCAATCTTAATGATCCTGCCAAGGATATTCTTGCGATAATGCATAAGCGCTATCAGATTGAGGATTGTTTCAGAATAATGAAGACCAGCTTTGACGCCCGTCCTGTATATCACAGGAATCCGGACAGGATAAAGGCGCATTTCATGATCTGTTATACAGCGTTGCTCATTTACCGCCTGCTGGAAGTTAAGCTGGATGATAACGGCAGACATCATACTGTCGAGGAAGTTAGGACTACTCTTAAAAATATGAATGTATCGGAAGAGTTTAATATCTACTACAAGGCACTGTATACAGGAAGCAGCACACTTACAGATCTGGTTTCTGTACTGGGACTTCCACTGGATCATGTACATTACCAGGCAAAGGATCTGAATAAAATGATAAAAAAATTAATGTAGAAAAAAACTGTCGCTACATCTGTTTTTAACAGAAAGTGCCGGAAAGCCTTTATTTACAGGGCATTCCGGCACTCTTAATTTTTCAACTGTCGAAAATGGGATATTT
>JAGAWH010000086.1 GCA_017941505.1 Faecalicoccus sp. | reverse complement strand
TAATTGCTCGACCATATTTCTTCGACCTGGGAACACCGTGCCTTCCTCAAGTCGGAATCCATTCATCTTGATCCTGCTCAGAAGAAACGTCTTTCCTCTAAGCTCTTTCGTTCTGCTCTCCATAAAATGAAGAAGCTCAATCCCGCCCTCGCTTCGGATCTTCTTTTTTCGCTCTATTCTCCTTTCGGTAGGCGTGCCATCGATCCTTCTTTATTCATTCGCTCTTTTATCCTTATACAGCACTTTGGATATACTTCTATCCACCGCTGGTGCGAGGATCTGCATTCGGATTCTCTTCTTCAGTATCTCCTTGGCTCCTTTCAGCCTCCTTCAAAGGCTTCTCATTACGATTTCATCATCCGTCTTACCGGCGTCGATCCGCATATGGATGAACTTTATCCAAAGGAACACTATAAGAAGCAACCGAAGAAAAAACCGAAGCACGGCGAAAAGCTGATCAATTACTCTCATACCGATACATACTCTCTGCTCGACAAATATAAAGATGGTGCTGATAGCGACCGTGACAGGATGATGTTTATGCTTCAGTCCCTGTTTAATTCTCTAGCTGTCATCCCGTCCCTTGATCTAGGCTTCATCGATCAGAAAGAACTGATCCTGTCCGGGGATGGTTCTTCTCTACATATCCATGCTTCCCGCAGCGGCCATAAAGCCTCCGCCGGAAATGACGATGATCCTGTTTACCGCTTCTCAGCACCTGACGCCGATTTTGGATGGGATTCAAGCCTTGATTCCTTCTATCTTGGCTTTACCTTCTACAATATTTCCTATCACAATCCCTCGAGAAATATTGATCTGCCTGTCTTCATCTCTCTGGAGAAAGCTTCCAGGCATGATGCGCTGACCTCCGTTTCAGCAACCGCCCAGCTTCTCGATATGAACCCAGACCTCCGTCCCAAGTATATGTGTCTGGATTCTGCTTCTGACAGTCTGCCCATTTACCAATATCTTTGTCTTAATCATATTATCCCTGTTATCGACCGGAATCCAAGAAGAGATTCATCTAAATCGAATTCGGAGAAGTCAAATCTCAGTTCAAACGGTATTCCGGTCTGCATGGCAGGTCATGAAATGATCAACCATGGCTATGATTACAACCGCTGCAGACGAAAGTTCCGGTGCCCATACGTTATGGGCAAGGTAGATTCCTGTCCTCTTAAGGACCAGTGCAGTTCATCGGATTACGGAAGGGTCGTATACATCAATGACGGTGATGATGCGCGCAATGGCGGGCCTCTTCTATATCGGTCGGAGAAGTGGAAGAAGATCTATAAAAACAGGACATGCACAGAACGAATAAACAACCGTGTCCTGAATGATTACCATCTGCACCAGATGACGATCCGCAACGGTCCAAAGAATGCGTTCTTCTGCATATTCGCAGGGATCAATATTCATCTGGATGCCTGGATCAAAGACAAAGATTAGTCAATAGAAATCTTATATTCAAAAATTAAGCTTTGCCAAAAGTTGTTTTTAGTGCGCCTTTGTATGCGCTGTTTTCTTTTTATCCGGATAGCCTGTATTACACAGCCTCATCTACCCGTTATTTCCGACACTACTCTATGAATAAGAATATAATAAAAAGCAGGATTTTTCAAGACACAGAAAAAAAGGAATCCCGCAGGATTCCTTATGAACTCTTATAAATTATAGATTAACCTAATTCAGAGAAGTACTTAATTGTACGAACCATCTGAGAAGTGTAAGAGTTTTCGTTATCGTACCAAGATACTACAGAAACTTCAGTGTTTCCATCTTCCATAGCGATAACCTGAGTCTGAGTTGCATCGAATAATGATCCATAACGCATACCGATGATGTCGCTGGATACGATTTCTTCTTCGTTGTAACCGAAAGATTCAGTTGCAGCAGCCTTCATAGCAGCATTGATTTCGTCAACTGTAACTTTACCCTTAACAACAGCTACTAAGATTGTAGTAGATCCTGTAGGAGTAGGAACACGCTGAGCAGATCCGATTAATTTTCCGTTTAATTCAGGGATAACTAAACCGATAGCTTTTGCAGCACCTGTAGAGTTAGGAACGATGTTTACAGCAGCTGCACGAGAACGACGTAAGTCACCTTTTCTCTGAGGTCCATCTAATGTCATCTGGTCACCAGTGTAAGCGTGGATTGTGCTCATGATACCAGCCTGGATTGGAGCTAAGTCGTTCAATGCTTTAGCCATAGGAGCTAAGCAGTTTGTTGTACAAGAAGCAGCAGAGATAACTGTGTCTTCTGGTTTCAAAGTTTCGTGGTTTACGTTGTAAACGATTGTTGGTAAGTCATTTCCTGCCGGTGCAGAGATAACAACTTTACGAGCGCCTGCTTCGATGTGTGCAGAAGCTTTAGCTTTAGAAGTATAGAAACCTGTACATTCTAAAACAACGTCAACACCTAATTCGCCCCAAGGCAGTTCAGCAGCATTAGCTTTTGCATAAATTGTGATTTCTTTTCCATCAACGAAAATTGAGCTTTCACCAGCTTTAACTGTGTCAGCCTTTGCGTATTTACCCTGAGTTGAGTCATACTTTAATAAGTGAGCTAACATCTTAGGGCTAGTTAAATCGTTAATAGCTACTACTTCGTAACCTTCAGCACCGAACATCTGACGGAATGCTAAACGACCAATACGTCCAAAACCGTTGATTGCAACTTTTACTGTCATATCAGTAAATCCTCCTTTAAATTATTCAACAATATTATAGGAAATAGACACCTTTTTGTCAATGAGATAACGAGTATTCAAGCGCTTTCATTTCGGTAATTTTTTTCTTTTTTTCTCCATGGTTTCGATGCACTTTTCATGATTTTCGATTGACATATGATGGATTTTATAAAAAAATGTAGATAATGAATTTTCATAAAAAAGGGAGGATGGAAAATGAATCAAAATAAGATCCTGGACCTGTTAGAAAAAGATGCAAGACTTACCGCAACAGATCTTGCCGATATCTTAAACGAAGATCCAGAAGACGTAAAAAATGAAATCAAGAAACTGGAAGACCAGCAGATTATCTGCGGCTATCACACAATTATCAACTATAATCGTGCCCTGCGTGATGAAAAAGTGATGGCTTATATTGAAATTGACTGCACTCCGCAGAGAAATTCCGGTTATGATAAGACAGCCTCTTTAATCGCAAATTATCCGGAAGTAAATACAATGTATCTGTTAAGCGGTGATTGCGACTTCTTATGTCTTGTTGAGGGAAAGACAATGTTTGAAGTGGCACGCTTTGTTTCCGATAAAATTGCCTGCATGGATTCGGTTACATCCACTAAGACCCTGTTTGTCTTGAAGCAGTATAAATCCAACGGTGCTATTATCGAATCCAAAATTGAAAAAGATCATGATAGATTGGTAGTGAGCGCATAATGAAAGAAACATCAAGAATTGTTAAAGAAATGAAACCGAGCGGTATTCGTAAATTCTTCGATTTAGCCAATGCCATGGAAGATGTTATATCGCTGGGTGTCGGTGAACCGGACTTCCATACACCATGGCATATCTGTCAATATGCAGCCGATATGATGGCAGAAGGAAGAACACACTATACCGCAAACCGCGGCTTACTTCAGCTGCGCAAGGAAATCTCCCGCTTCCATACTTTGCACTACAATCAAAACTACGATCCGGAAAAGGAAATCTTAGTTACTGTTGGCGGCTCTGAAGGAATCGACCTTGCGATGAGAGCTTTATTAAACCCGGGAGACGAAGTTATCGTACTTGACCCGAACTACGTTGCCTACGAGCCTGCCATCCTGTTATCCGGCGGCATCGTAAAAACAATTACACTTACGGTGGAGAATGATTTTAAATTAACGCCGGAAGATTTAAAAGCTGCCATTACGCCAAAGACAAAAGCGATGATTATCAACTTCCCGAGTAATCCAACCGGCGGAGTCATGACAAAAGAAGATTATGAAAAAATCGTTCCTATTATCAAGGAATCCGATATCTATGTAGTCAGCGATGAAATCTACGCTGAGTTAAGCTTCGATCAGGAATTTGCATCCTTAGCACAATTTCCTGAAGTTCGCGATCAGATTATCGTTATCAACGGCTTCTCCAAAGCCTTTGCGATGACCGGCTGGCGTTTGGGTTACATCCTTTCCAACGAGGAAGTTAGCACACAGCTTACTAAGATCCATCAATTTGTGATCATGTCTGCTCCGACACAAGCTCAATATGCTGCCATTGAAGCACTACGCAATGGTTATGATGATGTTCTTTATATGAAGGAAGAATACCGTAACCGCCGCAACTTATTAGTAAAGCGTTTAAACCGCATGGGATTGCATACCAATATGCCGCACGGTACCTTCTATGTATTTGCGGATATCCGCTCGACCGGAATGGGCAGCGATGAGTTCTGCTCCAAACTCTTGGAAGCCCAGCGCGTTGCCTGTGTACCGGGTACCGCATTCGGCCCGCATGGTGAAGGCTTTATCCGTATCTCCTACGCTTACAGCATGGACCATATCAAAGAAGCCTGCGTCCGCATTGAAAGATTCTTACAGGAATTCAAAGCTGCCTAGCCCGGCAGCTTTTTTCATGCCCGCAAAAAAAAGGAACTGATTTAACAGTTCCCTTCAATTTAGATAATTAGCAGTTTGTGATTTCTTTCATTGCAGCCTGGTATTTCAAAGTCTTGTCATGAGCTTCAGCCTTTGAATCACCCTTAATGCAGTAATAGAATTTACACTTAGGTTCTGTTCCACTTGGACGTACTGCAATCCAGCTTCCGTCGTCTAAGTAGTACTTCAATACATCGGACTTAACAAATCCTGTTAACTCTTCAGTCTTGCCGTTTTCTTTGATTACAGATTCTTTGTAGTCTTCGATACGAACAACCTTAGATCCGCCGATTTCTGCCGGAGCATCATTTCTTAAATCAGATAAGATTTCCTTAATACGTGCAGCACCTTCCATACCGGACAGAGTTAATGCAACCTGGCTTTCTTCATAAGTACCATTGCGTTCGTATAATTCATCTAATACGTCAACAAGGTCTTTACCGCGTTCTTTGTAGTAAGCACAAGCTTCTGCCAGCATCAATAATGCCTGAGGAGCATCTTTGTCACGTACGAACGGTTTAATTAATGAACCATAAGATTCTTCATAACCGAATACATAGTTCTTTTCATGAGTTACTTCGTACTTCGCAACTTTTTCACCGATGAACTTGAATCCTGTTAAAGTCTTTTCAGTAGCTACACCGTAGTTAGCAGCTGTCTTTTCACCTAAGTCACTTGTTACAACAGTGTTGAACATTACAGGGTTTTCAGGCATTAAGCCTTTTTCCTTCAATTGTGAGCAGATGTATTCGATTTCAACAGCTCCGGACTGGTTACCGGTCATAACTACATATTCACCATTGTGTTTAACACCAACACCCATACGGTCAGCATCCGGGTCACAAACCAAAATCAGGTCTGCATCATATTTCTTAGCATATTCTAAAGCTAATTCGTAAGCTTCCGGAGATTCAGGGTTTGGAGTCTTAGTGTTAGAGAAATCAGGGTCCGGTGAGCACTGTTCTTCTACAGGGATGCAGTTGTATCCTGTTAATTCAAATACTTTTCTTACAGGAACGTTTGCAGTACCGTGTTCAGGGCTGAATACGATCTTGATGTCTTTCTTAACATCCGGGTTCAACTGAATGCTTAATACATTCTTGTAGTATTCGTTATCTACATCTTCACCGATAACAGTGATTAACTTCTTCTGTTCTTCAGTGCAGTTAACATCAATAGCTAATTCGTCTTCGATTGCGTTAACGCGGTCGATTACCTGAGCTGCTAATGCAGGAACAAGCTGACATCCTTTTTCGTCATATAATTTGTAACCATTGTACTCTCTAGGGTTGTGGCTGGCAGTGATCATGATACCGCCGAAGCATCCTAAATGACGAACTGCAAAACTTAATTCCGGTGTTGGACGTAAAGATTCGAATACGTAAGACTTAATATTATTCTTTGCAAGTAATGCTGCACAGTCAAACGCAAATTCTCTGGACATGTGACGGTTGTCATAACCGATAGCGATTCCCATTTCGCAAGCTTTTTCGCCAGCTGCCTTAATGTAGTCAGCAAATCCCTGAGTAGCTTTACGGATTGTGTGAAGGTTAATACGGTTTGTACCAGGACCTAAAATACCGCGCATACCAGCTGTACCAAATTCGATCAAAGCATAGAATGAATCATTCTTCTCAGTCTCTGTCATGTTTTCCAATGCTTCTTTATAGCTAGGATCTAAGTTTGGATGATTCAACCATTTTTCATATCTTTCTTGAACTAAAGACATATTGTAATTCCTCCTAAATATCTATTGTCATTATAACACCTTTTTATGCAATTGTAATCGTTTTCATGCAGGTTAATAGTAATTACGCATGAAAAAATATAGGTCTCAAAGATCTATTTTTTTTGATGACTAAATATAGTATATACGTGTATACTATTAGTATGAAGAAATCAATCGTATACCCCGACTGGGTGGAAAAATACCGCACCAAGGGC
>JAGAWH010000085.1 GCA_017941505.1 Faecalicoccus sp. | reverse complement strand
GCCTGGAATCCGTTACAGATACCCAAAATCAATCCATCGTTGTTACGCATTGTCTGAATAGCTTCCCAAATCTTCGGGTTGCGGAGTACGTTGGCAATAAATTTACCTGAACCATCTGGCTCATCACCGCTGGAGAATCCGCCGACAACCATCAAAATCTGAGCTTTAGAAATTTCATCGGCTAATTTATCAATGCTCTTCTTAATATTTTCAACCGTTAAGTTATTGAATACAACCTGATGAACCTCAGCACCGGCTCTTTCAAATTTCTGAGTTGTATCATATTCACAGTTCTGTCCCGGGAAAATCGGAATCACAACAACCGGTTTTTCCACAACTTCTTTGGACTGCGAAACTTTTTTGTCCACTAATGCGGTTTCTACAACGCCTTCATTACGGTCTACATAAACCGGATAAATATCGTTGTAGCGCTTCTGCCATGTAGAAATGGCTTCATCCATAGTAACAACTTCATCGTTGATTACGATATTTCCGGATTCATTGGTAATACCGATCAAAGTGAAGTGTGGGTCAAGGATAATTTCTGTTGTCTCCACAACCATCGATCCGATATTGAATCCATATGGATCTTCATCGGTAGTGATGGCAGCACCTAACTTATTACCGAATGCCATCTTGGCAACCGCATATCCGATACCACCGTATTTAACGGATGAGGCAGAGATAATCTTACCTTCCTGCATATATTGACGAACGGTTTTAAAGTTATCCTTTAACTGTTCATAGTTTGGAACATGTCCTTCTAACGGTTCATGTTTAATTAAATAAATATAGTTGGCCGGTTTCTTGAAAGATGCAGAAACAATATTCTGTGTCTTTTCTGTAGTAACCGCAAAGGTAATCAATGTAGGCGGAACATGGATATCCATATATGTTCCGGACATGGAATCCTTACCACCGATTGCCGGTGTTTCAAATGCCATTTGGGCATCAATTAATCCTAATAATGCCTCAAACGGATAACCCCACTTCTTAGGGTCTTTGCCGACGCGTTCAAAATATTCCTGGTTGGACAGACGGCATGTCGCATAATCAGCACCGACTGCTGTAATACGTGTTAAAGCTTCTACAACAGAGTATGAAGCGCCTAAATATGGAGAATACTTCGATAATTTCGGATCAAAGCCATATGCCATAACAGAAGCTGTATCGGTCATACCGAATACCGGTAATTTTTGAACGGAAGCTTCTTCCGGAGTTAACTGATAAGCTCCGCCAAACGGCATCAATACGGTACTCTTACCGATGGAGGCATCAAACATTTCTGCCATACCGATCTGACAGGCAACATTTTCATCCTGCAGAGCATCCAGTAAGGAATCATATTTTTTATCAAACGGCTTCTCATCATATTCGGAAGGCATAACGGTTACTTCCTGATGTTGGCGGACACCGTTGGTATTTAAGAAGTTACGGGACATATCCACGATCGTATCACCGCGCCAATGCATCACTAAACGATTAGTATCTGTTACATCGGCTACTTTAATGGTATCTAAGTTTTCCTTATAGGCTTCTTCTTTAAAGGCTTCAAAATCTTCAGCCGCAATACAGCATGCCATACGTTCCTGGGATTCACTGATCGCAAGCTCGGTACCATCTAAGCCCTGATATTTAACCGGAACAACATCCAGGTTGATATCCAAGCCATCTGCTAATTCACCGACCGCAACACTGACACCGCCGGCTCCAAAGTCATTGGCTTTTTTAATTAATTTTGTAGCAGCAGGGTTACGGAATAAACGCTGTAATTTACGTTCGATTGGGGCATTACCCTTCTGTACTTCACTGGAACACTTTTCCAAAGAAGTTTCATTGTGTTCTTTTGAAGAACCGGTTGCACCACCGATTCCATCACGTCCGGTTGCGCCACCGATCATAACGATGATATCGCCCGGCTGCGGTTTTTCACGTTTAACATGTGATTTAGGAGCAGCACCGACTACAGCGCCCACTTCCATACGCTTGGCAACATAGCCTTCATCATATAATTCCTCTACAAATGTAGTAGCTAAACCAATCTGGTTACCGTAAGAGGAATATCCCTGGGCAGCTGTCTTAGAAATCTTTGACTGCGGTAATTTATGTTCTAATGTTTCACTGATTGGCTTTGTGATATCACCGGCACCGGTAATACGCATTGCCTGATATACATAACTTCTTCCGGATAATGGGTCACGGATAGCTCCACCGATACAGGTGCTGGCTCCACCAAACGGTTCAATTTCGGTTGGATGGTTGTGAGTTTCGTTTTTGAACATCAGCAGCCAGTCTTCTTCGTTTCCGTTGACATCAACCTTGATTTCTACCGAGCAGGCGTTGATCTCATCGCTGACTTCCATATCATCCAGCTTGCCGACCTTACGCATATATTTACCGGCAATCGTTGCCATATCCATTAAGGTCTGTTCTTTTTTACCGCCGTGAACCTTATTTCTTAATTCCAAATATCTTTCATAGGATGCCTGAAGCTGGTCTTGAAGGATATCGGATTGGAAAGTAATTGATTCCAAAACGGTTTCAAATGTAGTATGACGGCAATGGTCGGACCAATATGTATCCAGCACCTTCAGCTCAGTCATTGTACATTCTCTTTTTTCTTCATTTTTGAAGTAATCGCGAATGAATTGAATATCCTCAAATGACATAGCCAAACCTTCTTTAATACGAAGATCTTCTAAGGCTTTATCATCCATTGAAAGGAATCCTGTGATATACGGTACCGGTTTAACTTCGATATCCATATCATCTTCTAATACCGATAAGTCCTTTACACGGGCTTCTACCGGGTTAACGATATAGTGGGTAATTTTATCGATATCCTCATCGCTTACTGTACCTTCAAATACCAATAAAGTACCTGAGTAGATACGAACGGTCTGTTTGTTGTTGAGAAGCATCAAGCACTGCATAGCACTGTCTGCTCTCTGGTCATATTGGCCCGGCAGATATTCATAGGCAAGATACTTCTTACCTGTTAAATCCACATCATCATAAACCGTATCGGTTACAACTTCCGAACATACATTTTTCTTCAACAATTCAATATCGCTGTCATCGGCTTCAAAGATGTCATAGATATTGTATTGTGTTAATCCAAAATCATCACTTAAGGAAAGGGACTGTTTCAATTCCTGACAGAGAGATTGACTTTCTACCTGAAACTGTTCTTTCTTTTGTACAAATATACGAGTATTCATTTTTTCTCCTATTCCACTACGGATTGTGCCAGAACTTTTTCTGCCTGTTCTTTTTTAAATTCAGCGATTTTATCTAAGTATTCCGGGTTACCTAATCCCATCATCTGCACAGCTAAGATGGCAGCATTGCGGGCTCCGGCTTTTCCGATGGCAACAGTTGCGACAGGTACACCCTGCGGCATCTGAACTGTAGATAATAAAGAATCCATGCCACCTAAAGCGCTTGTTTGAATCGGAATACCGATAACCGGTAACGGAGTAGAACTTGCCAGAACACCTGCTAAGTGGGCAGCACCTCCGGCAGCAGCTATAATAACTTGAATTCCGCGATCTCTTGCGGATGCAGAAAGAGCAATTACTTCATTTGGTGTACGATGAGCACTTAATACTCTTACTTCATAACCAACACCAAAATCATCGAGCTGTTTCATACAGCCTTCCATGCTCGGAAGATCCGAGCGGGAACCCATAACGATTAATACTTTTGTTTCCATGTTCTCGTCCTTTCTACACGAAAAAAAGCGTACAAAATTGCACGCTTAAAACAGACTATTCTCTTTCAATTTTGTAAATCTTCTTAAGACCATAAGCAAGACCTCCAAAAATCTGCGAAAAACTTCCGCACAGACATTCTAACCGAAACATCCTTCATTTACAAATGTTTTTTTAAGAACAATATTTATTCCGTTTCCATCCAATAAATAAAGGAGCCAAAATCAGCTCCCAATGGCGTCAACCTAAAAGTGTTGACGCCTTATTTTTTGACTTGCAGTAATCTTAACTACTAACCGTGAATGTAAATACAGTCGAAGAAAGTTCGTAGGGAGATCAAAGACAGTTCAAAAGGGCGCACGAAAACTCGTTTTTTTGAGGGTATTTTTTTCGATTTGAATGATATACTGTAGATGTTAGATGTTTTATGGTCTGATGGTCTGTAGCCGGCCCTTGACACGGATGACTCTTGGCCAGTTGCGCCCATCAAGCCTGAAGCGAACTGGAGCACTGCTCATTACGACCCTGCCCCAGCGCTTGTAGTGCCTGCCTTCCCGGACAGGTACTTTTATTTTATGGCGCAGGTCATAAATTCTATGCAGTAATTTATTGATTGCCTGATGGTTCCCGCTCCGAAGATACCGGCATAATCCAAAATCCCTTAATGAATTTGTCAGCTGAGCAATATTCACTGTGTATTCATATTTGTTATCATCCTCTATATGCTCCTGGGATAATATCAGGTTCATCTCTTTTCTAACGATCCCGTTCAAATTATGGAACAGTATTTTTGAGTAGATCGAACACATTTCAACACTGCAGTCCATGCTGAAGAATCTCTCCCATTCCAGGTCGGTCTTCAAAGTCTTGTAGCTAACCTCCACATCCCATCGTTTCGCATACAAGGAAATGATATCGCTTGTGCTGAATTCCTCCTCCGGAAGGTTTGTAAAATAGATCAGCTGTTCCGTGTGGGCATTCCCCCTGCTGTCGAAGTAGCGGTACTCGCGCTTAACAATACGCAGACGGAATTCAGGATCATCCGCAAACCGCGCCTTCGGCTGATCGTACTTTAATCTTTTCAGCCATGCCTTATCGATATTGACCGTGATCCACTGATCGTCGCTTTCCATCTCTGCTATCGCTTTCTTGAAGAAATTTGACTTTCCCCGGATGCAGTAGTTAAATCCGAAGCTTTCAATGATGGAGAAGAATTCCACGCCTCCGTAATACCTGTCAGCCAGGAGGATCACATTTTTTCCGCCAAACAGATCATGCGACTGCTCGAGATGCTCTACAGCTATAGGGATCTCGGAGCGTTTATATCGATTCATGGAGAAGTTTACGATCAGCCCGTTGGTCACGTCATACAGAGAAGCTGATCTGCTGGTCGCTTTCTTTGCATCATCCGCTTTCTTCACAGTCGGATTAGTGACAAAGCCAAACATCTCAAGTGCTTCCGCCGTGGGGAGAAGTGCGTTGGTGGTGCCGTCCTCAGCCAGGAGGATATATCCCTTATGCGTTTTCACCAGGGAGGAGGAATAGAACTTTTCTGCCAGCTTTCGGATAAGAAGCGAGAAGACCTCCCAGCGAACTTTCTGGACAGCCTTGAATGCGGCCTGCTTGCTGATACGTAGGTCCGGCTTTCCAATCGATGAGTAATAGGAAGATATTTCAGACTGGGTGCATTTTTCGTGACGGAATATTAGGTAACAGAGAACATCATACCAGGGGAACTTATAAATACGGGAAAAGTCACGGGAAGACTTACGCGTCTGGCACCGTACATCGTTGGATCTTAAATAATTGCCAAACCAGCGGAAGAGATTAGACAGAGCTGAGGCTCTTTTATCGAAGTTTCTTGAGCTCATTTTCCAGGATCCTTTCAGGGTCGCCTTTATTAAATGCAGCCTTGAGATAAGGGACACGTTCTCTGTCAAATTGACCGAGCTTAACTACGACGCGGTGCTTGGGGATATCATTATTGTCACGGTAAGATTCTACAAGATCGCAGAACACGGTGTTTTTAGAACCTTTATTATTTGGAATTACTCTAATAAACATGGGAACAACCTCCTTAGCTTAACTACATTATACCATATAATACCTATTATTGCATAGATTAATAAGTATTATACTTAACTACATTTTTGCCCTTGAGCTTTTCCAATCCGTATTTGGGCTCACATAATCCGCTCCCAATAAAAAACGCCAACCTTTTTTTAGGTTGACGCCATTGGCTG
>JAGAWH010000084.1 GCA_017941505.1 Faecalicoccus sp. | reverse complement strand
TTATAATGCCCAAAAAGGCAAATAAAATCATCTGCTTAACTAGAAAATGTCTTAGGCAGATGATTTTTAATTAGATTTTCGATAGCGGAGAAAAAATGGATGTCTCAGCTAAGAATTATTACTTAACTGAAACATCCTCTTAGTTGTTAAATGCCTTCAAAAATTGTTCTTCAAATGTTTTCTCCGGATTCCAATCATAGAACATACCCGCAGTGATAATTCCTAACTGGCGCATCGTACATGTCTTTTTGTTGACGGCAACACAAAGCTTTCGAATGATTTCCTTGGAATCCATCCATACATCCGCAAAGTCCAGTCTGTGAAAGATATCATAAATCGAGTCAATATAATAATTGGTTCTTAATTCCGGGTCCAACTGTTCAAAAATCAGTTCTTTAAAGTACACTCTTTCCAAGAATTTCATCGTTTCCGGATCTGTTCGGCTGCTCTCAAATACAGTCTTGAAAATCTGGTCGCGGTCCTCGGCAAAATAGTCCTTAAACTTCATTTTTCTGTCCCCTTTTTCCCCTTTATTAAATTCATAATATACACATCAAAAAATGAATTTCAATAAATTTTTGATTCAAAAAGAAAAAAGGGACAAAATCGTCCCCTTGAAGTAAAAATTAAGCTAAATCTTCACCGTCCGATGCGATAACTTTCTTGTACCAATAGAAGGAATCTTTCTTAGAACGTGAGAAATCACCGGTTCCGTCATCGTGGCGATTTACATATACAAAACCATAACGTTTTGCGAACTGTCCGGTTCCTGCAGATACAAGGTCGATCGGTCCCCATGTCGTATAACCGATTAGAGGAACACCGTCATCGATTGCCTTTTTCATTTCTACGATATGCGGACGCAGATAGTCAATACGATAAGTATCGTGGATAGAACCGTCTTCTTCAACCGTATCAAAGGCTCCTAAACCATTTTCAACGATCATCAGCGGAGTGCCAGGATAACGGTCTGCTAAGGTCATCAATGTGAAATATAAGCCCTTCGGGTCGATCTGCCAACCCCAGTCAGAAGCCTTTAAGTAAGGGTTCTTCGCGTTAACAGACATATTACCTGCCGTCTTTTCTGCATTTGGATCAACAGTTACACAGCTTGTTGAATAATAAGAGAATGTATAGAAGTCAACAGTTCCTTCAGCTAAGATCTTCTTATCTTCTTCATCATCTACAAACCAAGGATCGCATCCCATTTCACGAATCATAGACTTAGCCCATACCGGATAAGCACCGCGAACCTGAACATCGCCGCAGAAGTCATTCATCTTATGTTCGTTTTTCTGATTTGCCACAACATCATCCGGATTCGGTGTTAAATAATAAGAAGTGCTGTGCGCAATCATGTTACCGATCATAAAGTCAGGATTGATTTCATGACCCATCTTAACAGCTAATGCAGAGGCAACAAATTCATTATGTAAAGCTTCAAATGTTTCCTGCATATTGCGTTTGAGATCACTTAACGGAATACGGCTTGTAGAGTTAATATCTTCTTCCTGCATCAAACCTAAACCATACAGATCACCGATACCCATACCCATTAAGGCAATGTTGATTTCGTTGAATGTTAACCAATACTTTACAGAATCCTTATAACGTGTAAAGATAGTACGGCAGTAATTTAAGAACAGATCAATTGTCTTTCTGCTGTGGAAGCCATGATACTTTGTAACGATAGCCCAAGGAATCTCATAGTGGCAGATTGTGATCAAAGGTTCCATACCATGTTTGCGTGTTTCTTCAATTACGCTGTCATAGAATTTTAAACCTTCTTCATTTGGCTCCGGATCATCACCATTTGGATAGATACGGCCCCAGTTAATAGAGAAACGATAGCACTTCCAACCCATTTCAACAAATAAAGCGATATCTTCTTTATAATGATGATAGTAATCAATGGATTAATGGCTTGGATAGAAAGCACTTGGGTCGGTAACCGGTAAGAACGTTCTCGGTGTATTTACATCACCGCCCAGTAACATATCAGGAACGGATAAACCTTTTCCGCCATCCAGATATCCACCTTCAAGCTGGTTAGCTGCAACAGCGCCGCCCCATAAAAAATTTTTAGGAAATCCCATAAAAAAATCCTCCTTTAGTTAATAAAATGATATCATATTTTAAAATATAACAGTTGTTATAAATTTGTGAGTACTAACTTTTTTTGAGATTTACAACAGGAAAAGAATTGTTTATTATTAAAAAACAGAAAGGAAATTTTATGACAAAAGAACAACTGGAAAATTTATCTTTAGCTGAGCTGAGAGACCTGGCCAAAGAAAAAGATATAAAAGGAATCTCTTCAAAACGGAAAAGTGAACTCGTTGAACTTTTAGTGGAACCGGAGCCGGAACCACAGCCGGAAATTCAAAAGCCAAACGATATGGCATTTGGCATCCTGGAAGTTCTTTCCGAAGGGTATGGTTTCTTACGCGGTGAGAATTATCTATCCACCTCCAACGACGTTTATGTTTCCCCATATCAAATACGACATTTCAATTTAAAAACCGGAGATATGTTGACAGGACTGTTTGGCCGGCGTAATCCAACGGACAAATACGGTGCTCTTCTTCGTGTCAATTCCATTAATGGCGGAACGATCGAAGAAGCCATTCGCCGTCCTAATTTTGAATCTTTAACACCTATTTTCCCGGATCACAGAATCCATCTGCTTCAAAACAAAATCAGTTTAAGAATGGTAGACTTATTATCTCCTATCGGTAAGGGACAGCGCGGTATGATCGTATCCCCTCCAAAAGCAGGTAAAACTACATTATTAAAGGATATTGCGCTATCGGTACAAAAGACAAATCCGGAAATCCATCTCATCATTCTTTTAATCGATGAAAGACCGGAAGAAGTAACCGACATCAAAGAATCGGTTGGATCTCGTAATACTGAAGTCATCTATTCCACCTTTGATGAATTACCGGAACACCATATCCAGGTATCGGAAATGGTGATTGAAAGGGCGAAGCGTTTAGTGGAACATGGAGAAGATGTTATGGTCTTACTTGACAGCATTACCCGTCTTGCCAGAGCTTATAACTTAACATGTACACCTTCCGGTAAAACCTTGACCGGTGGTTTGGATCCTTCCTCTTTACATATGCCGAAAAAATTCTTCGGTGCCGCAAGAAATGTACGTGAAGGCGGATCTTTGACAATTCTGGCAACCGCACTTGTGAATACCGGATCCAAAATGGATGATGTCGTTTATGAGGAATTTAAAGGTACCGGAAATATGGAACTGGTATTAAGCAGAAGACTGCAGGAAAGAAGAGTCTTCCCTGCCATCGATATCCAGAAATCCGGAACCCGCAGAGAAGACTTATTATTAAATGCGGATGAAATGCAGACCGTAAATATTATAAGACGCGCCATCAACGATGCCCGCCAGGAAAACGCAACCGATAACCTGATCACGCTTTTCCAAAACTCCATCAACAATAACGATTTAATTCAAAAAGTAAAAATTCAAAACAACATCTAAAAAGACAGGCGAACCTGTCTTTTTTTGATTATAGCTCTCCTTTTTCAAATGCCTCTTTGGCATCTAATAAAGAATCATAAACACCTACACACATTGCACGGATTTCATCGGTTGGCTGGAACTGGTCCGGGATCATAATCGGTGCACATCCTGCTGCATAAGCAGCTTCAATTCCGTTAAAGCCATCTTCAAATACGTAGCAATCCTTTGGATCAAAACCGATTTTTTCAGCTGCATATAAGAAGATATCCGGTGCCGGTTTTCCGTGTTTTACATCTTTTCCGGATACTACCGTTTTAAAATACGGATCGGTGTGGGTATTTCTTAAATTTCTTTCAATGATATGCGTAAAGTTACTGGAGGCAACTGCCATCACAACACCCTGGTTATAGAGGTATTCCAAGATTTCATGTAATCCCGGTTTTTCCGGACAGTCAATCGCCAGATCTTCTTCTACACGGCGGTAAACTTCGGTCTGGATTGGCTGTCCGTCTTCTACATGATAATTTCGTTCAATCACATGATTCATATGGGCCCCGCTCGTTCCGCAAATCTGTGATACCCAATCCTCCGGCAGGGTTACACCCATTTCATCGGCAATGGCACGCCAGTTTTTCTGGAACACATTTTCGCTGTCAAACATCAATCCATCCATATCAAAAATTGCCGCTTTTTTCATTGTACTTCTCCTTTTTTTAATCTAAATCTTCTCCATTGGAAGCGATGACTTTTTTATACCAATAGAAGGAAGCTTTGCGGCTTCTTGCCAGAGTTCCTTCACCCGCATTGTTCTTATCTACATAGACAAGACCGTAACGCTTGTCCATCTCACCGGTCGAAGCAGATACGATGTCAATCGGAGACCACATCTGATAGCCTAATAAATCAACACCTTCGTAATTAACGGCATCACGCATTGCCGCAATATGTGCACGTAAATAATCGATATGACCCTGGTCATTAATAGTTCCGTCTTCTTCTACCTTGTCATAGGTACCGATTCCGTTTTCAACGATCATCAAAGGTACATCATAGCGGTCGGAATACCATGATAACTGCCAGCGTAAGCCCTGCGGATCAATCGGCCAGCCCCAGTCAGAAGCACCGATATATGGGTTTTTCACAAAGGCATCACTGTTATAGTCATAGGTTGGAGCATGTCTGTCATCAATCGCAAAGGACATGTAGTAAGAGAAGGAAAGGAAGTCTACCGTACCCTCTTTTAAGATTTGCAGATCTTCATCGGTGATATCTAACTTATAGCCTTCTCTTTCCCAGCGTTTCCACATCCAGTTTGGATATTTACCCTTTACATGGACATCAGCCCACCAATATTTGGCATGCATGGCAGCCTGGGCAGCCAGCTGGTTTTCCGGTTTGCAGTCTTTCGGATACACCGGGTTGGTTCCGATCATACATCCAACCATCAAGTTCGGATTAATTTCATGAGCAGCCTTTACCGCTAAAGCGCTGGCAACAAGTTCAAAGTGAGAAGATTGATACATGATAAATTGAGCATCGTCGCCTTCCTTGATCAGGCATCCACCTTCTTGGATTAGATGATGCTGAATAACATCAGCCTGGTTGTTGATTTCATTAAATGTCAGCCAATATTTTACTTTGTCCTGATATCTTTCGAAACAAACCTTTGCGTATTTCACAAAGAAGCCGATTACACGGCGGTCCATAAAGCCGTTGTATTTTTTAACTAAGTTCCATGGATGTTCAAAATGATCCAGAGTAACGATTGGTTCAATATTATATTTTTTACATTCATCAAATAAATCGTCGTAGAATTTCAAACCATCTTCATTTGGGAATTCATCGTCGCCATTTGGGAAAATTCTTGTCCAGGCAATGGATGTTCTAAAGGATTTAAATCCCATTTCCGCCATGAGAGCGATATCTTCCTTATAGTGATGATAGAAGTCAGTAGCTTCATGGTTTGGATAATTTTCACCGGGTAATACACCATCGGTTAAGCGGCGCGGAATACCGTTTCCTCCCACCGTCATGACATCGGCAACAGAAACGCCTTTTCCACCTTCGTCCCATCCGCCTTCAATCTGATGAGCAGCTACAGCGCCACCCCATAAAAAATCTTTTCTAAACATAAGATTCCTCCGTTTTCTCTTACTTTTATTCTAAAGTAAATATAAAAAAAAGAAAACTCACTTTAAGATAAAGTAAAATGGACCCTGTAATTCGGACACAAGAAAAAAACACATTGGACACGTTTTGAAGTTCAATGGTGTATCTTGCCCCGGTTGCGGGGTTTTTGTTTGCTCTGATAGAATGGTTGTATTGAAGGGAGAATCTATATGAGTA
>JAGAWH010000083.1 GCA_017941505.1 Faecalicoccus sp. | reverse complement strand
TTATAATGCCCAAAAAGGCAAATAAAATCATCTGCTTAACTAGAAAATGTCTTAGGCAGATGATTTTTAATTAGATTTTCGATAGCGGAGAAAAAATGGATGTCTCAGCTAAGAATTATTACTTAACTGAAACATCCTCTTTTTCTTTGTTATAATGGTATGGCGAGGGACGAATTATGGAAGATGAAAAACAATTAATACGAGATCTTACCACCGGCAGTGTTCCGAAAACGCTGTTGACATTTGCGATGCCGTTATTCTTATCCGGACTTCTTCAAACTGTATACAACATGGTCGATATGATGGTTGTCGGAAATGTGGTTGGACCGGATGGCTTGGCTGCAGTATCGATCGGCGGAGATGTTTTGATGCTGCTGACATTTATCGCTATGGGTTTCTCCAATGCCGGTCAGATCATGATTTCCCGGTATGTGGGAGAAGACCGCCGAGATAAGGTCGGTGAGATGATTGGTACCTTATTAACCTTATTAATGTCAGCTGCGGTTGTAATGATGATTATCTTCTTATTTGTCTATAAGGGGATTCTGGGCTGGTTAAATACGCCGGCGAATTCCTGGAATATGGCACGGGATTATGTATTGACCTGCATCTGCGGATTGATCTTTATTTATGGATATAACCTGGTTTCTGCCATTTTACGTGGTATGGGCGATTCCAAACATCCGTTTATGTTTATCGCGATTGCGTCGGTTATCAATGTTATACTGGATTTGGTATTTGTTGCCGGATTACATATGGGAGCTTTTGGTGCAGCTCTGGGTACTGTTATTGGACAGGCAGTCAGCTTCATCTTTGCGATTCGGCTTCTGTATCGTAACCGCCAGCAGTTCTATTTTGATTTTAAAAAAGAAAGCTTCAAAATATATGGAGAAGTTTTCCGTCCTTTGTTGTCATTGGGGGTTCCGATGGTTATTCAATCGGCCGCCATTACATTTTCAATGTTATTTGTAAACTCATATGTAAATACTTATGGTGTTGCAGCAGTAGCGGTGACCGGAGTTGCCCGCAAGCTTGAAAGCATTATTAACCTGGTATCGCAGGCTGTATCCAGTGCCGGTGGTGCTATGATTGCCCAGGCCCTTGGTGCAGGAAAGGTGGACCGTGTTCCGAAGGTTGTTTATACGGCATTCTTTGTGGTATTAGGACCGGCTCTCATTATGGCTTTTATCACCGTTACACATCCGGAGTGGCTGTTTGGACTTTTCTCCAGTGATCCGGCTGTATTGAAACTTGCCTTGACCTATGTACCGGTTGCGCTTGTGCAATATGCAGGATCTACTTTGCGCCCGGCCAGCTTTGCGCTGATCAATGGTTCAGGAAACTCCAAGCTCAATCTTGCGGTAGCGCTCTTAGATGGAATTGTCTGCCGAATCGGTTTGGCATTGTTCCTTGGTATCGGATGCGGCATGGGTATTTATGGCTTCTGGTATGGTAATGCTTTCTCAGGATGGGTTCCGTTCTTTATCGGTTCGGCTTATCTATTGAGCGGCAAATGGAAACAAAGAGCATCCAATTATGAGGCAGAATAATCTGTCTCATTTCTGTTTATGATAAAGGGGATATAGTATGGAATATAAAATTAAAGGTCTGACACAGCAGAAGGTAGAGCAGCAGGTTAAATTAGGATATGTGAATGTTGTACCGGATAAGTCTATGAAGACCAGAGAGGAAATCATTAAAGGGAATGTATTTACTTACTTTAATGGTATTTTTCTGGTGATTTCGATATTGTTGATTATCTCCGGTTCGTTTCGCAGCTTAACCTTTCTGCCGGTTGTGATTGCCAATACATTAATCGGTATTTTTCAGCAGTTACGGGCAAAGAAGATTCTGGATGAGTTAACGGTATTGTCAATCAGTGAATGTACGGCGATTCGCGATGGAAACCGCGTCCAGGTGCCGGTCAATAAACTGGTATTAAATGATGTGGTCGTTTTGGAAAGCGGCATGCAGATTCCGGCGGATGCAGAAGTGATCAGTGGAAAGATTATGGTCAATGAGGCGCTGCTTACGGGAGAATCGGATGAAATTGAAAAAGTTGTAAATGACGAATTGAAGTCCGGGAGTTTTGTGGTGTCCGGGCGCTGTATCGCCAGACTTACCCATGTCGGCAAAGAGTCTTATGTGGCACGTCTAACGGAAAAGGCAAAGAAAATCGTAGATAAACAGTCTGAGATGATTCATGGTATCGATATTATCGTTAAGATGGCCGGCTTTGCGATTATTCCTATTGGGTTGGGCTTGTTTTTGCAGGGGCTTTTGGTGAATGAATTGACGTTTGCGCAAAGTGTTGTTTCCATGGTCGGTGCTGTGATTGGAATGATTCCGGAAGGGCTGTATCTTTTGGTGACGGTGACACTGGCTTTAAGCGCTGCCCGTCTGGCTCAGAAAAAGGTGCTGTTACATGATATGAAAAGTACGGAAACTCTGGCAAGGGTAGATGTTCTTTGCGTGGATAAGACAGGAACGATTACCAACAATGAAATGAATGTAACCGAAGTATTTGAGCCGATGGATCCTTTATATGATTATGATTGGTCGACGGAGATTTTGTCTTCTTATATTAATACGATTACCGATACCAATATGACGATGATGGCGCTTCGAAAATTCTTTTCTGAGAATACACCTTTGGACGTCATTGATATGATGCCGTTTTCCTCTAAAGAAAAATACTCGCAGATTGAGACACCGGATGGTATTTATCGTTTAGGCGCTCCTGAATTTTTATTGTCACCGGTGGATTTGGAAGATAATGGGGAAGAAATATCACTTCGTACCCAGAGAGGGGAGCGTGTATTGGCTCTTGTCTATGACAAGAAGTCCGGTGGTATAGACTTTGTTCCTTTGTTATTTGTAAGCTTGGAAAATGGTCTTCGTGAAAATGTAGAGGAAACAATTGATTATTTGGAATCACAGTGTGTGGAAGTTATGGTGATTTCCGGAGATAATCCTTCTA
>JAGAWH010000082.1 GCA_017941505.1 Faecalicoccus sp. | reverse complement strand
CTTACTAAGTCGTTCAGTTCAAGAATAGTAGCCTCTTCTAAGTAAGCAAGAATGTCTTCCTGAGATAATTTAGCCATTTTTATTTTCCTCCTAATGTTTGTTTCGGCCTTATTCAGCCGTTGCCTCTGGGGCAGCCTGTCCACCGTTTTCTTTAGCTTCAGCTAATGCCTTAATAGTCATAGCGAACTTGATAACAGGTGCATTCAGGCAAGATGCGAATTTTGCCAGCATTCCTTCTTTGTTAGGGAGTGCAGACAGTTTTTGAATTGTAGCTGCATCAACTGTTTCTCCGTCAACAACACCGTTCTTTAAAACGAGTTTGTCATGTCCTTTGGCAAACTTTGCCAAAACACGTGCAGGAGCAACAGGATCTTTACCAAATGCGATAGCGTTTGGTCCTACCAATGTTTCGCTGAATTCATGGTAGCCAAGCTTGTCTGAAGCACGGCGTACAAGTGCGTTTTTGTATACTTTGAAGTCTACATCTTCAGCACGTAATGCACGACGAAGTTCAGTAACTTCAGCAACTGTTAAGCCGCGGTATTCAACTACGACAACAGAACTTGCTTTCTCCATTTTTTCAGCTAAAGCGTCTACGGCAGCTTCCTTCTGTGCAAGGATATCCTTGTTCATCGTTCTACCTCTTCTTTCTTTATATTGTAACAATATTCAAAAGAAAACCCGTACCAAAGTACGGGATAAAAATGCGTTCGTTCGGCATCAATCCTCGGTAACATGATTAAGACTTGCGTCCGTTACTGTCTTTGGAATATTGATAACAATCAATTGTCAAATAATTATCTCTTTTCTACTTCAACATGAACACCAGGGCCCATAGTAGCAGAGAGAACCAAATTCTTAATGTATCCGCCCTTAACTGTTGCAGGACGTACACGTAACATCTGGTTATAAATTGCGTTGAAGTTTTCAACCAACTGCTTATCTTCAAAGCTTACTTTTCCGATCATAACGTTGATGTTTCCTTCACGGTCAACACGGTAAGTAACTTTACCTTTCTTGATTTCGTCAATCGCATTGGCAAGATCCATAGTTACTGTACCTGTCTTAGGGTTTGGCATTAAGCCTTTAGGACCTAATAAACGACCTAAACGTCCAAGTTTTCCCATCATGTTTGGTGTTGCAACCAATACATCAAATTCAAGGAATCCCTTAGAGATTCTGTCGATTAAATCCTGTCCGCCGACTACATCTGCACCGGCATCTTCAGCTTCCTTAGCTTTGTCACCTTCGGCAACAACGGCAACGCGCTGAGTTCTACCTGTTCCGTTTGGCAATACCATAGCGCCACGGATCATCTGGTCAGCATGACGAGGGTCAACGTTTAAACGGAAGTTAACTTCTACGCTGGCGTCAAACTTAACGGTAGCTGTCTGTTTTACTAGAGCAACTGCTTCTTCGATTGGATAGTTACGGGAACGATCAACCAAGTTAGCAGCCTCTTTAAATCTTTTACTGTGCTTTGGCATTTCTATTCCTCCTATTCAAATCCTTCAATTTTGATACCCATATTGCGAGCTGTACCTGCAACAACACGCATTGCTGCTTCTACATCATTCGCATTTAAGTCCGGCATCTTGTATTCAGCAATTTCTCTTAACTGATCAACTGTGATCGTTCCGGCGATATCTTTCTGGTTTCCACTTGCCTTCTGGATACCTGCAGCCTTTTTCAAAAGGTTAGCAGCCGGTGTAGTTTTTAATACAAAGTCAAAGCTCTTGTCTTCGTATGCAGTAATAACTACAGGAACGATGTCTCCACGACGATCTTTAGTAGCTTCGTTAAAAGCTGTACAGAACTGCGGCATGTTGATTCCGGCACTAGCTAAAGCTGGACCCGGTCTTGCGCCGCCGGCAGCAAACTGAAGTTTACAAACCTTTGCAACTCTTTTTCTTGACATAAGACGCACCTCCTATAATTCGGTCTTATGCAGTGGTCTTAACGAGTGGTTGCACTCACTCTGCCACGCATGCTCCATAATTCTACAAAAATCCGATACAAAGTTCAAGTAGTTTTTCGAAAAACAGATAAATCACGCTCATAAAGCACAAGGATTCTATATATTACCTTTCTTTTGTAATGTACAGATAAATCGGAAGTCCCAGCAGCGTAATGGTAACACTGGCAAATGCCATCCATCGACCGACCGAACCTGAAAGAAATAATTGACTTCCAATCACAAACAAACCGCTGACAATCGCCAGAGTGGGAACAATTGGGTATCCCGGAACCTTGTATTTTCTTTCATATTCCGGATGTTTACGACGCATCGTGATTACACAGCAGAATGTCAAGGTATAAAAAATCCAACAGGAAAAGGTGCCGATATCCGTTAATAGATCAAATTGACCGATCAAGGAATACAATGCTGCAAGCGTTCCGACCAAAATAATCGAATTTGCCGGAACCTGCTTATTATTCAATTCTGCGAAAAACGAGGATGCCGGCAGCAATCCTTCACTTGCCATATAATAAGCTACCCGTGAGCCTGATAACAGGAAGCCATTGGCAGCACCGATTACAGAAACAATGATACCGATCGCGATAATCTTCCCTCCTGAGCTGCCAAATAATCTGATAGCTACAGCGGCTGCAGGTGATTCAATATTCATTAACTCATTTGCAGGAATGACGCGAATATAAGCTATATTGATCAAAAGATAAACAGCCATGATGATACTGACGCCTCCGACAATAGCCTTTGGAAGATCTTTTGCGGGATTTTTCATCTCTCCTGCTATGGCTCCTACATTGGTCCAGCCCTCAAATGCGAATAATACCGCCAGTAATGTTGTGCCTAATGCTGATGCAGCATTGATATTTTCTCCAACCAGAGGTGTAAACATAGGAGCTGTACTGTCTCCAAACAGTAAACCGGTAATAATAATCAAAATCAGTGGTATCAATTTACAGGCGGTAGATACAATTTGGAACCTTCCTGCCGACTCAGATCCAATGACATTCAATATCACAACACAGGCAATAACGAAAAGACACACCGGGATTGAAATATTCACATTCAATAAGCTGGATAACTCTGTTCCCACCTTGACTCCATATCCTGCAAGATAAGCCGGATAAAAGATAATAATCTGCATCCATCCGGCAAGAAAGCCGAGTCTTTTATCATATACTTCCGAAAGATAAGTAACCATTCCTCCCGTGCGGGGAATCATAACGGCGATCTCCGCAAAGGTCAATGCGCCAAAGATACTGATGATACCGCCAATGATCCAGGATAATAAGCCAAGTCCTGCCCCTCCCCCTGTTGCCCGGTATATGGCATAGGGTTTAAAGAATACTCCGGCTCCGATAACACATCCCACTACAACAGATACCGCAGACAATACACCTAGATTTTTTTTCATTACGTTTCTGTTATCCATCGTTTTCACACTTTCTGTAATAAACTGCTGCATACTCAATTCAGCCCTTAAAAAAAGCCACATTTGCAGGAAATATGGCTTTATAGGATTCGAATCATATGATCCAAAAGCAGATACATATTTTCTCCGAATTTTAGATTTTGATGATAATGTCCGAAGAACCATAATTTAAAATTTACAGTTCTCATCACTTCATCTAAATAATCCGTCATAATATTTTGATCATACATACCTGCCGGAAATAAATTTTGAATGGAAGTCGGTCCGCAATGTGTCAAGATCACATCTACATCATTTCCGTGTCGGGCCAGGTTTTCCCTTCCGTATTCAATTTCTTCAGCTGTAGGTAACTCTTCTTTCCACCATGTATAGTGATTTACACGATATGGAATCTTCTCTTTATGATATTTTTCAGCCAGTATCTCATCTTCCGGATCATCAGGGTCCAATATGCCGCCTTCAACATCATGAGAGGTAGCTCCTCCAAAACAATAAAAGCTGATTCCTTCGATATCAAAGATCTCTCCCCGCATTAAATGGATAATGCTCGGGCGGATAAAATGCACCTTGCCGCCCTTCCACTCGGATACTTCCAAAGCATTTAACATATCAAAGTTTTCGTGATTACCATCAATCCAAAGTAGAGTGAACGGAAGTGAATCCAGCCAGTTTAAAGTATTGGTCATCATTTCTGATTGATCCCAATATCCAAAATCACCGACTACTATCATATAATCATCTTTTGTCATATTTTTCTGTTCCGGAAAACATTCCTCGCTAAAGCGGGAAAAATCTCCGTGACAGTCTCCGGTTATATAAATCATTCGATTTCCTCTCTATCAATATTTAATGTTTGTGAATTATATAAATTATACAATTGAAAGAGAAAAAATAAAAATGAAATGACGATAAAAAAAGCCGAATAATCGGCTTTTGTAGTTAAGTGGTGACGCGTACGGGATTCGAACCCGTGAGTGCATGCGTGAAAGGCATGTGAGTTAACCGTTTCTCCAACGCGCCATTATTGACCTGCTCAGCAAGGCTTTTATATATTAGCACGTCGTTAAACCATGCGCAAGTCTTTTTTTAGTTTTTTATCAACTTCTCTTAATGATTTGAATTGCTGCACAAATTAATTCCGTATCCGCATTTTCATCTTCCAGTAAAGCGTAGGCATTAGACATCATCTTTAAATACTGCGGATCTTCTGCCAGTCTTTTTTTATCAGGATTGGTCAACAATGTATAAAGCTCTTCCCTTGCCCTAAAATAAGCATATTCTTCATCAATCTCATCAATCAGCTTTCCTAAAGGCCACAATGAATTGGATGGAGTGATCACAGCCTTGCGGGGAATATCAAATCCATTTGCTGATAATATTCGATTGAATTCTTTAATCTCTTCCCGATCCATTCCGTCAATCAGAATAAGTGTATTGTTCTTTGCGGGAATAAATGTCTTTTCTACTGTTAATACATCTTGAATCTCTGTATCCAGACATTCATCTCCGATAAATTTGAACGGATACCCATGTTCATCCAGTAAAGCTTCCAGATTTCCCTTATCAATATCATTTCCCGCATAAATTATCAACATTTCACTCTCTCCTTTTTGACATCCCAACCGAATATATATAATATTTATACCAAGAAATGCGATAACGGGCAATTCTTTCAAGGAGATGGTCAATCAATGAAAAAAATATTTACTTTCTTTATTATGTTATCGATGATATTTTCACTCACGGCATGTTCCTCTAAGAACAAAGATGATGTTATTCTGTTTTTCGATGCACTGGATAATACGTTAAAAGCTGATTCAGGGCATATCAACGGAAAGGTGGACATGAAGGGTGATTCTCCATACACGATATCTTTTGACATTCAATTCATTCAGGTCGGCGATATTCAAATTGCTGCAGTAATGGATCTGGAAGCAGGCGGAAATGTTCAAAAAGACTTCCTGGACTTCTACATCAAAGATGGGAAAACATATTTAAATTCCTCGGGTACAAAAACACAGAGCGTTGTTGAAAATATCGGATTGGAAAGAAATAAAAAGATTGCGGTATATAATCCATTTTTAAGCTTTAATGATGATGAATTAAATTCCTTCTTTAAATCTTCATCAAAAAACGGTAATACATATACCTATGATATCGATGCCAGAAGGCTTACTACATTAATTGATGCCTACGGTACATTTAATGCATCAAAAGCACAGGTTACAGCAGATATTGATAACGAGCTGTTAAATTCTGTCAGTCTTCACGTAGTAGGTGAACAGAATATCAATGAACAAAAAGCCGATATTGATCTAACCGTTAAATTCAATGTTGAACAGCTCAATTCCCTGGATCATATTGATTTCCCGGACGATTTAGACAGCTATATCAAAGAATAAGACAAAGGACTCCAAAATCCTTTGTCTTTTCATTTAAAAAGGCAGAATTAACTTCTGCCTAGTATTCCAGTTTCTTAATTTTTTCCCAGGTGAACTGCGGATCTCCGAAATGTCCGTAACAGCTGGTTTTGTGATAGATCGGTTTTCTAAGATCCAGCTCATCAATAATGTTTTCAACTTCAAAGTTAAAGTTTTTCTTGACGATATCTAAGATAACCTCATCATCAAATACACCGGTTCCGAAAGTATCCACGCATAAGGAAATCGGTTCTTTCATACCAATCGCGTAAGATACCTGAACTTCTGCTCTGCGGGCTAACTTATTGGCAACGATATTTTTGGCAACATAACGGCAATAGTAAGCAGCGCTTCGATCCACTTTTGTCGGATCTTTCGATGAGAAGCATCCTCCGCCGATTCTTCCGCGTCCGCCGTAAGTATCACAAACAATTTTACGGCCTGTTGTTCCGGAATCTCCAAAAGAGCCGGCTAACACAAAGCTTCCGCTCGGATTGATGTAATACTTAGTATTCTCATCCAAATACTTTTCATCAAGACTTGGCTTAATAACTTCTTCCATAACCAATTTCTTGATTTCATCCTGCGTAATATCTTCAGTATGGGAAGTCGATACGACAACCGTATCAATACGCTTGATTTCATCATTTTCATATTCGATGGAAACCTGCGTTTTTCCATCCGGTTTTAATCTTGGATTGGAACGGAATACTTTATGCAGCTGACGAGCCAGCTTATGCGCATAATAAATCGGAAGCGGCATTAATTCATCGTTTTCATCACAGGCATAACCAAACATGATACCCTGGTCACCGGCTGCAATCTCATCCTTGTTGACCGCATTATGGATTTCCGGAGACTGCTGGTTGACTACAACTGTCACATGGTATTCTTCCGGATAACCGATACGCTTAATTTCATCTAAAGCTACCTGGGCATAATCTATTTTTGCCTTGGTGTTAGCTTCCCCGTAAATCAATACAAAATCATCCTTAATCGTACATTCTACAGCCATATTGGAATATGGATCCTGCTCCAATGCCTTGTCTAAGATCGCATCTGCAACCTGGTCGCAAATCTTATCCGGATGTCCTTCAGTAACACTTTCACTGGTAAATACGTAGTTCTTCATCCTTTTCCTCCTATAAAAAAATACTTCCAATAAGAAGTACCCTCGAAAATCTCTATACTTCTTATCGCTGCCAGCTGGACCACCTTGTATAAAACAGGTTGGTGTGGGTTCATAGAGCTGACTCTCTAGCCCATCTCTTGATAATGCATCCATATTTAAACATGATTAAATAGATAAATCAAGCAATATCCCCTGCCAATAATAAAAAGGCAGATTACTCTGCCTTATCCAGTAATTTTTTAATGATAAAATAGCGTATCACGCCGAATATCGCCACACCGATTCCGATATAGGATATATTTTCCTGGTGTGCAAAAAATCCAAACAGAATCAATACAACGCCAAGCCCGGCTAACTGCAGCTGCTTGAACAATACTCTCTGTTCATCACTCATTATGATACTTTAGATCCGTTTTTGGCAGCTGAATCAACCGTGATCAAACGCAGCTTATCATCATCCGTAGCACACAGGATCATGCCCTGCGATTCCACACCGCGAAGTTTTACCGGCTTGAGGTTGGCAACCAGGACAACCTGCTGTCCGATCATCTCTTCCGGCTTATAGGATTTAGCGATACCGCTGACAACCTGGCGGACTTCGTTACCTAAATCAATCTGTTCAACTAACAGACGGTCTGCCTTAGGATGCGGCTTACAATCGATAACAGTGCCGATTCTTAAATCTAATTTCGCAAAATCATCGATAGTAATTTCAGGAAGCTTTTCTTCTTCAACCGGCTTCGGTTCTTCTTTTGGTTTGTTTAAATCGGACTCAATTCTTTCTAACATTTCTTTTTCATCAATGCGGGCAAATAAGATTTCCGGTTTTTTTACAACCTTTGTAGAATCCAAATTACCGAAAGTTTCCAAAGACTCTAAGCTCTTTTGTTCAGTACCGATGGAAACAAGGATCTTTTCAGCCGTTTCAGGCATAAATGACTGTAACAATACAGCCGCAAAGCGGATGCTTTCTAACAAGTTGTAAAGCACTGTTGCCAGACGGTCTTTTTTCGCTTCATCTTTGGCAAGAACCCAAGGAGTGGTCTCATCGATATATTTGTTGCATCGTTTTAATAATACGAAGATTTCATCTAAGGCATCCCCTACATGGAGTTCATCCATCAGCTTTTCCACACGCTTCGGTGTATCCAGTGCTAAAGAAATCAATTCTTCATCAACAGGCTCAGAAACCTTTGGATTGGAGACTTCACCCTTGAAGTATTTATTGCTCATAGAGATTGTACGATTCACAAGGTTTCCTAAAACGTTCGCAAGATCTGAGTTCGTTCTTTCAATCATAAGATCCCAGGTAATCGTACCGTCCTGGGCAAACGGCATTTCATGCAGGCAGAAATAACGCACGGCATCTACACCGAAGTATTTTACTAAGTCTTCCGCATAAATCACATTGCCTTTGGATTTACTCATCTTACCATCACCAATCAACAGCCAAGGATGACCGAAGACTTTCTTTGGCAGCGGTTCATTTAATGCCATCAACATAATCGGCCAGTAAATCGTATGGAAACGAACGATATCTTTACCGATAATATGAACATCAGCCGGCCAATATTTCTTATATTTCTCATCGTGGTTGCCATCGCAATCATATCCGATACCGGTGATATAGTTACTTAAGGCATCGATCCATACATATACGACATGGTTTGGATCAAAATCAACAGGAATACCCCATGTAAAGCTGGTACGGGATACACATAAATCCTGAAGACCCGGCTTAATGAAGTTGTTGATCATTTCGTTTTTACGGGATGCAGGCTGAATAAAATCCGGATGCGTATCATAGTATTCTACTAAGCGGTCTGCATATTTGCTAAGCTTTAAGAAATAAGCTTCTTCACTTGCCTTCTGCACCGGTCTTCCGCAGTCCGGGCAGCAGCCATCAACTAACTGTGATTCTGTCCAGAAGGATTCACACGGAGTGCAATACAAACCTTCGTAAGTAGATTTATAAATATCTCCCTGATCATATAAGCGTTTAAAAATCTTCTGAATCTGTCTTTCATGATAAGGCTGTGTAGTACGAATGAAGTTATCATAGCTTACATTCATCAAGTCCCAGTTTTTCTGAATCATACCGGCAACCCGGTCAACAAACTCTTTTGGAGTAATGCCTTCTGTCTTAGCCTTCTCTTCAATTTTCTGACCATGTTCATCGGTTCCGGTCTGGAAATAAACATCATATCCCTGTGCTCGTTTGTAACGGGCAATCGCATCACTTAAAATAATCTCATACGTATTTCCGATATGAGGTCTTCCTGAGGTATAAGCAATTGCGGTAGTTAAATAATAAGGTCCTTTGTTCATAATTATCCCTCCCTAATATAAAAAGCTTTCATCCAAGGACGAAAGCTTCGTGGTACCACCTTAGTTCATGCATAAAATGCACCTCAATTTCGTTAACGCCGAATTACGTTTCTTCCTACCCGCTGTTCGAAAGAAAAGGCTCCCAGTCCATCTTCCTATTGTTCCAATAACGGAATTTCACCGGCATCCGCTCTCTGTGTATTTTCCCAAATAGTACTCTACTGTTCTTTGCCGTATAGCGATTGTATTATACGATAATTTATTTAGTAACGGCAAGTTTTTTTCAGATAAAAAGAGTTCAGCCAAAACTGAACTCTCAATTAACCTTATTGGGCGCCTTTAGTAAGGATACGAATCAATGGAAGCGCCTTTTCCGGACAGCTTGTTACACCAAGCTGACGTTCCGGATGTCTATCTCCATGATAATCACTACCGCAGGAAATAAATAAGTTATTCTTCTGGGCAATCTTTAATAAAGCCGCAATGGTTTCATCATGCATATCCGGTCCGAAACATTCAATACCATCAATGCCAAGTGCAACGATTTCTTCAATAACCTCATCGCTGATGAAATCAAGATGCCATCCGGACAATACCGCGATACCACCCGAATCATGAATTGCCTGGATCGTACGGGTTAAATCAGGATATGCAGCATATACATAACATGGTCCACCCTGATCAAAGGTTTCAGAACGGAATCGCTCTCTTGCCTCATTTTCACTGCGTGATGCATTGATGTATTTCTTAATCAGCGGTAAGTTACGAACCTGTTCATTATCGAATGCCATTTCCGTAATATCCATATCGGTAATCGTCTGGAATCTGGAATTGGACATAATTGCTTCTACATCGATCTTCAAACCGGAGTATTCTTCAAATTTCTCAACTCTCTGTAAAGACAATTCTTTTTCTCTGGTTAAAGATTCTTTTTCTAAATCATAGAAAATTTCACTGTTCCAGTCGATATAGTAACCTAATACCCGGATACGGATATCCTGATATTGAGAATCAATCTCAACACCCGGAATATATTGAATTCCATACATTTCCGCAAATCTTACAGCCGGGGCGTTTCCTCTTGCGCAGTTATGGTCTGTAATGGAAATAACTTCCATACCCCTCTGGCTGGCCTGCTTAAAGATTTCTTCTACACTGTAGGTACCATCGTCACTGTAACTGGAGCGAATATGTAAATCAATCGGAGTAATCGATAACTGACGGGCTTCGGTTGTCCGCTGTTCTCTTGCCGGAGCAGCTTTCTTGCCCTTAGGAGCAGTTTTCTTCCCCGGAATCGGTAAATCTTCATCCGGATCACGGACTGTCGCAATACCTAGCAGGGTATCAAAGATAGACTGCTGATTTGGCATTACCAACACAACCAATAAACATAACAGCCACCAGATTACGATGCCGATGATTTCAAAGAAATATCCAATCAAAATAAGCGGCAGACCGATGTTTAAAGCCTGACGAAGTGCCAGAATCAAGGCATTCGCTTCGCGTTTATTCTTTCTGCGAACAAACCTTAGATCCATAAATGCATATCCGATCGACTTCCCTCCTGTTGTGGCTGTAATTAATCCTAATAAGATAACGCTTGTCACAAACAGCAGTGCAAACATAATGTAATATAAGCTGTTAAAGAAATTCGGCGGCAGAAGACCGCAAAGTATCAATAAAAATTCAACGATCCAAATATAAACAGGTAATAGACATAAGTTTATATCGATCATAAATGCGAACATATGATCCAGATAATCCGGTATGCTCCTTCTTAATAATTTCGCGTTTTTATATCCCCCAGATCTATAGTACTGAGATTTTTTTCTCAGATAGATCGTAAAATCTTTGAGATTGTATTCTTTATCCCCCATGCAATCACAAACCTTTCCTTAGATACTATAACAGAAAAGTCCCATGAAAAAAAGAGGCATTATTCTCTGCCTCTTTGCTTACGATAAAATAAACCGGATGCCAGTGCACTGATACCTGCCAACATCGCAAATAATCCTGTTTGCTCAGATACGCCTGTATTGACACGATTAATTGCTCCCGATGCGATCTGCTGGGCCTGTTGAAGTAATGATTGATAACTTATTCCTACCGATGACATCAAGATGGAATTAATTTCATTCTGTACCGATGCCGGTAAATTATTCCATTCCTTTAAGGAACCGATAATACGCGTGTAATTGGATGGTGTAGCTGCTGTATAGATATTTCCTGCACCATCTTTTAGGTAACGATCCACGAAACTTTGCGCTGCTGAAGTATCTTGAGAGCTATCAGAAGTTGTCTCCATCTTTTCGACAACCGGTGCTTCCGTATCTGTCACAGGGGCTGCCTGTTCAACAGTCGGTTGAGACAATTCTTCAATCGGAACTACTTCCTGCACAACCGGTTCAACAGTCTCAACAACCTCCGGAGTTACCTCCTCCACAGGAGCGGTGACTTCTTCTAAAGTTTCAGTCTGGGCAGGTTCTGATTTTGCCAGCATTGTTAAAAGTGGAGATTCGCTCACAGATACCGGTTCAGCTATCACTTCCAGCGTTTGCGGTGCTTCCATGGCAGCAGGATATACCGCTGCCAAAACAACAGGTTCTGCACTTTCTTGAACAGCTTCCTCTAAAGCAGTTTCTGCTTCTGCCGGTATTTCTTCCGTTACGGCTTCTTCAGCCGGCAAAGTTTCAACCGGTACTTCCTCTACAGGGGCTCCTACTGCTGCCTGTTCCACTTCAGCCTGAAGAGCAGCCTGTTCCATCTCGGCCTGGGCTGCTGCTTCCATTTCAGCTTGCAGAGCAGCCTGCTCCATTTCGGCCTGAGCTGCTGCTTCCTGTTCTAATATCGTTTGTACTTCCATTGCCTGATTAAAATAATCTTCATAGCTTCTATGCGCATCCGATTCAATCAAAATCGAATTAATCGCATTGGCCATATCCGGATTATTGATACAGTAATCATCATAGAAAGGCTTTCCGGCCAGAATAATTCCGTAATTATCCCGATTGACTTCCATAATCAATGCCGGTACTTCTTCGTTAAATTCGTTTAATACTCTCACCGAACAGAATACGTTAATGAAATCTTCCGGTGTATTAATAACTACATCCGGTCCAGGATAAACGACTTCCATGACCGGTTTTGCGTAAATGACTCCCGGCAGTGCCATTGCGGAAACTGCCAGTGCTGCTGCGATTTTATATTCCAAGTGTTTCTTCATAAATATTACTCCTCAGAATAGTACCTCTTTAATTTTACCGTAAAAATGGTTTACGGTCTAGTCCCAGTGCTCCCGGACAAGCTTGCGTGCCATAAGATCGCTTTCTTCCAGCTGTTGGTAAGTTGGATCTTCAATATACGGAATATTGTCTAAAGCGTAGAGAATACTTTCTTCTATTTGCAGGAAGGATATCTTCTCTTTCAAGAACAATTCAACCGCCTGCTCGTCTGCCCCATTAAATACGGCTCCCAAATTACCTTCTTTTCTTCCGATTTCATATGCGGTCCTTAAAATCGGATACCTATCATAGTCCATCTTTTGAAAATGCATCGTTAACGTTTCCGTCAGATCCAATGGTTTATCTTCCTTTAATACCGGTCTTTCTGGGTAACACAGCGCATATTGGATCGGCAGACGCATATCTGCTGAACCAATCTGAGCGATAACCGCATTGTCGTTATACTCCACCATAGAATGAACATAACTTTCTCTATGAAGTACGACATCGATCTGATCAAAAGGCATTTCGAATAAATAATGGGCCTCTATCACTTCAAATCCCTTATTGACCATTGTGGCGCTGTCCACGGTGATGCGCTTTCCCATAGACCAATTCGGATGATTTAAAGTCTGTTCAACCGTAACGTCGGTAAGTTCGCTTCTCTTTTTATCACGGAAGCTTCCACCGCTGGCAGTAATAATTAATCGTTTTACATCTTTTTTATCGTTACCCTGCAGGCATTGGAAAATAGCGGAATGTTCAGAATCAATCGGATATAACTTTCTGCCCGTCTTTTCTAACATTTTCCGTACCAGCATACCTCCGGCAACCAGGGATTCCTTGTTGGCAAGGGCAACATCAATATTCTTTTCTAAAGCTGCAAGGGTTGGTTTTAAACCTCTAAAGCCTACCACCGCATTTACTAACAAATCGAAGTCACAATTTTCGATGCACTTCACCATGGAATCTTCTCCATAATATACATTTTGGGCATCAAAGACTGTGTCATCCTTTATATCGACTCCAACGGTTTGAATGGATGGAAACTCTTTGACAACAGCTGCCAGCTTAGCTGTCTGTCTTCCGGCGGTAACTCCTACCAATTCAAATTGATCCGGATGCTGGCGTACAACATCGATGGTCTGGGTTCCGATAGAACCGGTTGCACCTAATAATAATATTCTTTTCATTTCATCACCTTAAAAGATAAAAGGACCTATAAAAGGCCCCTTATTCTATTCAAATGGAATTGGTTTTAAATCCCAAATTTCTTCTGCGTATTGCGCAATTGTACGGTCACTTGAGAAATAACCGGACTTCGCAATGTTGATCAACATTGTACGAGCCCACTTACTCTTATCCGTATAACGCTTCTGAACCTGACGCTGTGCGAATACATACGCATCAAAGTCAGCTAATACATAGAATTCATCATTACGTAACATCAAATCGTTGTAAATCAACTGGAATTCATCCGGATTACGTGACCATGTTCCGTTCTTTAATGAATCGATCAAGCGTCTAATTCTATAGTTGTTGTGATAGATATCCCAAACATTGTATGAATTTTCTTTCTGAACTTCATGAATATCTTCTACATGCAGACCGAAAATTTCCGCATTTTCATATCCAACCTGTTCAACGATTTCAACGTTAGCTCCATCTAAAGTACCTAATGTGATAGCACCATTCATCATGTACTTCATGTTACCGGTACCACTTGCCTCTTTACCTGCTGTAGAGATCTGTTCACTGACATCTGCCGCATTTAAAAGAATTTCTGCAACGGATACCGAATAGTTCGGAATAAATACAACCTTTAAGTAAGCGTTGGTTTCAGGGTCAGCATTGACCTTTTGAGCAACCATATTGATTAATTTGATGATTTCCTTCGCTAATGCATAGCCCGGAGCCGCTTTTGCGGAGAAGAAGAATGTTCTAGGAACAATACGGAAACTTGGTTCTTCCTTCATCTTCAGGTATAAATGCATAATCTGGAAAATATTCAATAACTGACGCTTGTAAGCGTGCAGACGCTTAGCCTGGCAGTCGAAGATTGAATTCACATCTACATCAATATTCAAAGTTTTCTTAACATACTCAGCTAGAATTTTCTTACGTTCCAGCTTAACTTCCATGAAACGCTTCTGGATAACAGGATCATCAACATAAGCCATTAAATCCTGCAGCTTTTCAGGATGAATCTTCCATTCATCACCGATTGTATCATCTAACAGCTGTGTCAGCTGAGGGTTAGAATACATCAGCCAGCGGCGGTGTGTAACACCGTTTGTCTTATTGTTGAAAAGACCCGGATAAATTGTTGCGAAATCCTTCATGACACTGTCAACCAGAATCTTGGAGTGGATTGCCGCCACACCATTAACGCTGTGGCTTCCCACGATGGCCAGGTTTGCCATATGAACCTGTCCTTCTTTCAAAATCGCAACATTATTCCATAAATGACCGAATCCATTGTGTTCAATTTCATACTTGAATCGACGATCAATTTCTTCAATGATCATATATACACGCGGCAATAAGGTACGAACCATGTTCTGATTCCATTTTTCCAAAGCTTCTGCCATAACGGTATGGTTTGTATATGCAACCGTTTTCCGGACAATCTGCCATGCCTTATCCCATTGATAATCATAAGTATCCATGAGTACACGCATCAATTCAGGAACAACCAATACCGGATGGGTATCGTTTAACTGAATCGCAACTTTATCACCTAAGTTATCTAAAGAAGGATAAACACGTAAATGGGAACGGATAATCTGATCGATACCGGCACATACGAAGAAGTACTCCTGTTTTAAACGAAGTTCTTTTCCTTCTTCTGTAGAATCATCCGGATATACATTTGCGGTAATCGCCGTTACATCATTTAAATATTTTGCAAAGTTACCGGCTGTAACAGATGTTTCATCTACGTCTGCATCCCATAAACGAAGTGTGTTTGTGGTTGGTGTATGGTAACCAACGATTGGTTCATCATACGGTACAGCTCGAACGATAAAGTTCGGTGTATAGTTGGTCTGGAATTTACCGTTACCATCCATATAACCATCAATGGTACCGCCGAATTTAACACGTACAGCGTGGTCCGGTCTCCAGATTTCCCAAACGTTTCCGTTTTTCAACCAGCAGTCAGGCAGTTCAACCTGTGAATTATTTACAATTTTCTGTTTAAATAATCCATAGCGGTAACGAATACAGTTACCGTGTCCTGCTAAATTCAATGAAGCTAAGGAATCTAAGAAGCATGCAGCCAGACGGCCTAAACCACCGTTTCCTAAGCCGGCATCACTTTCTGTGATTTCCATGTCATTGATATCAATGCCTAATTCATTTAATCCTTCTTTTACAACGTCATAAATGCCAAGGTTCATTAAGTTATTCGTTAATAATCTTCCCATTAGGAATTCCATTGAGAAGTAGTATAACTGTTTGCTTTCAGATTTTCGGATTGCATTTTTTGTGATACGCCAGTTGTTTGTAGCGTAATCTCGAATCATATTACCTAAAACGATATATCTTTCATCGCGATAAGTATCCTCAAAATCACGACCATAAGTCGCGGATAGCTCTGCTTTAAAACGCTCTACGAACGCTTCTTTTGAATCAAAACGATTTGACATATTCTTTCCTCCGCAGTATTTGATATTATACTGATTCAGAAAACGTTTGACAAGTATTTTTGTTCTTTAGCCGGCTGCCCGAGTTTTAAAAGAGTTTATATACTACAGATGTATCCTGCATCCAACAATAGCCTAAGCCGATTTTTGTTCCAATATACTTTGGCTTTGTATAGGGATCATTGAGACATTGACGTATTCTTTGAATACGCATTGTAATGGATTCCGGTGACAATGACTGGCCTCTTTCAGCAAACTCTTCGATGATCACTTCTTTAGATAATACTCTTTTTGGGCGCTCCATAAGGTACACTAACAATTCAGTTTCCCCCGGAGGCATATGCAGTATTTCATCACCGCGTTTTACTATCTTTCTGTCAAAAAAGTAAGAAATATCACCAGATATAAGCGTTTTTTCCAAATATCTTTCATTATGCTGCAGATCAAATACCAGTTCTCCGTTACTGCAGAAACCATTCTCAATCTTGGTATGCTGCGATACTTTTGTGATAGGTTTCAGGTATGTATAGCTGTTTTCTTCTACCTTAAATAAACCTTTTGATTGCTCTAAGACCTCTTCCATTAAATCCACTTCAACATAAACAGATAACACTTTAAGTTTAGACATAATTTTTTTCCTCCTCTTTTTTTTCGAAACCATGATATCAGAGAGATATAACAAAGGCATAACAGAAAGGAAAAAAAATAACATTTTTGAAATATTTTACTTAAATTTAATAAAAGTTCTTGAATTTTTCTTAAAAATATCTGGATTTTGCTCAATAAATTCCAGCAGTGGCTTCCTTTTTACCTCATTTTTATGGTTAAGATACCATTCATAACACAAGCCTAATCCTTTTTCCATACTCATAGTATCTGTCAAAATTTGATTCTGTTTCGTTACATCGAGGTAATATTCATATTCATAAAACGGAAAGTATTTCCTTTGATCAATTTCCTGATGCACTTCTATAAAGAACGGCTTCTTATCTGCACAGGCATAACATAAATTTACCCAGTCTTTAATACGGATACTTTCTTTATTTCCAACATTTAGGATATGTTCTTTGGGTTTTGTATCCATCAGGATTTCAAAAAGGCGGCACAGATCATCAACCATAAAAAACTGTAATTTCATGCTGCCATCCTTAGGCAGATAAAATGGGCGGTTTGCCAGAGCACATTCAAACACAAAGGCTTCCCGATAGACATTGTTCATCGGTCCGTATAAATAAGGCGGACGGACGATATAAGCATCCGGTACCATTTCAAGCAGAGCACGCTCAGCCGCAATCTTATCGGTTCCATAGTCTTTCCAAAATTTATTAGGTCCGAGAATCTCTTCCTCGACGAAAGGCTGTTTTCCTGTTTCCGGATATACAGCACTTGAGCTTACCATAATATATTGATCATAGCTGCCCAGCGCCCTTGCAAAATCACGAATATCTTTTTCGCTATAGGCCGTAATATCCAGAACGACATCAAAATGATGGTCTTTTAAAAGAGAAGCTGCATTATGTCTGTCTCCCTGCAAAAGAGTAACTCCTTCTATCTGTTCATGATTTCCCCTGTTTAAAACATAAACATCATATCCTCTTTTCACCATATAATCGGCTGTATATTTGCTGACAAAAACAGTCCCGCCTGTAATTAATATCTTCTTCATATTTCCCTTTCTCCTTATACTAAAAAAAGCACAGCTTAAAGCCATGCTCTATTTCGTTTCAGATTGTGAATCGGAACTTGGAAATTTAAATACCTGTTCTCCTTCTTTGGTGACCATATATTCACCACGGGCATAATATTTCATATAGTCCGGATTCGTTAAATTCTTTTTAGTCTGTTTCAATTCAGATAATTCATCCGCTAATTCTTGAGAAACAACTGTATTTTCGGCAATGCTGTTTTTAAGGTCAATGGTGGTCTTAAGATCTTGCACACCGGACCAAATCAACAAACCTGAACCGATTACCAGAACAGCGCTCACAAGCATACGAAGCGTTTTTTTATTCGTCTGTTTTTTCCCCTTATTTCTCATTTTAAAATATCCCCTTAATCATTATAGCACAATCACTTTTTCTGCAAAGATAATTTCTATTTTTTTACATACAAAGACAAGATGGCGATATCGCTGGGATTGATGCCGGAAATACGTGAAGCCTGGCCCAAAGTTTCAGGGTGGATTGCATCTAATTTCTGTCTTGCCTCCAATGCCAGATTATCCATATGTAAGTAATCTAACCCTTCAGGTAAGCGTATCTGCTCCATCTGCTGCAGATGATATGCATCCCGCTTTGCCTTTTCGATATATCCTGCATATTTTATAGAAATCTCGATGGATTTCGCAATATCTTCATCAACAGAGTGTCCAATCCAAGGCTCCAATCCCTTTATTGTTACCTTTGGTCTTTTTAACAGTTCTACAGCTGAACAGCCATGTGTTAACTTTTCAAAGCCAAGCGATATTAAATACTCATCGATTTCCTGGCCCGGTTTGATGCGCACATTTTCAAGTTCTTCACGAACCGTCTCAATGTTTTCCATTCTTGCCTTAAAAGCATCGTATCTGGACTGATCTACAACACCAACCTGATACCCTTTTTCTAACAAGCGCTCTTCGGCATTGTCGTGTCTCAATAATAAACGATATTCCGCTCTGGATGTTAGAAGACGATAGGGTTCTTTGGTTCCCTTGGTACAGAGATCATCAATCATAACTCCGATATATGCCTCATCTCTTCGCAAAATAAACGGCGGCTTATGATCGCATTTTAAAGCGGCATTGATACCTGCAATCAAGCCCTGACCGGCAGCTTCCTCATAACCGCTGGTACCGTTGATCTGACCGGCGGTGAAAAGACCGGAAACAATTTTATTTTCCAGAGACTGCTTCATCTGCAAAGGATCCACGGCATCGTATTCGATGGCATATGCATACTTTACAATCGTACAGTTTTCCAATCCCGGAAGGGAGTGCACCATCTGGTCCTGGACATCAATTGGCATCGATGTTGAAAAGCCCTGAACATAGATTGTATCCAAAAATCTCGATTCCGGTTCTAAAAAGAGCTGATGTCTTTCTTTATCCGCAAAGCGTACGAGTTTATCTTCAATACTTGGACAATAGCGGGGGCCTACCCCTTTTACCAGGCCTGAATACATCGCAGAATCTAAGATATGCTCATGAATAATTTCATGAGTCTTTGGTGTTGTATATATTAAATGGCATACTTCCTGTTCATCAAAAGGAAGTACATCCTCTTTTTTTGTTGTCTCAGAAAAGCGTAAAAAAGAATTTGTTCCCGGCTGAACCGTTGATTTAGAAAAATCTATGGTATCTTTTAAGATTCTCGGAGGTGTTCCGGTTTTTAAACGGAAAGTTCGAATTCCGTTATTTCTCAAGCTTTCGGATAAGGTATTCACAGTCCGCTGTCCTTCCGGTCCGGATATTTCGGAAGTGTGTCCTCTAAGAACATTACTTGTCATATAGGTACCGGTTGTGAGAATGACTGTTTTTGAATATAGAATCTGATCATCTTCTAATTTGACACCAATGATCTTACCATCTTCTGCAAGGATAGAATGACATGCACCCTCAACGACATCCAATCCTTCAGTATTCAGAAGAACATTTTTCATAAACTTTTTATATTCTTCTTTATCACTTTGAACCCGCATGGACCAGACACCGGGACCTTTTGTCGTATTCAACATTTTAAACTGCAGAGCTGTGCGGTCAGCCGCGATAGGCATCATTCCGCCAAGTGCATCAATTTCTCGTACAACGATTCCTTTGGCAGGACCACCGATTGCCGGATTGCATGGCATTGATCCGGCCATATCGATATTTAATGTAACAAGGGCCGTTTTTTTATCCATGCGGCAGGCTGCCAAAGCGGCTTCAATACCTGCATGGCCGGCTCCTACTACTACACCGTCATACGACATTTAAGCACCTCTTCTCAACACTTTATTTACTAACCCATCCAATTCAACATGGAAAACATTCTGCGGTATACGCAAGAGTATGGAAACACCCAGGAATACGGCTACGCTGACAATACCATTCAGTGCCATCGCAAAGAATGCCATGATTCTTGATCCCGATACAGCAGATAATCCTAACATATTTAAAAGCGAGGATACTAACCACATCGCAAAAATCGCAACCATGATTCGTGCTACTACAATCATAGTCTTTGTATAGTCAATGTTGTATCTTCCTTTTAGTTCAAATAAAGTCATTAAAATAAAGTATCCATCTCCGACTACCGAAGCTAATACAGAACCCGCAAAGCCAAGCATCGCAGTCAACGGAACTAAGACAACACCTTTTAAGATGGTTGCGATAATGAGTCTGCGAATACAGCTTTTTTTCAACTGCAAAGCCATCAATAAGTTACTGGTGACAGGATATAAAGTACCTAAAAAGCCTTCCAGAGCCAGCCAGGATAATACAAATGTACTAATTTCCAAATTATCTGTATAGAACAAAACATAGTTAATCGGTCCGGCAAATAAATAGATACAGAAAGACACCGGAATACCGATAAACAGTACTACATTTAAACAGTCCAGAATGTTCTTGCGGATCAAAGGACGGTCTCTTTTTGTTAGGGCCTCGGTGATATGCGGAATAATAGCCGCTGTAAAGCCCGGACCGAGAATCAAAGGAATAGCGGTAATTTTTACACCGACATAGTTTGTTGCCGAAATAATGGTCGTAATCTCAGCACTGGTGTAAGAATGCATCTTCAATCCTATCGGCAGTAAAATCGCATTGTAGATCTGCTGTGAATAGCTGAATACAGCACTGATCATATACGGAATCGCCAAAATCACAAACTGGCGTATTACTTTATTCTGATTTTGAGCGGGTGTTTTCTGCTGGGCTGCCTTTTTATAAATCGGCTTACATGCCTTCTGGTCAAAATTCACAAATTGAAGAATTGCGGCTATTGCGGCAACCGATGTAGATAAAACAGATGCATACAAAGCCCATTGACGCTCAATTTTCAAGACATAAACCATTATGCAGCATACAGATAAGAGGAAACCGACACGGAATAACTGTTCAAAAGCCTGTGAAAAGGCATACTGCCCCATTTCCTTAAGTCCCTGGTAAAAGCCTCTAAAGGATGAAAGAACAGGAACTAAGAAGACCGCTAAAGATAAAACTCGAATAGCGTTTGCCATGACATCGGCATCCTGGGCTACCATCATAGGTGCAATGACACCCGATATCGCCATCAAGAAAATCATTCCGACAAAGCCCATCATGGTGAGTCCGGCAAGAGCAATCTTTTTCACCAATAATACCGTCTTATTGTCATCTAAAACTGTATACCTTGCGACCAGTGTGGCAACCGCAAACGGAAAACCCGATGTAAATACGCTGAGCACATAAGAATAGATATTATATGCCTGTCCATATATACCCATATAGGTACTGGAACCTAAGATTGTTGAAAAAGGAATCGCATATACAATTCCAATCAGTTTAGCGATAAACATACCGCCGGTACCGACTAAACCACTTAATATAATTGACTTTTTAACTTTCGATTCGTTATTCTCCATATATTTATCCTCTTGAGGAAATATTATAGCACAAGATGAAAAAAACAGTTAATTATTCTGATTTTTGTCATAATTATTCATGTTAGAATATATTAGAAAATATAAAAATGAGAGGAAAATACTATGCATCCTATTTTTATTCATACAGCAGATGATGCCCGTGCGATTGACAACAACACGATCCACGATATCGGCATACCTTCCCTTGTATTAATGGAACATGCGGCCGCGCGCTGTACAGACATCATATTAGAGAATAGTGCACAGGATGATAAAATCTTTATCGTATGCGGTTTTGGGAACAACGGAGCAGATGGTATGGCCATCGCAAGACTGCTGCAGCAGGCTGGCTATAATCCAATTGTTGCGGCACCTGATATTGAAAAAATGTCCCCGGATCAGAAAATCCAGCACGGAATTATTCAAAAGCTAAATATACCGATTCTAACTTTCGAAAGCTGCCTTTCAATGATAAAAGAGGCAGGAGTCATAGTAGATTGCCTGTTTGGAAATGGATTAAACCGTGAAATAAAAGGAATCTTTTTAGAAATAATTGATGCCATTAATCAGGCAGACGCCTTAAAAATTGCGGTGGATTTACCAAGCGGTCTTCATGCCACCAGCGGAGAGGCAATGCCGATTTGTGTCCATGCGGATATTACTGTGGCATTAGACTGTATAAAAACGGGTCATTTGATCAAAGATGGCCGGAAATATTGTGGAAAATTGATTCCTGTTGATATCGGTATACCTAATACTATGCATGAAAATTATTCACCTTCTTATCTAATTACCGGAGAACTGGTTCATCAAATGCTTCCAAAACGTTCAAATCACTCGCATAAAGGAACTTTTGGCAAGGCTTTGATGATTGGCGGATCTAGTTCTATGCAGGGTGCTCTTTCAATGGCTGCCAAAGCCTGTTATAAATCGGGAATCGGAACTTTGACATTGTTTATCCCGGAATGTATTTATTCTGTGATCGCATCAAAGATTGATTTTGCGATGGCCATTACAGCACCTTCAGAAAACGGCTTTTTTGCCGGGGAGGCTTCCCGGATATTAAAGAGTGTCATTCAAAACTACGATGTGATCACAATCGGAAACGGTATCGGCCGAAATGAAGCAGCCGTTGAACTTGTAAAGGTTTGCCTGCAAAGCGATAAACCGATTATTATTGATGCAGATGCATGCTGGGCATTAGGTAAGATTCCTTCCCTTCTCAAAAGAAAGTCTCCTACTATATTGACACCGCATCTGCGCGAGATGTCATACATCACCGGTAAAACAACTGATCAATATAAAAATGATCCTTTTAACTGTGCCAAAGAATTTTTAAAGATGTATCCGGAGTGCACTGTAATCTTAAAATCAGATATCTCTGTAATCTTCTCCAAAGATGGAACCTATGTGCTTGACCATCCTAACAGTGCTCTTGCCAAAGGCGGCAGCGGTGATGTATTGGCAGGTATTGTTACGGGTATGTTTGGGCAGTGTCGAAATCCTATTCAAAGTGCAGCTGTTGCGGCTGCAATTCATTCATATTGCGCCTATCACGCAAAAGATGCTGCCAGCTTAATGCCGGAAGATCTTATTGATTCTCTCGGTGATACAATCAAAGACATAAGAAAAGAAGGGGCCAAGTAGGTCCCTTCATTGTATTTGAAATTGTAAATAGTAGACATGTGGATGAAACATCTTTGTATTAAAGCCATAGGCAGAACAATCATATTCATCCCCATCCCAATCATTATTCAGTTTTTGAAGAATCTCCAATATGTCATTCATTTCCATATCTGCAGTCCCATAGAATTCTGCGCAATTGGCAAGAGATGGCTGCGGGCGGCTTGGAGATAATGAAAATGCAGGAGCTAACGATCCTAGTGATGACTTTACATCATCAATAACGTTTGAGGATTCATCATCCACAACAACGTGTAGACGTACAATCATTCTACTTACCGCTGTCTAATACGAATTTACAGAGTTTTTTCAAATTCGCATCGTTTTCTAATGTGATAACTTTACCCAAGCCTAAATTTAATGATGCGATTTTAACTTCACCATCAATTACAGACATATTTAAAGTTCCTGCTGCATTTTCGTAGAAAACATCGTACACATAACCAATACGATCTTCATCTTCTACTTTATTTCGCAATTCAAAATGAAAATCTTCTTTATTTTTTAAAATGATACGTACTGCTCCGGCCCCGGAGCTTGGAATTGCTTTTCCCATAATGCCTCCTCTATCTTTTTTCTGCATCGTATGTCATCTGAATTCCCAGAGATTTATAAGTGTTCTTATCTACGTCAGAAACAGATGATGTGATATGAGCCTGCAGCCCTGATAAGTTTTTCAATTGTTCCAAGGCTAGTGCCGCATTTTCATTGGTCTGAGCGCTTAAAGAAAGCGCAATGAGTATTTCATTACTATGCAGGCGCGGATTCTTACTGCCAAGGTAATCTGTTTTTAATTTCTGTATCGGCCCGAATGCTTCCGGCTTGATCAAATTAATTTCCGGATCAATATTGGCCAGATGCTTAACCGCATTCATCAGCACAGATGAGCATGCACCCATAAAACGTGAAGTTTTACCATCAATTAAAGTGCCATCTTCCAGCTCCAATGCCCCGGCAACGGTACCGGTAGCTTCTTCTTTGGCTCTTGCCGCAACAACACAGCGACGTGTTTCTTCCGTAATTCCGGCCTGTCTCATGACAAGTTCCTGTTTCTGTACTTCATCATAAGTACATTTCTCATTTAAATAACGAGTTTTCGAAAAGAAATAACGGCGTATAATTTCCTGCATTGCAGCTTCTCTGCATACATCATCATCGATAATGCATTTTCCTGCCATATTCACACCCATATCCGTCGGAGACTGATATGGAGAACTTCCATATATTTCTTCAAATATATTTTTTAAAACCGGGAATATTTCTACATCTCTATTATAATTCACAGTCACAGTATTGTAAGCCTGAAGATGATATGGATCAATCATATTTACATCGGCTAAATCTGCAGTAGCTGCCTCATAAGCTAAGTTAACAGGATGATCTAAAGGCAGATTCCAAATTGGGAAAGTCTCATATTTGGCATATCCGGCTTTAATACCGTGTAGATTATCATGATACAGCTGTGAAAGACAGGTAGCCATTTTTCCGCTGCCCGGTCCCGGTGCTGTAATCACAACTAACGGTTTGGTCGTTTTTACATAATCATTGCGTCCAAAACCTGATTCCGAAATAATCTTTTTAGGATTGGTTGGATATCCTTCTATCAGATAGTGATAATACACGGCTATCTTGCGGCGCTTTAAACGCGTTTTAAAAGCTGCAACAGCTTTCTGACCATCAAATTGTGTAATCACAACGCTGCTTACCAGCAATCCAACATTACGGAATTCATTAATAAGGCGAATAACGTCATCCTGATACGATATACCAAGATCAGCGCGAATTTTATTCTGTTCAATATCTGAAGCTGAAATCGCAATCACAATTTCAGCGGAATCTTTGATCTGCATCAACATCTGCATTTTAGAATCCGGTGCAAAGCCGGGTAAAACACGACTGGCATGGAAATCATCAAATAATTTCCCACCAAACTCTAAATATAATTTGTCCCCGAAATGTGAGATGCGCTGCATAATGTTTTCAGATTGCAGTCTAAGATATTTATTATTGTCAAATCCGATTTTCATACATATTCCCTCACTTACGAAGTGTATTTTAGCACAATAAACCAGATTAAAAAAGGAAGTAAAAAAAAAGGCATAAAAAAAAGGACCCGGCAACGTGCTATCTTCGCAGGGGCAGGCCCAACTATTGTCGCCGCTGAAGTGCTTAACTTCTGAGTTCGGGATGGGTTCAGGTGTGTCCACTTCGCTGTCGTCACCGGATCTTTCTTGAAGG
>JAGAWH010000081.1 GCA_017941505.1 Faecalicoccus sp. | reverse complement strand
GCCAAAGACGCCATCAACAAAGAAAACAAATAAAAAAAGACCCCGGAAAACATCTTCCGGGATCTTCTTTTTTCGACTCCTTGTTCCGGGTTTCATTTTGATACATTGTAAGCATTGCCTAGGCATAAAAACGAAAGCTTTATGTTTATAATCGAATCAATTTACTCTAATTAAAACAATCCACTTAAATAGTCCGTTTTTTTTACACGTTCATTTCTTATATTATCCCATACGGCATCAACAATTGATTCTTATATGTTGTTGACCTCCGTTCATCGAAAAGACTTCAACTCTTCATCATCAAGGATAATCCCTATTTCTTCTAATTCTTCTATATACAAAGTTCGGATCACATCAGGCATTATGATATTAGGGACACGGGAACCATCTTTGTAATAAATATTATTCCCTTCACTGTCACGTAAGTACCCATCCTTGTGACACTCCCAATCCTGAATCCAATGTCCGTTTTTATCTAGAATACAACTTCCGTCAATATCGCAAATTTCACCTTCGTCACCGACCCTATTCATATAGGTGTTGAAAGCTTTTGCTTCTGTACTTCCGTACTTCTCAAGATACTCATTAAAAACTTTCGAAAAATCACAGTTTTGATTTTCATCATCCGGAAGAATCTTTAACACTTCATCAAATATTTTTTTGTACTCTTCTTCTACTTTACGAGGGATCCATCTCATAATAAACTCCTCCTAAACGGAATGTATCAGTTATATGCTTTAGTATATATCATCTATACAAAAAAGACACATTGTCCTTTCATCTAAACGATAGAAAAGGAGGATACCATGCATCGAATAATTCTTCTCAAATATTTTACAAATTTTCTGCCCGAAAATCCCCTGTAAACCGATTGGGTTTCTTAAAGAGTCCTCAATTTCATAGACCGGATCATCGTCCACCTGTTAGAAAAGTGCAAAGTGGTGGCGCATACTTCTTCAATAAACGATTTACCCGGCTGACCAGAATCATGATGACACCGGGAAGTATTCCTTCGACAATACGGGGAACCGTTTCCAAGGTCAAATCGCTAGTTACAGGCATCCGTCTATAGGCAAAAGCCGGATCGATACGCTTCATTCATCGCTTTTGTGGCTTTCACTTCTCCTTTTTGCCAGACATTCTCACCCCAGATGATTCCTTTGATTTCATTTCCTAGATTTTCAAAAATGCCGGTCAGTTCCTCGCTCACCAATTTCAGTCCGGATCGATTGTCATGCCCGGTGATGATCAAATACACTTCATGGCCCCCGAGTTCCTGCCATTTCGGCAGAAACCGGTCAATGGTTGTTTTTAACATTCCGTTCATAGTCAGAAAATAAGTCGGTGTCGCGATCACAAGAACGTCTGATTGTTGCACCGTTTCAAGAATGTCTTTCATATCATCCTGCAACACACATTTTCCGGTTTGAAAGCAGGCATAACATGCCCGGCAGAATGAGATCTTCTTTTCATAGAACCTAATGCATTCACAGGTATGTCCTGCCTCCTCTGCTCCTTTTATAAACTGTTGACAAAGGATATCCGAATTCCCGTTTTTTCGCGGACTGGCCGACAATATCACAACTCGTTTCATCTTCTATAAATTCCTTCCCAGCCGATATGCATCCTGCGGATATCTGCTTTGTTTTGTCATACCGGGCGTTCCGCAACCCAGTCCCAGCACCATGCCACAGTCTTCGAAGTGGATATAGCGTACCAGCGTTTGATAATGCGCTTCCAACGCATCGAAAGTCCAGTCATCCGCATTCCACGCAACTGTAAGTAAAGCCGATTTCAGATGCCGGCTGTTCAGGCTGCTGTTGTAAGCGCAGAACCGATCTATTACCATTTTCAGTTGTGCACTCATCCCGTAGTAATACAGCGGAGTCGCAAAAACGACCATATCGGACACAAGCAGTTTTCTTCGGATTGTCTCTACATCATCCTTCTGCACGCAAGGACCTTCATAACCGCATCTCACACAACCGATACAGGGATGAATATCTGCATGGCAGACATCGATGACTTCAACGAAATGCCCGGCTTCTTCCGCCCCTTTTTTAAAATGTTCTACCAGAATG
>JAGAWH010000080.1 GCA_017941505.1 Faecalicoccus sp. | reverse complement strand
TGTCCAGCGGGACCGCAGAGGGAATCGATGTTTCCGTATTTCTTGCGTCCATGATGTCGAAGGACGGAATGTTTTATTACTGCGATGAACATTTTTCGTATATCCACAGCGAAATTGAAAAGTCGATATTTGGTCTGATGATGGAGCGGATCCGAAGCAACGAGCAATTGATTTTCACCACGCACAATATGGACATGCTGGATCTCAATCTGCCGAAGCATTCCTACACTTTCTTAAAGAAGGAAGAAACGGATGGAGAATACAAAGTATCAGCGATCTCCGCATCCGAGATACTAAAGAAAAATACGGATTCCGTTAGGATTGCGATGGATAATGACATGTTTGGAACATTACCGGATCTGTCAAGGCTTGATGAATTAGATATGGGGTGGCCGGATGAATTATAAGAGATGCATGTATTTCGTTGAAGGGGAATGCGAAGAGCAATTGATCAACGCACTGAAACTTGAACCGCGGAGACTGATTCCGGGTAAAGTCAAGGTTCATAATGTGATACAGGATATCCTGCCGAGAATGGTGGTCAATAAAATCCAGCCGGGAACAAACGTCATATTTGTGTTTGATACAGATGTCCCGAAGACAGATGTTTTACAGAAGAATATAAAGTATGTTAAGAAATATACGTCACAGGTAAAACTGGTTTGTCTTGCAGAAGTCATGAATTTCGAAGATGAAATAGTCCGGGCAACTGATGTAAATAAAGCGAAAGAATTGACCCGTAGTCCCAGCAATAGCGAGTTCAAATCCGACTTCCGTAAAATGAAGACGGACGCCTGCAGGAATGCTCTTGAGCGGCACAATCTGGATATGAGGCAGCTATGGTGTTTGGATCCATCGGCACCATTTGAATTTGCAGAGCAGGGCGGAAATACAGTTAAAAAATAGCAATTCCTGAGATAATTGTAGTCGAGTAACAGCTAGTTGAAGCTTAGGTGCTTTATCAGGAAAAGTGTTTGGCTAAAGATGGTCAGACGCTTTTTTAGTGACACCAGAATATTGGAGTCAAGATATAATATCGCTTTTTGCGATAATTTATCTTAACTATTCAGCTGATGAATGATATATATATTTTGCTACAAATAAAGAGGAAGCCATCAAATTGTGTAAGCGAATGCTTGGTAGGGTAAAGCCCTAAAACTATAATCCGGCACGTGCTTGTTTGTGCGGTATATGATCAGTACCGTACCCAACACGATAAAGAAGCTGTGTACCGGTTATCGCGCAGCGGATGGTACTGCGCTCAAGTTGTAGATTAGCCAATGATTTAAGAATGACCTCTAGATTAATCCTTTCTCGGATGGCGCCCATCAAAAACAATTCGGGTGAGAAAGGAGGTAACGATGATGAGATCATCTATTATTCGAATTGTAGTTTTTCTTAAATCGGGCATTAGACGAATCCAATCGTCAATTCATAGAAACAAGAAAACGATTTTCAAATGTCTTGGTAAAATTGTTATTTTCTTTGTAAAGACGATTATAGAGATGATTCTCCAGGATTGGTTTTAATGCCAGCTAATCTACTTTTTCTTTTTTATAGAAAGGTTGCCAGACATATGATAGGCGAAACATTAAGATATCTGCGGGTCTTCAATGATTATACAATGGTACAACTGTCTCAGGAACTGTAATTATCGCAAAGCTATATATCAGAGATTGAGAATGGCAGGAAGCAGCCTACTTTGCAGGTTATTGATAAGTAC
>JAGAWH010000079.1 GCA_017941505.1 Faecalicoccus sp. | reverse complement strand
TAATATAACTACCGGAGAAGGATTTGTCCCCTCTCCGGTTTTCTATTGAATCGGAATGTATTTTTGAAGGCGGCTATGCGGCTTGTCCGGTATCGTCATCGCAAGTCTTCCTTCCTCCAGTAGTGAATGTATGTATTTCCTTACCGATTTCTTTTCCTTGTATCCAAGATATCCGGCAATTTCAAGTATACTTCGCGGGACAGAACAATATGATAAAATCTTATTAACTGTTTCCTTGTTTGATAGTTTAACTTGGGTATTTTCTACGCCGACTTGGTTGACATACTCCCGCGACTTAAGTCGTGGGATTCTTTAGATTTACTTAACATCACCCCAGTCGTGTAGGAGGGGTATAGTTAAGTTTTTCAAGATTTAACATCTATAGGATCTCGATTCCTAACGTATCTACTGTCCAGATGAAAGGTTTATGTCTGAACCTTGCTCTTTATTGTTTAGAATCCAAAGCACTGTTTCATTGAAATATTTTCTATTTTCATAGTATTGATAAGATTATCCTGAAGCTCTATAAATCTGTCAAATCCGAGTATGCATTTGTCTCTGTCCGGTTTATTCAATTCATTATTGCTGTTCTTTAGAAGGAATGCGCTGTACAGGTCTCTTTGCACCATATGTACTCCAATCATTTTCATTCTTTCTGATAATTCCGTTTTTACATATTCATCTGTCACATGATTATATTGGCTGGCTCTATACTCTTTCGTATTTACCTTATATACACCGCCGCCATATAGCCCTGCCTTTCGGGTAAGTATCATGATGAAGCTTGCAGGTGCCCTGTTGTTCAGCGACCTGCCAAAGCGCTTCCTGCGCTTATACTTATGCACCTGCTTAACTGATCCATCCTTCTGCTTTATATCTGTTACCTTATTACTACGCCCTGTATTCTTTGCTTTACGCTGAAGTCCCTTGAAAGACATATCCTCAACGATGAAATGAACCGATTCTTCAAGAAGCTTGTTGATCATTTCCTCATGGGACTGCTTGATATAGGCTTTTTTCTGCCTGTATAAGGATCTCAGCTTATTTAGGTTTCTTAGATATGTCTTGGAATAGACCCACCTATCTTTATTTGATGCATCTATGGTTCCATCCGGCCTGTATTTACCGGGATTGGAGCTACGTCTGGAGATATCCATGCTCTTTAAAAGCTTAACGATCTTTTTATTATAACCGTTACACTTTGGAGCTAGTTCTCTTAATACGGCTGTATGATCGGATACAGCTGCCACAGTAGAGGTTCCTATATCCAGTCCTGTAACCGTATCCTTATTTCCGGCTGATTTAAGCTTGTGTGGAGCATCCCCCTTGAGATATATGATCACATAATAGTGCCATCCATTGGGAAACATCTTTCTTTCTATCTCGCAGTATGAGATATCAGATTGTAATGATTCGAGGATATAGCCGCTGTTTCTGGGAAGTCTGCACTGGATTTTTAGGCCGAGCCATTCTATGGAGTATGTATCTTTATGGAATTTAACACCGTTCTTATTGGATTTACCGCTGATCGTATAGAAATTTGAAATTTTTTTGAAATGGAGTTCTTTTCCGTTTCCGAAAAGAATACTATCTACGCCGCGCCATACGCGTGTGGCTTCTTTCTGTACCTGCTGGGATGAGAGGCATCTGCGGAATTGTTTAGCTGAGACTTTGATATAGGAATGGAAGGAATATTCGGATAAGCCGTATGATATCAGGATCTTTTTCATTTTCTTGGAAAGCTGTTTCTTATAGAGAATCTGGTCTCTGGATAGTTTATCCTTCTTAAGCAGGATAGAATATTCTGTTTTGAGAGCCTGGTATTCTTTATCGTATGACAGCTTTCTGAGACACTTTCGTGCATGCTTTACAACCACATTATGGATATGGTGTGCTGCACGAAAGCGCTTCTCCATGATCTGTTTATCATGTTTATCTGCTTTCAGCAATAGTCTGACTGTATGCATAAGATCACTTCTTTCGTATCTATATTTTACCACACTTAAGCAAATAATGATATCCATCACTATGCGCTATCATCCTACGGTTGAAATCGTGGCTTTCCCGCATGGGTTAGTTGTAAAGTTAAAAAATCCATTAAAAAAGCTGAAAAAATATTATTTCCAGCGATTCTTTGCTCGTTCTATAATCTCCATTCCCAATTCTTCCCATTGTTGATAATTGAGCCGTCCCCCAACTTCCTTTTCTCTGTCATCAATCATTTTCCGCCGCCTGTTATCCACCAGTATCCATTCATATAAAGTGAGCGGAACATAATCAGAGAATACGCAGAAAGTATTGATCATATTAAACGGAGTCGTTTCCTCATGGCCTCTGGCATTCAGTCTTGGCTGGCTTTCGCATAACCGTATAGATTGATGGAGAAGATATTCATCATACGTATTGTGTAAGTGTCCATACAACATATATGTCATGGGACTCTTGTCATTTAGCCTTGAAAACTGCTTATTATAAAAAGGAATCGGATAATGGCATACGATAACCTTGCGATTACCATCTTCATATTCCCCATAGCTGATCACATCTTCAAAATTATCAACAAAATCCGGATCATCTAAATAATAATTATCATGATTGCCCTCTATCAGATAAACCTTGCCATTTAAACGGTTTAAGACATTCCAAGTTTGGATTCCCTTTCCAAAGGAAAGGTCTCCCAGAACAAATACTTCATCATTATTGGTTACTTTTTGATTCCATTGATGAATCATATATTCATGCATTTCATGCAGATTATCAAAGCCTCTGCCATCCATGATATCAATCCGTTCATGAAAAAAATGATTATCGGAAATATAATACCGCATACTCTTAACCCCCTTTTAAAACTGGATTATGATTGTTTTTTGTTTGGGCCAAATGATCCGCGTCACAACACCAAACAAAATCTGTTCCACCGTCCATATAGCGGCAATTATAAAATAGCCAAATATCTTCCAATCACTGAAAAAATCCATTACAAAATGAATGATTGGTTGATTAAATGGAATAAAGATACATAAAACCATTAAAAACATCCATATATTTTCTCTTCTTTTTGTGAACGGAGAAATATAGATGACAAAAAACAGATATACAATCGTTATCAATTTACCGATCCAGTTATTCCATAAAGAAAGAATAATTCCAGCTATCATCAATAATAAATGGAAACCTAATTTTTGAAAATAACTCATAGAAAAAATGCCCTCACAATCACATCTACAAACAATAGAACACTGATCAAATGCGTCACAAATATCGAAACCATACAAATATAAAATGCCCATTTTTGAATTCCTTTCATATGAACTTTGGGTCTCAATTTCAAAGACGGTTTCCCTTTAACTGTAATTCCCAGAAGATCGGTCATCGCCTCAAAACCATCAACGATGACATTACCTGTCAAGTTAAGTGCCGTCATATATCCGTTTGCGATTGCCCCTGTTAAAAAGAAGGAATGTAAATAAGGCATCCTGGATAAAATTAAGAATATACCGGCTAAGAGCGCATTCATTTCTAATCCTGCCAGATTTACCTGTACACGCTGTAATATAGATAAAACCTTATTCCTGAATAAAAAGGTATATGCCCCGGGCATCAAAGAATGGATTCCGATTCCCATTTCGTATACGGTTACTCCATAGGCAAGGGCTGCGATCGCATGTCCTAATTCATGGAGTATAACACCACAGATTATCCCGAAGAAAAAACCTAAAAGGAAGACATTTCCGGTATCGATATAGGTATTTTCATAGTGCCAAAGTCCAAGAAACAAACAAATAGGAGCAAGAATAAGGATGCATTTATTCAATAAAGGCGCATGCCTTTCAAGCCATCCATTCTTTTTAGGCGTCCATAGCGCACAATAGACGGAAAGGCCTGAAGCCATAAAACGGCCGGTTCGAACAAGTCTCTCTGAATTCAGAAATGCCATAATATCATCCACATATTCTTTATCATCCGATAACGAATACGGATCGGTATTCCCATCCAGTTTCATAAGAAACTCATAATCCTCTTTATTTAATGTTAAATGACAGTCCGTTATATAATTATATATATGAACTTCATTGTCATTTTCAGATTCAACACGGATCGTATTATTAACATATGGATACTTCACCCTATCCCCCCTTTTTTTGAATGGAATCAGTATACATTACTTAATTGTTTAATAAAAGGCATTTTCCGTTAAGATCTTGTCAATTTTAATACAAAAGGTCTCCTTTTAAAGAGACCTGATTAAATAGAATTAAACTCTATATTCAACAAATAAGATCCAAGGATTTCGATACCACCATCCTACATATGGTTCCAGTTTTGTTGAATAGAACAACTTGTTTTCAAAGTTGATTGTATAGCTGTCCGATTTCTCATAGATGGAATCGATCATTCCATCTTTATAATAATATTGATAAGCATCCGATTCATCTTCCGAACGAATAACATCCAATCGGTCATTTTCATCATATTCATAGTTGTATGAAATTTCTTGCTCATAGTCACCTTCTAATTTCATCGATACAACATTATAATGTGAATCAAATTCTAAAGTATAGGTGTACATTTCCTTATCCGCATCATCCACAGTTCCATCCTCATGGATTTTCTCTTTTAGATAAGATTCACAGGTTACTGTTTTTCCATCATTCGAATATGTTGCGTTAAATATCTTTTTATCCGTTTCGGTTACGCTGGATTTCAACGTATAACCTTCGTAGGTATAAACAGTTTTATAATTAATCGGTTCATAATCAACCGTAAAGACTGCATTTTCCTCAATCAACCTTCCCTGTTGATCGTATGTCATATCCATAGAAATCGCATTGGTGTTATCTTCAATATGCACAGGAAGTGCATGGAAATTGGAAAGATATTTCTCTGAGTCAAAGAAAGATCCAAGCTCCCGAAGTTCTGTATAGGCTTCCTCATAATTTCCAGCAGTAATTTTTGCGAGCGTTTCACGATATTGTTTATAAGGAAGAACAAGCTGCGTCACAAACAAGAACAGGCACAGGCACACTGCCGCAAAAGAACCTGCCCATTGAAGTGCTCTTCTACGCGCTTTCTGTCGGTTCTGTTTATCTCTTTCTCTTTTATCTGCATGTTCTTTTAGCGTTGTCATTCCGGCTGAACTAAAGTTTTCTTTCAGTTCTGTTAGATCACCTACTTTAAATATTTGATCAAATCCTGTTCTTAGAGGGTAAGACTGCTTCAGCTTATGCAGCTCTTTTTCGCATAAATGACATTTCTGTTCATAACTATGGTTTATACCTCCGCATGTACAGTACCAATAATTCCCGAATTCCTTCGCAATATAATTCGTTCTGTATCCATGATCTAAATGATACTGTAATAGCAATCTGGATTCGGAAAGTACATTTGTGATCGCATCTTTTTGCGGAAGCGGATACCATTTGACATCTGAAACATCCAAAACAGAATCATCATCAAAAATAATTTTTTGAATTTTTAAATCCACATTGCGGGTTTGGTTGTTTCTTAACTCAATTGCCTGATTTTTTCCACAATTATCATCTCTTTTACTGTGTAAATCAAGATAATTGTACTCACCGGTATCTAATAAGTTTCCTTTCGCATCATAAGCTTTTACATTCAATGAGATGGATTTGATGATTTTATCTCCAACATTCTGTAATTTGAGCTGCAGCAGACATCCATCATTGAATTTGTCTTTTAATATCTGTCCATCCAGAAGAAAGACAGGTGCATCATCCGAATAGATTGGCTGCAATTTACGTAACACTTCATATCTTTTCATAGTCATTCTCCTAGATTCTCGGTAAATCGTCGTATTTTTCCGCTTTTGAAGAAGAGTATGTTGTATTATTCTGCCCTGATGAAGCAATTCTTTCTAGAATTTTTCTCTTATTCAAATCCGGAAGAGCAATCGCATAAATAATGCCAATAATATTAAAGATGAAGACCATCCAAAATACTCTGGCTGTCTTATCATATCCTTTTAACTGGGCTACATATTCCATCCGCTTGGCGATAATCACCTGGACAATTATATAAGCCAAACCGCCCATAATTGTCCCCACTATCCACAATAAGATGGCAATTCCACTATCGTAATACATAAAATCCCTTCTTTCTGTTTAGTACGGTGCACAATATGTGCCAGCTGAATTCTGATAACAAATATAACTATCCAGACCAGGTTCAGTCCTGCTAGGAACTAGCCATACACTGCCATCACTACCGTACTCTATTCTGTACACATCAAATACTGTACCCGCCGGTATTACCCCAACAGACGCTGATGACGTGGAAGGTCCAGTGCGGATATTCATCTCATACAATGTCACATAAGTACCGGCTGAAGCGCCTCCACCTGACGGTGGTGTTTTACCTAAATATTGGCCGTTACCGTCTCTGAAACAGATATATGTACCATCGGTGAGTTTTGCCCAGATACTGCCATCTGAATTTGTGATAGTTCCTACGATATTTACCGTAGTACCGGAGGAATAAACAGTAATGACTCCTGCGTTGTATCCGGCACCGGTTCTAACGTTCATATTGCTTTGAAGGTAGTAGGTTCCCGCCATACTGGTATCAATCTTTTCGCCGGAAGGAGCTGCCGGTTTTGGCTCTTCCTTCTTTGGCTCAACATAGGTATCCTTCTTTTCTCCCGAAGTTAAAGAAACATATTCTACATAACAGATATCATTTTTTAATTTTATGGATGCCTCATTTATATCTGCTGCATTAAAGTCTTTTATTGTATATTCTTTGTCTTCTTCCTTATCTTCTTCCTGCTTTTCATCTTTTTTTCCACTTGATACAACCTTGGATTTTCGTGCTTTTGATTTCACTTTAATCTCATATTTTAAGCCGGTATCGAAATCATAATTAAATAACTCTGTATCGCCTCGGCTTGTGACAAGATTAGAGGAATACTCTTTATCTTTTTCGGACTTTACAACAACTTCTGTAATGTTAAGATCGGTACCGTTAATAAAGGTGACTTTTCGTTTGGAAACCTGTTTGACAAGGCGAATCTTTTTTGTTTCCGCGGTTTTCTTTTCTTCTTTATCTTCCTTATCTTCTTTGGTTTCGATCTTTTCCTTTCCGCTTTTGCCTTCATTTATGACCAGGGTCATGACATCATCGTTTTCAAACAATACCTGGCATTTTTGCGATTCTTTATCCTTTTCTGTCAAAGTTAAAGTATCTTCCGAAAAAGAGTAGGTTCCGCTGACTTCGTTTGTCTTTTCACTCTTGTCATTAAGCTGCCCGCTCGTATATGTTTGATCCTCTGTAAAATTGTAGTAAACCGTTTTATCCGAATCTTTGCCACTCCAATTTCCGACCACAGAGTATTCCGGAGCCTCTTCTACACTAGTTGTTTCAACCGGTTCCGGCTGTCCGGATGTGCATCCTGTCAATGTTCCTATAATTAATCCGGCACAAAGTATAATATTTATCGCTTTCATGATTGTTTCCCCATATTTCCTGCTTGAGACTCTGTAGGAGATGTCAAGCTGATTTTGATAACCGGGCGAATTCCTTTGCCTTGATTCAACAGCAGATCTTCCGTTTCAATTTCACCCTTTTTATTTACAACCCCTGGTGTACGAAGCCAATAATTGGATTTTTTAGCTTCGAAGTCTGTTGCCCGATAATTACCATCGTCAAAATATTTCTCTAATTCTTCCCTGCTTAAAATGAAGATTTTTGCCTTAACTTGTTCTGTTTGTTCATCTGTTTTTGAATCTGATTCTTCTTTTGGTTCATCCAGAACAGTATCTACAATAATCGCCTGTTCCTCTTCAGAAAACATTTCATCAACCAGTGACCAATTTAATGTTTTGTATAGTGAAGAGTCTTCAAAAGAAACAGCCTCTCCACTTTCGTTATATGGCATTTTATCGATTACTTTTCTGCTGATTAAGAGCGCTTCTGTATCCGAGACATCTAGAACAATCCATTTCAAATCATGCCCATTATATTGACCAAAGGAAATATCGGTTGTTTGAAGGGTCGCAATCTGAGAAACAAATGCCTTTGTCTTAATCTCTCTTTTTTGATCAATGCTATCTTTAAAGAAGCCGTTTTTTTCAAAAATCTCATAGGCTTCCCCATACTGTTTAGCTTCTACTAAGGCAAGTGCCGAATTATATTCGCTGTTTGTTTTCATATATTCCCCGAACAAAACACCGCCTGTTAAGACACATAACGCAACAACACCGATTCCGATTCGTCTTCCGATTTTTAACCGCTTTGTTCTTAATGTTTTAATGGCATCTTCACACTTTTGGATGGATGGCGAATAGTCCCCATACCCTAATTGAAGTTTATTTACGATATATTGAAGATCGTTAATTTCATCGATTGCCTTTTCGATTTCAGTGACTTTATTTGTGTCAATCTTACTTAATGCGTTGGTTAAGACAGTATCCCTTTTCGTTTGAATTCTTTCCTTACATTCCGAAATTTTAGCCTCGGAATCTTTCCAATTGATGATGTCTTTAAATCCATCCATCGCTTTAACCATCTGCTCAAAATCACCGCTGTTCATCTGCTGCATGGCTCTGTCATATTTCAAATCTTTAATTTTCAACAACAATCCCGGAATCAGACTGTCTGCATCTTTCCATCCCGGTATCAATTGAAAACATGTAACAGCCTTTGTGACGGATTCAACGGTATTTTCCTTTACATAATCCTTTGCCTGCAGATAGATTCTGTTTTTATTTGCGATTTCTGCATTGGTTAGAATTTGGTTTTCAATACTCTCAACCCGATCCACCAAATCCGCAGAGCCAAACAATTGGATATACGGATAATTTTCATCTGCTGTAACAGACCGGCCGATATCAACCAACTCTTTGTCGGATTTTGCCTTTCGTTCTACCAGCATCTTCAGGAAATATACATACCCGTTTTCCGGCTCTTCATCCAGCACCTGATCTACATACGTTCTTGCACTATCCCAATTTTCTTGCTGAATAAACATTTCAATGCGGGTGATTAAGGATTGTGCGGATGCATTATGATTCATGCTTAAACCTCCCTTTTATTCACTTTTAAATAACAGATGTATAATGATATCTGTTCTTTAGACGATGTTTTATTCAAATAAGTTCAGAAAAAAAGGCCATTTCACAATTATTGAAACGACCTTTACGCTTTATGTTGTCAAGGTGAATTCATGTGTCACAAAATTATAATTCAAAGTCTGTGTATTCACATTTTCCCCCTTCTGTGTATTTTGTATGGTAATGATTAGATTCTGCAAATGAGACAAATCCGAAAAACCTATTACCCGCTTCAACAATTCATGAAGCAGGCCTTCCTGTTCATCTACCGTTTTCACTTCCCGAATAAATTGAACCAGCTGGTCCACGGATTGAATACGGTCGCATCTTCCTGTATTTAATTCCTTTTCTGTGAAATACGGCATTTTAAAATGAAACATTTCATCATGTGTACATAATTTTTGAAAAAAAGGTTTCTCTAAATTTAATTCGATTGTTAACAAATCACTGAAGGATATATTATTTTCAATCATGTTAAGTACCCCCTGTGATTTTAAGACGACTTCATGAAAAAAAAGTTCACATCTTCTTAATGTTTGCCACTATAAAAAAATCCCCACTTATGTGGGGGTAAGAAAGAGGGTAAAGAGGTTGTTTACACTGTTAGAATATCCTCTTTTGTGACAATATTTATGTCATAAACTTTTTATTTTTATTTATGTATGCTTAATTAATTTCAATAATTACTCTTTGATACCGAGTCAAAGGAATTTCATCTTTTGTGCTTACCTCAATAATCATATGGATGGTATCACCTTTTTGTACATCCATTGGAATAGTAAATGACATATGCGGTGTATCTGCCCCATCAATCTTGATAGGATCCAATACTTCTTGATTCGGTTTTCCTACAATATTTAACTGCAAATCTCCTGCTTTTATCACTTCGGTATCTAAGTCAATATTCCCATAAGTATCTGCTTCAAAATATCTCCACCATTTGAAACAACAGTCTTCTTTTTCTTTATTCAAGACATCTACATGTAGATCAATGACATCACCAATATCAGCCTGAAGATTTAATCCTTCTCTGACTTTCAAAACAGGAGCATGATATTCTTTTTTATCTTCTTTTGTTAAGGTCCACTTGACTCTGCAGGCAAAATCATTTTGAATCGCATCAAACCATCGGGATAAGCTGTATTGTGCCTCAAACTGTTTAGAATACAGATCATAGTCCAATACCGTATTTTTATACAGTCTGTTACTTATCTTACCAAAACGGCCGCCCCATCCGCCAAAAGACGGGTCTTCTAAGCTTCTTAAACCTACATCAATCAGATAGAAAAAAGATGGTGAATCGCCTTCGGAAATAAAATCATATCTACTGTAGTTTGGATTGGCTTTTAGATAATCTTCTGTTCCTCTTTGTTCCTCATATAATTCACCTTCAACCATTTTCCCATCGCCCATTAAGGCATAATGCGACATTAATGCAGAATCGTTATCTACAAGATTTTTATAACACCAGTCTCCTTTTAAAGTCCGGTTCATTTCATCACTGTGAAATTGCCATGCGTACGCAAAATGCCAGAAATTGGAAGTATCATTGATGACTTTAATATCCGGCCAGTGCACGGCAATATAATCCTGATAAGAAGCATCCTGGTCCAAGATAATATAGATGACAACCTTCTCATTGATCTTAGATTGAATGACATCCCATTTATCTGTATCTTTCCATTTTTCTTCGATGGATTTTAAAGCTCTTGCGGTTGTATTGGTGCCACCCCATGTTTGAACATATAAAGTCCGTGGATCCTCATCCAGAAATAACTGTTCCAAAAATATTGATCCTTCGGTTATTTCTTCCATTTCTCCCTGATTGGAAATATTACCAATCTTTGTGACAGATCTTAAATATTCCGGTGCCGGATAATTTGAATCGTGACAAACCAGGTTATCATAATCCTTTTCATAGGCATCCAAAAGATCATAAACCCACTTGGTCCCTGTCCATCGATATGGAGGAACGGTTTCATTACCGGCATAATGATACATGGAGCTGGTCATCACGATACCGGCAATATCCATGTCGTTACTATATAGGAGGGCCCTGATCAAAGAATTTTGATCATCGACTTCCCCATCCGTTGTGATTACCGTTCTTCCTTTCCGTTTCATTTAATAAAACCTTCCGTTTTTAAAGTCAGCCAGTGTCTTTGCTTCTTCTTTTCTAAATTTATTGGAGGTAATGATTAAAGCAGCAAGATTTACGATAATTAAGATAATACTGATAATCAGCAGGATCCATCCCATGCTCATAGCCATCCTCCCTCTCTGACATTGCGATACATTTCATCCAAAACATCCATTTCTGCATCATTTAAGCTGGTATCATAGGCTTTTACAGCCTGCCTGTAATATGTTTCAAAGTAAGAATAATCGCGTGTGGAAGCTGTTTTCTTAGCCTGGATATCATACTCTAAAATCGCATGACGCTTATAGGTGTTATAGTCCTTACCATATTCTTTTTCCATCGTATTTAAAACGCGGATCGCCGCAGTTGTATCTCCCATTTTTTGGTGCAGTACCACCAGATTGTTATAGGTTTGATACGTTCCCCAGCCTTTATTAATAATCTCTTCAAAGATAGAAATGGCTTCTTTACGATAGGAATTCTGATTTTGTGAATTGGCTAAATCGATATCAACCTGTGCCAATTTCTCTAAAATCATACGAAGATTGCTGTTGAGAATATCTTTTCTTGCCTTCAACAAGGTATTTCTTGCCGAAGATAGATCATTATCCTCCATCGCCCAATCCGCCAGCATAATATAGGCATCGGTTTTAACTTCATCATCTGAAGAAGATGCCACAACATCATTTAAATAGCTCTTAGCTTCGGATTTATTACCGGATTTATAAGCAATAATTCCATTAACTAACTGAAGCTGATCATCCGCCAGTCCTGCCTCTTTTGCCTGTGAAGCTACTTCCCGGGCCCTGGAAATATCATTGTCATAGGAAAGGGCAATCGCATAATCCCGATAATAAGCAGGCGTCAAATTATCTCTTTGCATCAGATCATTGTAAACCTGTACTGAAGCTGGATAATCATTCAAGCGGTAATAACTTTTTGCCAAAAGATATAAGGTATCGTTAAATGTTTCCCCTTTCTGGGAGACCTTACTATTGGATAAAACCGACTGATTGATAAAATTAGCACACTCTTCATACGCTCCCTGCTCATAAAAGCCAAGTGCTTTTTCATAGTAGGCATCAATTTTGGACTCATCCTGCGCAATCGCCTTACGGTAGTACTCATCCAGAGAAGTATAATCCCCGGCTGTTCTGGCGGCTCTTTCCTGTTCTACAAAGGTGTTGTATTCATTGTTTCCTTCTTTGAAGATCATAAATAAAGATACGCACAATAGGCAGACAGAAAACGCTAAGCTGGCCAATATGATGTTTCGCACTTTGTTATGATGTTTTACCATTTTACGGTATACGTTTTCACCGGAGGCAATATTATATAAAGCTTTCTGAACCTCTCCGGCACTATCAAAGCGCTCTTCCTTTTTCTTCTTCAAACACTTTTCGATAATCAACGCCAATTCCATCGACGCCTTACTTTCAAGGAGTGATAAATCCGGGTTTTCATCGGGCTTCTGTAAAGTGATCAAATGATATAAAGTAGCCCCTAAGCCATAAATATCGGTTCTGGCATCCAAAGTCTGAAATGCTCTTCCCATTCCGCTTTTTCTTGCCTCTATAGCCTGAATTTGTTCCGGGGAAGCATAGCCTTTTGAATACCCCATGACCGCATTGGAGTTCAAGTTATACGCGATATTGAAGTCAATCAAACATACATCCCCATCCGGCCTTACAATGATATTGCCCGGCTTTACATCACAATGGATAATAGGAGGCCTCTGTTTATGAAGATAGCTCAAGGCATTGGCAAGCTGTATACCCCATAAGATAATCTGGTCTTCACTGAAAGACTTCCCCTGTTTAAGTAAATCCGATAAGGAAGATCCTTCAATAAAATCCATGACAGTATAATATTCTGTTCGCCCGTTTTCGGTAATTTCTAAAAAGTCATATACCTTTGGCAGATAGGAATTTGTTAAATTTTTCAAAATGTCAACTTCATGGTGATTGATCGATACATTCGGATTTTTTATCTGTTTAAAAACGACCGGAGTACGAAGACGTTTATGATATCCTTTAAAGATGATTCCGCCTCCGCCTTCTCCTAATTTTTCATGGATTTCATAGGTTTCACGAACCTCGGCCATCGTGGTCATATTCTCATCCCTCTTTCGTATATTTATCATATCATTTTTCTAAAAATCTCGTGCTATAATTGTGTAGGAGGCGAAATTATGAGCTCAGGTATTATCAAACAAATTAAGACAGATCATATCTCGTATACCTTTTCTTCGGACGTTCCTTTTGCTGAAGAAGAATACGAAAAATTCTATACAATTCCTTCTTTAAACCGGCTTTTAAAAGGATTTGATACGATTCATAATGGGCAGCACAAGATGATTTATCTTACGGAATCCTATTTGAATTTTTCAGATTGTGTATCGTTTATTTCAGGAACTGTTTTTACCCAGATCTGCATCAATATCATTAAAGCGTTTTTAGATTTAAGAGATAAAACTGCCTTTTCTACGCGAAATTTAGACTTAGATGAGGATTCCTTTTATATCGATCCGGAAACGATACAGCCATATCTTATTTACATCCCTAAAGAAAAGGATGAAAACAGAACCCGTCATGATATCAACCGAAGACTTCGCTATGTCTTTATGAATCTAGCCAACTATGTGCAAAATAAAGAAGATCCTGTACTGGTACAGTTTCTTGCGATGTTACGCTCCCAATCCTCTTTCCCGGAGATCATAGAAAAGATGGATCTAGATATTGAACTGGACGGTCTTGAATTACATTCGAATTATCTTTCTTTGCAGAGGCAGACATTGATCCTTCATCCTATCAAAAATGAATGTGATGATATCATCATCGATAAGGACCGTTTTGTGTTAGGACGATCCAAATCAAGAGCAGATTATCCATTATCTGTATCTGCAGGTATCAGTAATGTGCATTGCCGTTTTACCAGAAATGCGAATTTATTCTTTGTAGAAGACATGCAGTCAAGAAACGGAACGTATATCAATGATAATAAATTAACACCAATGCTGGCATGTGCCATCAATGACGGAGATGTTCTGAAACTGGCGGATGTTTCCTTTCAGGTTGAGATTAAGTGAGGTACGTTATGGAAAAACCAATTATTGTTTTAGTGGATCCGAATACAGATTTTCTGGAAGCGCTGGAAATTCGCTTAATGAAAGCCTTTGGATATAACGTTCAATTTATCACGATGACTGATTTATCCTATCTGAATACCGCAGCGGATATTATTGTGATACGGGATACAGTTTATAATGAACCGGTCAATGCCGGGGAGATTATTATCACCCATGAAGGCAGCAATGCCAAAAGTATTGCGGATAGAATCATTCAAAGTCTGATTATCCGAAATCCAAAGACCATTGGCTTTATCTCCGGTTTAGGAGGATCCGGAAAGACTACTCTTGCACTTCTATGCTCTGAAATATTGGCAGCGGATAAAAGCGTATTATATCTGAATACTGAATTCATACCTTCTCATACCGGATATCTTCATGCTTCAGATCTAACCGATAAAGACAGCTCTTCGAAGGGAGCCAGCCTTTATGAAGTGATTAAACCGTATTTACAGACAAATGGGTTTACCTATCTTCCGATATCGGCATCGATGTCCATCGAAGCCTATAAAACGATTTTAGAAGGAGCCATCAAGTCCAAGGAATATGATTTCATTCTTGTCGACACCGATGTAATGAACGAAAGAACTTCAAAAATCACTTCCCTGTTTGATAAGACCGTTGTGGTAACAGAACAGACTGAAAACGCAATTTATCGCACCAATCTGCTGTTAAAGACAATTCGTCCGGACTATATTTTATGTAATAAAAAGATTGGTCATCAAAGAGGCTTTATCGATCATCTTGATACCGATGTTGATGTGACAATGATTCCTTATGCCAACGATACAAGCACCTTAAAAGATTTTGATGGATTGAAACAAATCATTCAAAAATGGACTGAAAAATAATCATGGGTTTCTAATTTAGGAACCCTTTTTTATGTATCATCTATTTAATGCTGTTATAATTTAGGCAAGTAAAAGACAAAAAGTCTGGAAAGGATAACACTATGGAATTAAGAAAAGATTTTCTATGGGGTGGTGCTACGGCAGCTAACCAATATGAAGGTGGATATCTGGAAGGTGGAAAAGGCCTGAGTATTGCGGACATTGAAAGAGGAGCACGTCATGGAGTAAAGCGTCAGATTGACCCGGAAATAATACCGGGCGTATTCTATCCAAGCCATGAAGCTACCGATTTCTATCATCACTGGAAAGAAGATATTGCGCTCTTTGCCGAAATGGGATTTAAATGTTTCCGTATGTCCATCGGATGGACAAGAATCTTCCCGCGGGGCGATGAAGAAACGCCAAATGAAGAAGGTTTAAAATTTTATGATCAGGTTTTTGATGAATTATTAAAATACGGAATCGAACCGGTTGTAACTCTCTCACACTATGAGACACCGCTGGCATTAGTTAAAGAATATGGCTCATGGAGAAACAGAAAGCTGGTTGTCTTCTTTGAAAGATATGCACGCACATGTTTTGAAAGATATAAAGGCAAAGTAAAATATTGGATGACCTTTAACGAAATTAACGCCACAATGACTCCGGGCAGACATCCATATCATCAAGCAGGTATCGTCTTTGAAGAGGGCGAAGACAGAGGTAAAACAATTGTTCAGGCTTCCCATCATATGTTTGTAGCCAGCGCGAAAGCCGTTATTGCCGGACATGAAATTGATCCTGAAAATAAAATCGGATGTATGTTACTGGTAATGATGAGTTATCCGGCAACATGTGATCCGGATGACCAGGTCGCAAACCGCGAAAAAATGTTGAATCTGTTCTATTATGGCGATGCTCACGTACGCGGTTATTATTCCAACACCTGCACATCTGTATGGAAACGTCAGGGTGCTAAACCGGTAATGGAACCGGGCGATGAAGAAATCATGTTGAAAGGTAAAGTGGATTATCTTGGATTCAGTTATTACTTCTCTTCCATCGAAAGTGCAAGACCAATTGAGCAGGTTGAAGGAAATGTCATCATGGGTGGTAAGAACCCTTATCTTAAGATGACAGACTGGGGCTGGCAGATTGATCCGGTAGGACTCCGTGTTTCATTGGATATGTTGTATGACCGCTATCAGGTTCCTTTGTTTATTGTTGAAAACGGCATGGGCGCAAGAGATACTGTTGAACCGGATGGATCCATCCATGACCCTTACCGCATTGAATATTTAAGAGAACACATTAAAGAGATGATCAAAGCTGTTGAAGAAGATGATGTTGATTTAATGGGTTATACACCTTGGGGCTGTATCGATCTTGTATCAGCCGGAACCGGTGAAATGAGAAAACGTTATGGATTTATCTATGTCGACAGACACGATGATGATACAGGTGATTTCTCCAGAAGCAGAAAAGACTCCTTCTTCTGGTATAAGAAAGTGATCGCATCCAACGGTAAAGATTTAGACTAAGCATATACAGGCGATTGGGAAACTTCCCAATCGTCTTTTTTTATCCCTGATATTAGAGTATTGGCAAATAATTAAAAACTTGCCGAAAGTCTAATGATTATATGTACTATATACCGAAAGATCCAAATATTTTTGTCTTTTCTAATAAACCATCGTATTAGAAAGTAGAAAGAATGCAAGGAAACTTTCAAAAAATGCCAGTAGTAATTATATACCGGAATACCGATTAAGTTAATGAGAGGTGATCATATGGAAAACAATTTCTTAAAAGAATACATGGACACTCATCCTTCGTTTACGACGAAAGAATTTGCTGAGGTGATGCGCATAAAATCGCCTAATATTGCTAGCTCAACAATTTATCATACTTTAAATCAGTTATGTGCCTCAGGAAGTATAACCCGTTCTTACAAAGGGCATTATATCGTCGCAAATAAGCACAATTATTATCATCCACTTTCTATTACGGCCACCAATGTATCTTCTTTAATCCAGAAAGAGTTCCCGTTAGTAGACTTTCAAATTTGGGAGCTCACCCAAATGAATGAATTTGTGAACCATTTGATAGCTAATAACGTTATATTCGTTGATGTCGAAAATATGTTGGATGAAAGCGTATTTAATTTTTTGTTTGAGAATTATCCGCATGTTCTATTTAAACCAAAAATTGACGAGTACTATAAATATTTCCGCGCGGATATGATTATTGTTCAAAAATTAATGTCTGAAGTACCTTGTTCATATGGTCCATATAAACAATCTCCATTAGAAAAATTGCTGGTAGACCTTTTTGGGAGAGGATTAACTCAATCCATTATCTATCATCAAGAATATAGAACTATTTTTGAAGATTCTTTTGAAAAATATAATGTAAATATCGCAAAAATGTTTCGTTACGCTAAACGGAGGGGCATTGATAAAAAAGTTCTAAATTTTATTCAGGAAGAAACAATTATTAACTTGGAGGTGTTAACAAATGATTGATAAAACTGTTTATACAATGGAATATATTAAAGCACTTCAAAAAAAATACAAATGTGATCCCCGGACTGATTGAAAGATCATTATATGCCTTTGGATTGTTAGAAGCTTTGCGAACAGTTGGGATGCCTTTTTGTTTCAAGGGTGGCACAAGTCTAATGCTGCTATTAGATACTCCTGCCAGGCTTTCTACAGACATTGACATTCTAGTTGAACCCGGAACAGATATAGACCATTATATCGAAATGGCATCTGCTATTTTTCCCTTTGTTTCAAAAACAGAGGATATTCGAAAAAGAAGAGGAAATTTAATAAAACGTCATTTTAAGTTCTTGTATTATTCTCCAGTTCAATCTAAATTATTTTATATTCTTTTGGATGTTGTTTATTCTCATATTCCCTATGCACAGACCATAGAAAAAGAAATAAAAAACGATTTACTCCTTACGTATGGTGACAACGCAAAAGTACAAATTCCTACTTCAGATTGCCTTTTAGGAGAGAAACTCACTGCCTTTGCACCGCATACAACAGGTGTTCCTATTCATAATGGAAAAGAATTAGAAATCGCTAAACAATTATTTGATATAGGTTTGCTTTTTGACTATATAGAAGATTATGCTTTGGTGAAAATCACCTACGAAACCTCTGTTGAACATGAAATTATATTTCGAGGACAGAATTGGGATAAAAGCGACGTTTTAAAGGATACAATACATACATGTCTTTGCATAATTGCTAAAGGATCTGTAGATAAAGATGAATTCTTTTCTTATCTAAGGGGTATTAAATCCTTGAAAAATCACATTTTATTATCTGGCTATAATTTTGAGGATGCAGTTTGGAAAGCGTGTAAAATTCTGTATCTTTCGTCCTGTCTGTTGTCTGGTATTCCTTTTACCGAAATCAAAAATCCCCAGAAATACAGAAATGTCCTTTTAGAAAAGAAAAGGTATAAAAGTTTGGCATATGTCCGTAAGCAGCGCTTATTAGAATATGCATATTTAGTTGAAGGACTAAGAAATTTAAATACTTTAGATATGGAAAATGACAGATTTTTAGAATTAGAAACGTAGGATATTATTCCAACAAGAACTCGACTAATCATAAACAATTCGGAAGAGTATATTTCACTCTTCCGTTTTTTATGATTAATAATATTAGACTTTCGGCAAGTTTTTGATTATTTGCCGAATGTCTAACTGTTTCCCGGACATAAAGAAAAGCCGATGAACCGCCATCGGCTTATATTTCACTCCGGTAATTTAGAAAGAGAACACATTTTTGAGGAGGACTATCTATGTCAAGCAAGGCATGCCGGAGATTTCATGCCGGTATATCATTAATCTTGTTCGTAAACATTCATTTCGTTATGGTAGCGATATAATGCGTAAACCATCACAAGAATATCATCGATAGGGCCAGGCAGAAGATCCGGTGAGATCCAATAAATCAGGCCAACTACGATCCATACCCAATTCGGGATTCTTAATTCATTCATTCTTCTTCCCTCCTTTTCCCTTAAGAAAGGGGACCTTTCTTATTACGGTTACATAATATCTTTGAATACGTTTTCTTCCCATAACAATAAGTGCAAAATACAAAGTCGAATTTCCACAAAAAATAAGAGAATAGGCTTCTATTTGCCCATTCTCTTACTCTTTGCGGCTGTGTAGGCTTCCATATCAATATCTCCGGAAGCCAGTTTATTTTCAACCCATAGCTGCAGTGTTTCCACGGTAATCGAAATCTTTTCCAATTCTTCCTGAATGGTAATCAAATCCTCGATCTCTTCAGCTTCGATTTGACCGTCAACGGTTATCTCAATCAGGCGCTCCTGCCGTTTCTTTACAGAATTTAATGATGCCAGCATCTCCAATACAATTTGAGGAAGCTCTTTTACCTTGATCTCCGGAACATATTGTCGACCGATTTCACATTCTTTAGCACAATAATAATTACATAATTGCGGTGCTTTGTACTTTTTTGCCATCAACACGACTTCATCGGGATGAGCTGTAAATTTACCGCTTTCAATCCGCTCGATTCTTTCCGGTGTCATAAACTCCAGCAGCTCGCTGGCTTTTTCACGGCTTAATCCTAATTCTTCCCGCCGGGTTTGATAAATTGTCTTTTTTTCTTTAGTCGATGCTCTTGCCATTGTTCCTCCTATACAATAAAACGGGCATGTGCCCGTTTTACTCTGTTGTTCCCCACATTAAGTAGTTATCTTCATTATTCAACAGCCAGCCATAATCGCCTGTCATATTTTGATCTGGCAGATACTCACGCTGCTTGTCTGTAAATTCAGTAATCGGTGTATCCGGTCCATAGAAAGTTAAAGTCTTGCAGTTGTCAAAGCCATAAGTCTTTTCCATGTAAACCACTTTAATCTTCGTAGAACCTTCCTCGATAATCTGATCTGAACTTGTCGGATTCTCACTTTGGTATTCCGTAAATTCTGCGGTAAATACACCATCCTTTGTCTTCTTGATATTTTTTAGTTTTGCAGTAAAGTAAGACTCAGTACGGGTGACATCATAACCCTCTCCGCTTTCAAACGTTTCGTAAAAATAATGTCCTTTTATCGTTCCGTCCGCATAAATCTGTACCTCGGTTCTCCATCCCAAGCCATTGGAGAAGACATATTTCTCGTAAACTTCTTCAAGAAGGTCATCCATGGTGATATCCTTCGGATATTGTTCTACCGGAACCTCCGATTCTTTTTGGTCGTTAGTACTCTCTACAGGAGCAGTCTGGGTTTCTTCTTTTTCGGTTTCTGTCTTTGGCTGCTCTACCTCAACCGGTTCAGTTTTTTCATTTTCAGAAGGCGCTGCATCGCTTAAAAGGAACGGATAATCCGGATCGGAGTCGGCAAATATTTCTCTAAGTAAGTTTTCGTATTCCTGCAGAGTAATCGTCTGGCCTTTAAAGGTCAATTTGGCATCCTTGTTGTCATAGCGGTCAGGGCTCATATTATAATATTCGGCTTTCAGATCAAAGGTATCTTCGATTGTATCAGCCCCATTATAGACGGTAAAGGTATACACATTTCTTCCGGCATGAGAGGTATCGCTGTGACAGATGACAGCCTTGCCGTCATAATAACCATAACCGAGAATACCGGTAGTACCCTCTCCCTGTTCAAAACATACAATCTTTCCGTCTTTGGCGTCCAGATACATACCGCCGTAGGTAGCTGATCCTCCGGTTAAAATCAATTCCTGCTCACCATCGTTATCTAAGTCAACGCGTTTTCCTTGGGCATATCTTTCATGTTCCTGGGCATTCTGCAGATTCTTGAACCAAATTTCACCGCCCTGCTTATTATAAGCTGGAATCTCATTTTTCAAGAAAGCATCGAAAAGCGCATCGATATCATTCAGATCATCCACACTTCCGAATTCATCCTCTTTTTTCTCTTCTTCCTTCTTTTCTTCTTTTTTCTCTTCTTCCTTCTTTTCTTCTTCCGGCTTCTGTTCAATAAACGGATTCAGCTGGTCACATTCTTTCTGTACGGCATCTTTATCCATTGCCTGAATCACACTCCAAGGGGTATAAACCTTCTGACCGTCAACTGTCTTAAAAGCCCTCACCTTAGCTAAGAATCCTTCATAATCCTTAAACTTAATGCTGAATTTTGTATCCTTAATATCCTCTGTTAATTCGGTAGTAGTATCCTTTTCGATGGCATAGTTGAATTCATACCCTTCCGCTTCATTTACTGCACTCCAGCGGATTTCATAAGTATATTCTTTTGATGATTCAAAGGCATTCCAATCGGTTACATTCTCCCATTGTTCCAAAACAGGAGCATCCTCATCATAGCTTGGCGGTGTTACCGGCTCTTCCGGTTTTGTCGGTTCCGGATCAACCGGGTCAGTTTCTATAATGATAATATAGATTTCCTTTTGAGCTTCCTGCATATCCTTCTGGGTTTTGCCGGTCTCGATATTATATTCGTTATAGATAAACTGCTGCTGTTTAATATCTCCCTGTTTTTCATAGGTATAATATAAATTTTCGTAGGCTTCTTCTTTTTTCGGATCGATTTTCTTTGCCTGCTCGAATTCATCAATCGCAGCTTCATATTTCTTTTCGGCAACATATTTCTGACCCTGGGTAATATGGGCATCGTAAGCAGAAATTTGGGATTCACCGCGATTCATAAAGAACATCAAACCGATACCTGCCACAAGAAGCAGTGCGGCAATACCACCATAGATATAATATTTCTTATAATCCTTTTTCGGTTCCGGATTATTAATCGGAGGTATTACCGGAATACTGGAAGTGGTATGAGCCATAGATTCGGTAGCGGATTCGCTTTCCCGAATCGGCGGAATAATTCCTTCATACATCTCCGTATTCGGCCGTTCCAGATTTTGTTTATTATCGTGATTTTCAATTTCTTCTGTAAAGAAAGAATCTGTAGGTTCTTCATCAATCGGTACTGCAGCTACAGATGATAAATCACACCGGCAGTTCATGCAGAATAAAGAATCATCATCGTTCAATGTCCCACAATTAGGACAGCGCTTCATTACTTTTAAATCAGCCATAATTCTCACCTCAACTGCATCCATTATATCATGATTTAGCATTAAAAAAGCATTCAGTCCTAAGACCGAATGCCTGATTTACTATTGAATACCCGGAACGACTGCAGCTAAATCATCAGCAGTTAAACCGAAGTCCAAATCGCCTCCAAGACCGTGTACTCTAATGGCATAGCTATATCCATCTCTTGTCCAAACCGTCTTTGTGGCTTCTCCTTCACGATTTCCGTAACAGGTTACGGTAATACCGTCAATATCCTGTGTCCATTCATTGGCATATTCATTGCCTTCAAAAGTAGGGTCTCCACCATTTACATCTTCGGCTGCCTTATAAACAAACATATCGACTGCCGGATAGGCAACGTTAACTTTTATGGCACCTTCGTGGGTTCTGTATTCACCGGCTGTAACAGCTCCTAAACGAATTTCTGTTCCTTCCGGAATTTCAAAAGATTCCATACCGATCGCAGCTAATGCGTCCTCTTTAGAAGCCTGTTTATCCCATGTATCCGGATCCTGAATGTCACGAACAGAGATTGTTGCGGTTCCTGTGGCTTTACCTTCGACTTCTACTCTGACAAAATAATCGCCCGGCAAAATACCACCGTAAACAGTCTGCGTTCCTTCTAAATACGTTTCCCAATCTGCTTTTTTGTTTACCAATTCATCAAAATCTTCCTCATCTTCGGTCACATCGGAAACATCAATAAAGGAAACCTTAATCTTGTCACCATCCTGAAGTTTGGATTCCATAACCAGTTCCAGGTTTTCTTCTACGACAAATGTTCCTGCCGATGCAGTATCATCGTCACCGGAATTGTCCGCAGTAACTGTAATAACGTTGTTTTCTAAAACCATTCCAAATTCAGATTTGGTACATCCTGCCAGCGCAATAAAACATGCCAAAGCAGCAGCTGTAATTTTTAGAAATTTCATATTTCCACCCCCATTTCGTTTGTACCTTGAATATAATTCTTAACAACTCTTAAGTCAATCAACAAAAGTGTCACAAATTTGTAACGTTTTACATCATCGGCGCAAATAAGCGGGCGACCCGTCCTAAGATTTTAGTTTTCTTTGCCTCTTCCGGAGTAATTCTATGACATTTTGAAAGTGTATCTTGGAAGTCAGCCTCAATATCTTGAATACAATCGGTATCATACATATAGGTACCGCATTCAAAATGATGATAAAGACTGCGATAATCCAGGTTGATTGTACCTACTACCGCTTTAATGTCATCGGAAATAAACATCTTTGCGTGAATAAATCCAGGTGTATATTCATAAACTTCTACACCGGCTTCTACTAAACGTCCATAGTAGGTTTTTCCTAATTCACCGACTGTTTTTCCATCGCAGATTCCCGGAACGATCAATTTAACCTCAACCCCACGTAAAGCCGTAGAACATAGTGCTGCAATCATTTCATCATCTAAAATCAGATATGGGGATGTGATATGAACATAATTTTTTGCCTGGTAAAGAATATCCATATATACGGTTTCGCCCACTTTATATTTATCAAATGGATTATCTCCAAACGGAATCACATATCCCTTCGTATCAAAGCTTTCGGCTTTTCCGATATACTTCCCTGCATCCGGTACTCCTTTTAATAAATGCCACATCTCCAAAAACATCATCGTAAAGGAATCTACAGCCGGTCCTTCAATGCGAAGCGCCGTATCTTTCCAATGTCCGCATTTCTGGATGGCATTGATATATTCATCCGCTAAGTTAACTCCACCGTTGTAGGCTACCTTTCCATCAATCACAAGAATCTTACGATGATCTCGATAATTGAAATAGGTTGATACAATCGGAATCAACGGAGAAAACATTTTAGCCTGAATACCGATTTCTTCTAATTTTTTCGGATAGCTATGCGGCAGTGTACTGAATTCATTGGTTCCATCATATAGAACACGAATTTCCACTCCTTCGGCTGCCTTCTGTTTCATGATTTCCAGCATTTTGCCCCACATCAGGCCTTCCTGGATAATGAAGTATTCCATAAAGATAAACTCTTTGGCATTTTTCATATCTTCCAATAAAGCCTGCCACTTCAATTCTCCCAACGGGAAATATGTGACTTTATTATTGGTGAATACCGGATACATCCCTGTATTATCGATATAAGTAGCTGTACCGCCAGCCTGTGAGTCCTGAGCTTTCAAAGCATTCAAATCTTCTTGGCGTGTTCCTAAGGATTCTCTTGTTAATTTGCTTCTTTCTTCGGTGGCTTTGCGAAGTGCTCGAGATCCAAAACTTTGCAGAGAATAAATATAAAGACAGGCACCTAATATCGGTAATGCCACAATCACAAGCAACCATGTAATCTTGGCAGAAGAGTCCATATTGGAGTTAACAAGGTAAATAACCACTATCAATTCAAAAATAAATACACCGGCCGCAATACCTGTTAACCAATGGGCAAAGTTTCCTATAATCTGTAAAAAGGCAAGCACCATAATCACCAGAAGTATCACAATAACACCGGTCCAGCTAAACAGAACCTTTCCCAGATTCATTTGGCTTTTCAATAGGCGGATGCCTTCATCCGAATGATTATTATCCATAATCAAAACTCCTCCTTTTAGATATTTCAATTGGCTTAATTATAAAATAATCTCGTACTATTATAAAGAAAATGTATTCTCTCATTTTGACCCGGATCATAAAAAAAACGTCAGATTCCTCTTTTACAGAGATATCTGACGTTTTCATCTTTCTACATCATTGGGGCTAATAAGCGGGCTACATGACCTGCGGCTTTCGTTTTCTTCGCTTCTTCCAAAGATACTTTGTGGCATTTTGCGATGGTATCTTCAAAGTCTGCCTTAATATCCTTGATACACTCAGTATCATACATATAAGTACCACATTCAAAATGATGATAAAGACTGCGATAATCCAGATTGATGGTTCCTACGACAGCTTTGATGTCATCGGAAATAAACATCTTTGCGTGAATAAATCCAGGAGTGTACGCATATATTTCTACGCCGGATTTAATCAATCTTTCATAATAAGTTTCCCCTAATTCACCAACCACCTGTTTATCATACATTCCCGGAACAATGAGTTTTACATCCACACCTCTTAAAGCTGTCGAACATAATGCCGCAATCATT
>JAGAWH010000078.1 GCA_017941505.1 Faecalicoccus sp. | reverse complement strand
ATGCAGGTGTAGTTCAATGGTAGAACTTCAGCCTTCCAAGCTGACTACGTGAGTTCGATTCTCATCACCTGCTCCATTATGTAGTATTCGGATCCTGGATCCGTTTTTTTATACCTAAATCAAAAATTGTAAACCCCTTTGGAAGTATCCAAAGGGGTTATCTCTTTGATATAGGCTCTATTTAGTCGTCTAATATATGTTCTTTGATGAAACGGCCTACGCCGCTTTCTTCGTTTGTGTAATCGGAAATATATTTTGCGACTTCCTTAGCCTGCGGAATCGCATTTTTCATGGCTACACTGTGACCGGCCAGTTTCAACATGGCGATATCATTGGCCTCATCACCAAATACCATACAATGTTCCGGTAATACACCGAAATGCTTGCATACTTTATTCAATCCATAGCCTTTGTTGATGGCAGGATCGACATATTCAAAGAATTCTGCTGCCGTATTAAAGCCAACGCAATCTTCACGATGTAAAGATTGTGAACGTTCGATTACCTTTGGCATATATTCCGGATTACACCAAATCACCAGTTTATTTACTGAACGATCCAGAAGGAACTTTTCCATGTCCACGATAACTTCATATTCCCCTAACATTCTGGCGCTCTGCAAAGTGTCCCATGTAGAACGGCTCACAAAACGAGTCTCACCGATCAACACCTGGAATTGTACATCTAAATCTTTAAAATGATGCATGATATCTAATGCGGCTTCCCCATCCATCATATGATAATCTTCTTTAATTCTCTGGGTAAAGTCGTATAGTACACCACCGTTCATTCCCATGATAAAGCTGACATATGGATAAATACCCCAGTCTCTTGTCATGGTACGTACTGTTTCAATCGGTCTTCCGGATGCGATTCCGAATAAAATTCCCTTTTCATGAAGCCGGGAAATTGCTTCTAAATTCTCTTTTGTGACTTTCTTATCTTTGGTTAAAAATGTACCGTCTAAATCGGTCGCAACCAATGTAATTATATCTTTCATATCCCATATCCTCCGTAATCAATATACATGATTTTCATAAAAAATGAAAATAGTTATAGACAACTAACTCTTAATAGTGTATCTTATAGGCATGGAGTTAGTTATAGCTAACTTGGAGGTAAATTTATGAAAGTAGCTTATGCTTCCCGTACGGGAAATGTAGAGTCCATCGTTGGACAGTTAGATGTAGAAGCCATTCAGATCGTAGACGGTTCTGAAACAGCAGATGGCGATTATATTTTATTTACATATACTGACGGTTATGGAGATGTTCCTGCCGAAGTTGAAGATTTCTTAGTTGGAAACTCTGCAAATATGAAGGGTGTTGTAGTATCCGGTGATACCGGATATGGTGATGCTTATTGCGGAGCCGGCGATAAAATCGCTGATGAATACGGTGTTGAAGTTCTTTACAAAGTTGAAAATGCCGGAGAACCGGAAGACATTGAAGCAATTAAAAACATCGTAGAAAAAGCTTAATTCCCTAGTCTAGTAACCGGTCTTGCCACGGGCCGGTTCTGGAATATAAAAACCATCATCTTTGATCAAGTTCAGCATGGAAATAACGATTTCCATCTTTCCTTCCTTATTTATCCTATACCTAAAATTATCTTATACCTTAAAACATGATCAAAGAGAAAAGCTCCCTGAAATATGGGAGCTTAATTATTTTATATGCATGCATCGCATCGCATTTAAGATTGCGATAATGGCTACACCGACATCCGCAAATACGGCTGCCCACATGTTGGCAACACCCAGTGCCCCTAACATCAATACAAGAACCTTGACACCAATCGCAAACACGATATTCTGGCGAACAATCTTTAACGTTTTCCGACTGATACGAATCGCTGTCACAATCGATAACGGATCATCATCCATCAATACAATATCAGCAGCTTCAATCGCGGCATCACTGCCTAAACCACCCATTGCGATTCCAATATCCGCTCTTGTAAGAACCGGTGCGTCATTGATTCCATCGCCGACAAAGGCAAGCTTTGTGTTATTATGGCGACACTGTTCCAGTAATCTTTCAACCTGCTCTACTTTATCCGCAGGTAACAGCTGGGCAAATACCTCATCAATATGCAGTTTACCCGCAACATCATCTGCCGCGTTTTGGGAATCCCCTGTCAACATCACTGTCTTTTCAATGCCATTTTCTTTGAGTTCAGAAATCGCTTTAATAGAATTTTCCTTAATGCGATCAGAGATATCAATATATCCGGCATAGTTTCCATCCACTGCACAATAAACCCTTGTGGCAAAGCCACTGGATGCAGGAACATCTTCAATGCCTAGCTGTTTCATAAGCTTTGCGTTTCCAACAGATATCGTTTTATCACCGACTGTAGCTTTAACACCATGTCCGGCAATTTCTTCAACATCACTTGTCTTTGACAATTCATCAAAGTTTGCAGCTTCACGAATGGATTTTGCGATCGGATGTGTAGAATAGGATTCTGCCTGGGCTGCCCAGTTTAATAGCTGCGCTTCTGTATATCCTGCTTCCGGATGTACTGCAGTTACCTCAAATACACCTTTTGTTAAGGTGCCGGTCTTATCAAAGACAATGGTCTTCACCTGGGATAAATCTTCCAGATAGTTGGATCCTTTTACCAGGATTCCCTTAGAAGAGGCTCCGCCGATACCGCCAAAAAAGCTTAGCGGTACACTGATGACAAGCGCACACGGACAGGATATAACCAAGAATGTTAATGCTCGATAGATCCATGTTGTCCACTGTCCCGTGATTAAAGACGGAATAATCGCAAGAGCTAAGGCACTGTATACGACAATCGGTGTATAGTAACGGGCAAATTTCGTTATGAAATTCTCGGAACGGCTCTTTTTATCACCGGCATTTTCCACCAGCTCTAAAATCTTCGTTACAGTTGATTCTGTGAATTCTTTTTGAACTTTTACCTTCAACAATCCGGTCTGGTTAATACAGCCGCTGATGACTTCATCATCAACAGAAACATGTCGCGGTACCGATTCACCGGTTAATGCTGAAGTATCAATGGATGACTGCCCAAAGGATACAATTCCATCCAGCGGAATTCTTTCTCCCGGCTGAATGACAATTTCATCCCCTATGGAAACTTCTTCCGGATCTACCTGAACCAAACCACCATCTCTTTCAATGTTGGCATAATCAGGACGGATATCCATCAAATCCGCAATGGATTGACGAGAGCGGTTCACTGCATACGATTGGAACCATTCCCCTACCTGATAAAACAACATAACGGCTACGGATTCCGAATACTCTCCTAACGCAAAAGCACCTAAAGAGGCAATCGCCATCAAAAAATTCTCATCAAATACCTGACCGTTGCAGATATTTTTCCATGACTTTCTTAAAACATCCGATCCGACAAGAATATAAGCTGCGACAAAAAGCGGGATAGAAACATACTTTGAGTAGTGATCCGCAATGACGGCGGCAATAAACAGTACTGCCGATATTCCGATGCGCTTCAACATCTTTTTCTGTTTCTTAGTCATAAAATTAACCTAAAATTTCAAAGTCGTCGTCTACCTTTTTGCCGGCTTTTTCTGCTTTCTTAACAATTTCAGCCATCATATCTTCCGGAGCTTCAATTGTCATCTTCTGTGTCATAAAGTTAACAACAGCCTTTTCAACGCCGTCGATCTTATTTACTGCATCTTCAACCTTTGCAGCGCAATTAGCGCAATCTACTTCAATCTTAAATGTCTTTTTCATAATGTCCTCCTCGATTGAACAATTGAATGATTGTTCAACTGTTATCTATACTATATCACTATTCTTTTATAATGCAATAAAAAAAGAAGATATTTGACATATCTTCTAATCTTCTACATGGAATGCTTTTAACGGGAAGAAATCAACATACATTGAACTGTCTGCTTTGATCATGGTATCTGATGCATCATCAAATAAACGCGTGCTCAGAACCTTTTCTCCCTCATTTAAGAATATTTCTAAACTGGAGGTATCACTGAAAATCGCCATCTTATGGATTTCCGGAATCTTACAGTTGCGGATGGTTCGTCCATAACCGCTTTCTCCCAACTCTAAAGAGAATACCTTGCGGGAATACTTGATGTGAACATCTTTTCTTAACCACAATTCAAATTCGTTTTCTTCCGGTGTGATCTGGGCTTCAAATACCTGTGTCTCTAAATCTTTTTCCTCATGAGATTTCAATTCAAAAGACTTCTTATCCATTCTTAGATTCTTTGTCTCTTCAATTGGATACTGGATCAGCTTCTTTTTAACCAGCTTTAATTCCCTTGGAATAGAAAGGCAGTGCTGCCATCCTCTTTCTACAGTAGGATTGGTGTACTCTGCATCCGGCACACTCATCCAGGAAATCATTATGCGGCGCTTCTTATCATCCTCAAATGTCTGCGGGGCATAGAAATCAAAACCGAAATCTAATTCTTCAAATGCCAATAAAGATTGATTGTCAGACATTTTCCCTTTGAGGATAAAATATCCGTTTTGATGAACATTTTGATAGGTATATTTGCGCTGCGGCATTCCCTGCGGGCAGGTAATCAACACTTTCTGTCCGTCCAATTCAAATAAGTCCGGACATTCCCACATGTATCCAAACTTCTTATCTGTCTTTAAACGCTTATAATATCGCCAGTTTGTTACATTGCGGGAACGATAAATAATCACGCATCCTTCCCCATCGCGGGTACGGGCACCTAATACCATATAATAATGATGACCTTCAAAGAAAATCTTTGGATCACGTACGTGACAGCTTAAGTTATTTGGATAATCTTCATTCATCAGAACGTTGTATTTCGGTTCAAATGTGTACCCATCTTCACTGGTAAACACATTCACAAAATGTCCGCGTCCTTCATTGATATAATCAAAGTTTCCCGGATGTTTAATATTTCCTGTATAGAAGAAATACGTCTTTCCATCCTTATACGTAAACGCACTGCCCGAATACGCTCCATCTTTATCTAACGGGCTGTCCGGATACAGGGCAATCGGCTCTCTTTTATAAGAAACCCAGTCTTTGGTCGTGATGTGTCCCCAGCATTTCTTTCCGCCTTTTGGGTTTTCCGGAGAGTATTGATAGAATATATGATACACTCCATTAATCTGGCATAAACCATTCGGGTCGTTTAACCAGCCGGTTAAAGGCATAATATGATAATGTAGACGCCATGGATCCTGTGCCACTTTTTCCTTGTTCTGCTCTTCTGCTTCTTCAAAAAATGTTTTCATGATAAACTCTCTTTCCTGTAAATTCTCTATTTTTATGGTACTCAGTTTGCCGCTTAATTTCAATCAATTTTCCATAACCTTTGTACAATTGACTTTCATTTCACCCATAAATTATAATGAACACATGGATGATAAAAACTATTTATACGAAGTACAGGATATAGAGATGGTAAAAAAGGCGACGGAGAATATGCCATGTCAGGAAGAAATCGAACTTTTATCCGATTTTTTTAAAGTCATGGGAGATTCAACCAGACTGCGCCTTTTGATGGCCTTGGAAAATGGCGAACTGTGTGTCAGCGATTTGTCCAACGTTTCCAATATGACCCGCTCTGCAGTATCGCATCAATTAAAAACCCTTAAAAACGCAAAGTTGATCAAGTCACGAAGAGATGGTAAAACCATTTATTATTCTCTGGACGATGAGCATATTCATTCTGTTTTAAAGGTATCT
>JAGAWH010000077.1 GCA_017941505.1 Faecalicoccus sp. | reverse complement strand
TATTTACAGAGCTGTATGGACAGACAACGAATCATAAGCAAAGGAGGAATACAGATGGCTTTAAAAGATTTTATGCAGTCAATTTTTAACGAAGATATTGATGTAGAAGAAGAAATGGAAGAATTGGAAGAACAGGAACTGGAAGAAGAATACGAAGAGGAAGAATATGTTGAACCTGCACCGGAACCGGTACAGCAACCTGTACAGCCTACGGTTCAACCGATCCAGCAAACCTTTGTACAACCTGTATCTGAGCAACCTGTATATACACAACCGCAACAGCCGAAAAAGCCGGAAAGCTTCGGTTCTTTAAACGTGGACGATGTTTCTCGTCGCGACCCTAGTACGAAGAAGAAAAGAACGTATCGTTATGATCGTCGTAAGATACAGCAGCCCAGAACTCATAAAACGGTAGAAGTCGAATATCAGTCCATCATGTCACCGATATTCGGAAATGTAAAAGACGATCAGAAGGATTTTAATAAAGTCCATAATGCCATCGATTTGGATAAACCGGTTGAAAGCGATGATCTGGTTAAAGTGATTTCTCCGATGTATGGATCCAGTATTCCTGGATATAAACCGGTTGATAAGATTCCTGTAAAACAACCGGATCCGAATGTAACACCGGAAGAACCGGAAGCCATCGATTTATCGGATATGCTTGAAAAGACAAAAGATACGGTGGCACACCAGGAAAAATTATTTGCATCGAAAAATTAAGGAGGATTGAAATGGCTTATCATTTCATAGGAATCAAAGGAACGGGCATGGCCGCTTTGGCATGCCTTCTTCATGATGCCGGATACGAGGTAAACGGCAGTGATATTGAAAAGTATATATTTACACAAGATGGGCTGGAGGAAAGAGGAATCCCCTTTACAACATTTGATGCTGCCCACATAAAAGATGGAGATACTGTTATTATTGGTCTGGCATTTGATACATCCAATCCGGAGGTGCAAGCCGCTATTGATAATCCGACTGTAAAAACATATTACTATAATGAATACTTAGGTATTTTCGCTGATTCATTTACATCCATCAGCGTTGCCGGTACTCATGGAAAATCAACAACCACCGGTATTTTAGGAAACATGTTATCGCGTTTGGATAATACGGCTTATTTGATTGGGGACGGTCATGGATACATGCCTCCGAATGCAGGTCATTTTGTGTTTGAATCTTGTGAATTCCAACGGCATTTTTTGGCTTATCATCCGGATTATGCAATTATCACAAATATTGAACTAGACCATATCGACTATTATAAGGATATGGACGATTATGTTTCCGCCTTCCAGTCTTTCGTCGATCAAGTAAAAAAAGAAGTTGTTATTTTTGGCGATGATCCGTATCTTCCAAAACTGAAATACAATATCCCATACGTGACATACGGACTTAAAGATGGTAATGATTATCAGGCGGTTCATGTTGAACAAGGTTCCTTTGGCATGCACTATGATGTCCTGCATAAAGGTGAAATCCTTGCACATGTAGAGTTGACAGAAGTAGGGGACCCTTTTTTACAGGATTCGCTGGGATGCTTTGCGTTGGCCAGTGAGCTCGGGATGAAACCAGAAGACATTGTTGAAGGTTTACAGGAATTCAAAGGAATTGCTCGTCGTTCTGTTATCGAAGAGGTTGGTCAAAGCGTATTGATCGATGATTATGCGCATCATCCGACAGCAATTCGTTATATGATTGATATGGCACGTAAAAAATATCCGAGAAAAAAGGTCATTGCGCTTTATAAACCGGATCGCTATTCTCGGTTGCAACACTTTTTAAAAGGGTTTGCAGAAAGCCTGAATACTGCAGATCAGGTGGTATTATGTGATTTCCCGAAAAATGCTGTACGTGAAGACGAAACGATCACGGTTACCATTCAAGACCTTCAAAATCTCTGCCCAGGCAGTATATTGCTGGATGTTGATCAGCCGAGTGCGCAGGTACTGGCAGGTATGGCACCGGCCGTCTATGTCTTTATGTCGAGCAAGGATATCTATCTTTTAAAAGATATGGTAAAGGAAATATTTGAGAAGACTGAATAGGTCTTCTTCTTTTATTAAGCTATCATTTAACAATAAAAGTGTTTTCATTATTTATGAAAATATTTTCAGAAGTATGTAGTCGGTCAAATATTAAAGTGTTATAATCAGTAAAGAGGTG
>JAGAWH010000076.1 GCA_017941505.1 Faecalicoccus sp. | reverse complement strand
AGATACTTTTGCGGCAGTTGCACTTGCGACTGCTTATCTTCATGATGTCTCAGGTGTTGATGAAAAAGAGGCTGTAGTAGTATGTCCGGTGGATCCTTATGTGGATGAAGAATATTTCAAGACGATACATGATATGTGTATAGCTGCCCAAAATGGGGATGAAAATCTTGTACTGATGGGTATCGAGCCAACGTATCCATCCGAAGAATACGGATATATTAAACCCACAAAAAATGAATCCGGACAAAAGGTATGGAGCTTTACCGAAAAGCCGGATGAAGAAAAAGCCCGGCAATATATTAACGAAGGTGCTCTTTGGAACGGCGGTGTCATTGCCTATAAATTAAAATATGTACTTGAAAAGGCAAAAGATCTTTTAGGTACATGTGATTATAATGAACTCGTTTCAAATTATGATTCACTTAACAAGATTTCTTTTGACTATGCCGTTACAGAAAAAGAGACAAACATTAATGTACTTACTTATCGCGGGACATGGAAAGATTTAGGTACATGGAATATACTTACCGAAGTAATGGATGAAACCACGGTAGGAAACGTCCATTTGAATGATGCATGTGAGAATGTCAATGTCATAAACGAATTAAATATTCCGATTCTTGTCATGGGTGGAAAAGACATGGTTGTGGTGGCAAGTCCCGATGGAATTTTAGTATCCGATAAAGAACAGAGTTCTGACATTAAACCTTTTGTCAACAAGATTCAAAACCAAATCATGTGTGCCCGGAAGAGCTGGGGTACCTATCAGGTGATTGATGTAAGTGATTTCAGCATGACTGTAAAGTTAACATTAAAGCCCAATCATCACATGAGCTATCACAGCCATGAAAAACGGGATGAAACCTGGACGGTCATCGATGGTTTTGGAAAGACAATCATTGATGGGGCAGTCAAAACAATTCAAATTGGAGATTTCATTACCATGCCTGTCGGAAGTAAACACACTGTAATTGCCGGAGAAAAAGGGCTTCAGCTTATAGAAATGCAGATTGGTAAGGATATCAATGTTAAAGACAAGAAAAAATATGACTGGCCATTATAAATGGGTAGGATATATAAGAAACATAGACTTGTATCATATCAACAATTTCAATGAAATATTGGTGTAATTGAATATAACAAGTAGAAATGATACTATATAGGCGTAAAAGGGAGCACCGATGACGGTTGCCCTCCCAACATGTCAAAGATGACCTTTAACGTTTGGAAGACTGGCGGTCATCTTTTCTTTTTTTCGAATCGTCTTTCGACTTCATACCTAATTGTACGGCTAAGATTACAAGGGTGATGATTGAAATCACCAGGGCAATACTTTGAAGTACAAGGGCAATCAACGAAATGATTGAATCAAAGTCCATAAGCGTACCCCCTTTCCGTTAGGTAAGGAAGGACTGCTTCCTCCCTTTCAATTGGGAGGACAACCGCCACCGTTATGATGCTCCATGTGGGATTTCTTCCCACAAAATCATTCTAACAAACGAATCTAACCATACCATCACAATTCAAAAATTTCTTCAATTTTTTTATTTTTACAGAATTAGATTGTTATATGAGTGTGATGGGATTCTTAAATAAGCCATGATAAAATACATATGAGCAGCACCGATGACGGTTGCCCTCAAAAATTAGCTAAAATGGCTGCTAACGTTTGGAGGACGGGCGGCCATTTTTCTTTTTTTCGAATCGTCTTTTGACTTCATACCTAATTGTACGGCTAAGATTACCCACAATATCATGATAAATCACCAATATCTCAACTCTCTTTCAAAACGACAATTTCCTAACATTTTAGTTTCATTGGTTTAACGTTATAGTTTTTCTGTCACAAAATATTGCCTCTATATAAAAAAAATATTATAATGACAAAGATTTTTAAAATACATGTCTCTATTAGGAGGTATGAGGATGTATTAGCGCCAGGACCATACATGGTTGACGAGGACGACAGTGATCGAAAGACTCGGCGGATGCTGTCGCGGTGTAGTGAATCGAGAGAGGAATTGTTAAAAAGCAGAATGAAAACTGTAACAGAGCATTTCTCAACACTTAAAAAAGAAAAAGGAGTGTATTTAAAATGAGAGTTGTAATTCAAGATAACTATGAAAAAATGTCTAAATGGGCTGCCAACTATATCGCAGCTAAAATCAATGCACACAAAGAAGATCGTCCGTTCGTATTAGGTTTACCTACAGGATCTTCTCCAATCGGTGTATATAAAGAATTAGCACGTATGAATAAAGCCGGTGAAGTAAGCTTTGCCAACGTAGTAACCTTCAACATGGATGAATATGTTGGATTACCTCATGAACATGATCAGAGCTACTGGTATTTCATGCATGACAATTTCTTCGATCATTTAGTAGATATGAAACCGGAAAACATTAATATCTTAAATGGTATGACAGATGATCCGGAAGGTGAATGTGCACACTATGAAGAAAAGATTGCTTCCTATGGAGGAATCGATTTATTCATGGGTGGTATCGGTGTTGATGGTCACCTGGCATTCAATGAACCGTTTACTTCCTTAACATCACGTACCGGCGTTCGTGCCTTAACTACTGATACAAGAATCGTAAATTCACGTTTCTTCGGTAACGATCCGGAAAAAGTTCCTGCAACCGCATTATCTGTAGGTATCGGAACTGTTACAGATTCTAAAGAAGTATTAATTCTGATCAACGGCCACAACAAGGCTATGGCACTCGCAAAGAGTGTTGAAGGATCTGTTTCTCAGAAATGGACCTGCTCCGCATTACAGATGCATCCGGCTGCAATTATCGCATGTGATGAAGCTGCATGTGATGAATTAACTGTTGGAGCTTATAAATATTTCTTAGACATCGAAAAAGACGAAAGACTTTAATGAAAATCGGACAGGAGAATCAATGTTCTCCTGTCATTTTTATATGTAAACATCTAATTTAGTGCTATACTATTTATATCAAAGTAAAAAAATTAGGGGTTTATTATAATGAGAAAAAGAATTTTAGGAATTTTCCTGGTTCTGGGAATGTTATTGTCCGGATGCTCGATGTTTCAGAAACAGGAAGATGTAAAAGAAGAGAAAAAAGAAGACCTTTCTACCATTGTGATCGGAGATAAAACAGAGAATTCACGTCAGGTTACCTTGATTAATGATACCGGTGATAAAATTGTCGGTTTATTTATCAAGAAAACTGGAGAAGAAAACTATAAGAATAATCTTTTAGCGGAAGAAGGGGCAATGGACCGCAAGGATAAGCGTTTACTCAATATCGAGAACAACCAGGATACCTATGAAATGACCATTCTAGTCAATCAGAAAAACTATGTGCTCCATGATATCCCGTTCCATGCTTCCAATACCTTTGAAATTCATTTAGGTGAAGAGTATGGCTATGTGATCTACAAAGATGGAAATAATGTAGTCTCTACGGAAGAAGCGGAAAAGAACCGCATCAATCCTCCGGAAGAAGAGGTTGTTGAAGAAGTTGTCGAAGAAGCTCCTGCCGAGCAGTCCTATGATCCTAATGCTGCATATAATACCAACAACAACTATAACGCCAATAATTATTATTACTACGAAGAACCTGTGCAGGAACAGCCTGTAGTAGTTCCAGAACAGCCGGTAGAGCAGCCTGTAGAGCAGCCGGTTGTTGAGGAACCTGTTGTAGAGCAGGGTAGTGTAGAATAATGAAAGAGTCCTTCGGGATTCTTTTTTTTGTTGAAGGCAAGATACATAAAGGTTAAAATAATTAAGTAATCATAACAAAAATGGAGAAACGATATGAAAAGGATCACGTTTTTAAAAGTGTTAGCTTATCCGGCTTCAGCCTATATCCTGTTTAATGCCGCCGGACAGCCAATACTTGCCCAGACACAGGAAGAACCTGTACCGGAAGTGAATGTTGAAGAAAGTCATACTCCGGCTGTAGAAGAAGCGATTCCTGAAGTGGTTGAAGAGAATGAAGATACAGTTATCCCTGAAACCGATGTTGAAATGGAAGTGGAGGGAGATACAGGCGATGAAATGCCTGAAGCTGTTATAGAAGCTGACCAGAACGATGCCCCGGCCTATGATGAAGATTTCGCCAAATATGTTGAAGAACAATTCTTAGGCAAAAGTGAAGAAGAGGTTGTTAAGACTCCGGTCTTCAAGCTTTTCAAGGCATCGATTGCCGGTGATAACCTGAGTGCCACCGACCACGAGATATACAACATTTTAAAACCGCAGTTAGAAGCGGTTGCCCGTGGTGAGAAAACCTATACTAAGTTTTCGATTAAGGCCTCCGATTTAACCGGTGTAAAATTACAGCATTATACAGCTGCTGATTTAGGTGTTACTTCACTTTTAGATGATGAAGGTAAAATCAGCGCGGATGCTTCAGAAGCCTACTTCGAAAAAATCGATTTTCATTTTAGAAAGGTATTTGAAGGCCTTCAGGCTGATATGCCTTCCGAATTGTATTGGTTTGATAAGACATCATCTGGTACATATTATCCGGGTACAACCTATACCGTTAAAGGAAATCCTTCCAGCAAAGATGGTTCCATCTTACTAGATTCATTATCCTTTAACTTTGCGGTATCGAAAGACTATATGGATAAAAGCTATGATGATATTTATCATGTAGATCCAAAATACGGTCAATCGGTTCAGAAAGCGTTAAAGAATGCGAAGGCAATTGTAGATAAATATGCTTCTTTAAGCGATTATGAAAAGCTTAAAGCATACGCAAAAGAATTAACCCAGTTATCCGATTATAACCATCCGGCGATGGATAACCATCAGGCTTATGGTGATCCTTGGCAGATTATCTGGTTATTTGATGGTGATCCTGAAACAAAGGTTGTATGTGAAGGATATTCAAAAGGTTTCCAATATCTGGCCAATATGTCCACATTCAAATCTTCGGAACTAAAAGTAATCAGTGTTCATGGAATTTCCGGAGCCGGTAATGGGGCCGGGGCTCATGAATGGAACCTTGTACATATGCCGGATGGCAAAAACTATGTGGTCGATGTTACCAATATGACAAAAGATGCCATTGGGGCGAAAGGTGAATTATTTTTAGCCGGTACTGAAATCGGAAATATCGATAAAGGATATATTTTCAAGATTGGTTCCGATGATTTCTCACTTCAGTACAATGAGGATACCCGCTCTTTATTTAAAGATGCCCAGCTGTTACTTTCTGCATTTAATTATCAGGAAGCCAATACAATGCGGGTAACCGTCAAGGTGGATGACTACAACCTGGTAGAAGATGAAACGATTAACTACAACATCGTTTTAGATCCTGGTAAAGCCAACATCAGCGATGTCTTCTTTGATGTTACCTTTGTTGCACCGGGAAGAGATCCGCAATACTTTACAAAGATTCAGGATACCGGCTTTAACAGTACCGCCATACCGGGTGAATATACCATCACGGTACGCGCTTATGATGAAAAGGGCAACGAGGCCAAAGGAACCCGTAAATTTACGGTAGCTCCTGCCATTTCGGTTAACTTAATACCAGATCACGCAACGGAAACCTACGTAAATACAGATTATGTATTAACTGCAGAAGGTAAGGGAAAAGAAGTTCCGCTTACTTATCAATTTGAACAATATAAGGACGGTAAGTGGCAGGTAATCCGTGCCTACAACAATGAAAACTCCGTTAAGTTATCTTCAGCTGGCGAAGGAACATTCCAGGTTCGTGCTGTTGTTAAAGACACAAAAGGACGCACTGCCGCTTCTGATCCTCTAACGGTAAAGATCGTAGAAGGAACAAAGCCTTCTGTTAGTGTAGAAAATCTATATTATAAGATCGGTCAGGAAATCAATTTAAAGGATGCGATTACGGTAAACAGCGGAGATACTGTTACATATTTCACGAAGATTACCGATAATGCGACCGGTAAAGTAGTGGAAAGTATTCCTAATACGAAACAGAATGACTTTACGGTTGATTTCACATTTGTGGATCAATTAAAGCGTTTGGTAGGTCATTTAACTTCAAAGGTTTATGTATTAGAAGGATCGACTTTCCATATTGAGGATAAACATGCACAAACCGGAAGTGCCATTAATCTTTTAGAGAATATCAGTGTAACCGATACCTATGGAAAAAATTTCGGACCGGATTCAGGACTCATCCATGTAACGGAAATTACGGGACCTAAACAAGTAAATCCAAAAGATACGGTTTCTTTCCCGGCAAAAGGAAAGTATTCCGTTAAATATTCCTTTAAGGACAGTCTGGGACTCAATTGGGTTTACAATGCGAACGTTACCGTTCATGATCCTATTAAGATTACCGCCAATGATGTATTTACACCACAGGGATATGATGTTGAATATCTGGATGGCGTAAGTGCAGTGGATGAAAACGGTAAACAGGTTGTGGTGACAGTTTCAACGATCCAGGACGCCAAAGGAAAGATTGTTGATAAAATCGATACTTCCAAAGTGGGAACCTATACCGTAACTTTCAGCTCTTTGGATGATTATGGCTTTGAAACCACAAAATCGGTGAAATTCACCGTAAAGAAACCTCCGGTTATTGAAGGTGCATTATCCGTCATTGCGGTAGGCAGCGATGTAGACTTATTAGAAAGCGTACGTGCCTATGATGATAAGGGTAAAGCTTTAAAGGTAGATCTGGAATATGTAAAAGATGCCAAAGGTAATATCTTAGAAGAGTGGTATACCGATACACCGCAGATCTTAACGGTAAAATACTATACAGAAGACGGGGATGGCGTATCTACCTTCTATGAAAACGAGCTTCGTATTAAGGCTCTTCCTACCATTGTCGCATCGGATGTCGAATTCTATCATGGTCAGGAATACTATATTCAGGATGAAATCACTGCCTTTGATGCGGATGGTAAACAACTTAAAGTACAAGTTAGTGACATCAAGGATAAAGATGGCAAGGTTGTCAAAGACTGGTCATTACTGGCACCGGGATCTTACAGGGTAACACTGAGCGTTACCGATGCGGACGGTCTTAAGAATTCTTCAGAAATCTTAGTTACTGTCCACAGCAATTCGATTCCGGAGATCCTGGCAGAAGATGTTTACTTAGTTGTCGGAGAAAAATGGGATCCTTACTTAAATGTTAAAGCCCTAGATAAAGAAGACGGTGATATAACCCATAAAGTAGAAGTAGTCTCTGTAAAGAAACGCAACACGAAGGCTAAAATGTTAAGAATGGCTCGTGTACCTGTTGATATCGATACTTCTGAGCCGGGTGTATATGATGTTGTATATCGTGTTGAAGATCGTTTCGGTCAGGAAACTTTAAAAGCCATTGTGGTAACTATTACGGAAAAAGCTCCTGAAGAAGAGCCTGTTACTCCGGTGGAAGAACAGACTGCCACTTATACTGAAGCTTCTGTTACTTACAGCCGCAGTGTACCGACAGATGTAGATACCGGTATGATGGGATATATTGGAATGCTTGTGACATCATTAGGTGCAATTGCCGGCTTATCCCGCAATAAGAGACGACAGAAGTAATATATTCTTGAAAATACTTTCATTTTTTAAATATTGGTGTATAATTTTAGTCAATGATAGAGGCGCATGAACGATGATGAAATGAAGAGTTGGCAAACGTTTGATTCATTTCGGAGGCAATCGTGCCGAACTGGTTTGTCCGGCAGGATAAATTGGTGGGCCGGCGAGAAATACTTGTCGGACTGTCTACGTTTGTAGGAGTGCTATCTTATTGATGTGATTTTTAAAATGCAGTCAGTGGGATAGGTATATTCTGCTGACTTTTTAATTCTAAGGAGGGATAGTATGGAAAAAGTCTTGAAGATACAAGGTATACCCGTAACCGAACTAGCTGAAAAGTATCAAACACCTTTATATGTTTATGATGAAGGTATGATCAAGAACAAACTCAACGACTACAAAACATTGTTCCAATCGGATTTATTTACCACCGAAGTGATTTATGCCTGCAAGGCATTCTGCACCAAGGCCATGGTAAAACTGGTCAATGAATACGGTTTGTCGCTGGATGTTGTATCCGGCGGTGAAATCTATACAGCGATTTCGGCTGGTTTTGATCCAAACCGCATGTATTTTAACGGCAACAATAAATCCATTCCGGAAATGGATCTTGCGATTAGAAACAAAGTAAAAACCTTCTTTGTCGACAACATTATGGAAGCACGATACCTGGTAGAGCGCATGAAAAATGAAGATCATGAGCTGCATATTATCTTGCGTGTAAATCCGGGAATTGATGCACATACGCATAAATATATCGTTACCGCCAATGTGGATTCCAAATTCGGTATTGCGATCTCCTTAAAGGAAGAAATCGCGGAACTCATCCGCTTATTTGATGAAAGCGACAACATTGTCTTTGATGGATTCCAGACCCATATCGGATCCCAGATCTTTGATAAAAATGCCTACGTTGCTGATATTGAAACCATGACAAAGTTCATGTATGAACTCGAGCAGGAGTACGGTATCAAGGCAAATACTTTAGATTTAGGCGGAGGCTTTGCGGCTGTCTATACCGAAGAAGATACACCGATTCCACTACCGGTTGTATGTGAGACAATTATCTCTAACTGCCAGAAAATGAAATTAAAATACAATCTTTCATTCAACAGAGTTATGATTGAGCCGGGCCGTTCGGTTGTGGCAGAGGCCGGAAGTACTTTATATACCATCGGCTTTATGAAAGAGACACTGCATAAGAAATATATCTTTGTGGATGGCGGTATGTCCGATAATATCCGTCCTTGTTTATATGAGGCAAAATATGCCTGTGATGTTGCCAATAAGATGGATGAAGAAAAAACCGAAACCGTATGTGTGGCAGGTAAGCTTTGCGAGTCCGGTGATATCTTAATTCAGGAAGCCAAGATTCCACCTGTTGTACCGGGTGATTTATTGATTACATATACTACCGGAGCTTATGGCTTTGCGATGAGCTCACATTATAACCGTATTGAAAGACCGGCTGTTGTCTTTGTCGAAGACGGCAAGGCAAGACTGGTTGTAAAAAGAGAAACATATGAGGATGTTGTATCCGGAGATATTGATTAGGAGGAAAGAAAATGAGTCAAATTAAAGGAAGTATCGTAGCGTTAGTTACACCATTTCATGAAGATGGAAGCGTAAACTATGAAAAGCTGGATGAAATGTTGGAATGGCATATTGCCGAAGGTACAGATGGAATTTTAGTTTTAGGAACCACCGGTGAAAGTACAACCATGTCCCATGAAGAGGATGATGCGGTTGCCAAGTTTGCGATTGACCACGTTGCCCATCGTGTACCGGTTATTGTAGGTACTGGATCTAACTCCACTCAGACTGCCTTGGAAAAAAGCCTTCGTGCAGCCGATATGGGCGCTGATTTATTATTAACGATTTCACCTTACTACAATAAGGCCAATAAAGAAGGTATGTATCATCACTTTGCCGATGTAGCCGACAAGACAAAATGCCCGATTATCGTCTATAACGTTCCGGGAAGAACCGGCTGTTCTGTATCCGAAGATGTTATGGCACGTTTGGCAAAACATCCAAACGTATACGGTGTTAAGGAAGCCAGCGGCAACATCAGCTATTTGACAAATATCGCTACTTTAGTAGATGACAATTTCCATCTTTACTCCGGTAATGATGATATGATCACATCTACCTTATCTCTTGGCGGCAGCGGCGTTATTTCCGTTTTAGCTAACGTTGCACCAAAGGACACGCATAATATGGTTATGGAGTGGTTTAACGGAAATCCTAAGGGAAGCTTAGATCTGCAGTTAAAGTACTTAGATTTGATTCGTTCCTTATTCTGTGAAGTTAACCCGATTCCGGTAAAGGAAGCCTTAAACTTAATGGGCATGGATGTAGGACCGTTCCGTATGCCGTTATATCCAATGGATCCAAAGAACAGAGCCCGTCTTGAAAAGTCATTGAAGGATGTTGGTTTACTATGAAAATTCTAATTATTGGACAGGGAAGAATGGGTCAGCTGATTAAAAAGACAGCTGAAGCGAAAGGTCATGAAGTCATCGGTCTTGCCGATATCTTCAATAAAGATTCTGTCATCGATAAAAAATGCGATGTAGTGTTAGATTTTTCACATCGTGACAACTTGTCATGGGTGTCTTACTACTGTAAAAATATGAAGGCAGCTCTGGTATATGGAACTACCGGTCTTGAAAAGGAACATCTGGATATGTTAGATGATCTTTCGAAAGATGTACCGGTATTCTATTCCTCCAATTTCTCCTATGGCGTAGCGGTGATGCGTAAGCTTCTTCAAATGGTAACACCGTTATTAAAAGAAGATTTTGATATGGAAATGATTGAAACCCACCATAACCAGAAAGCCGATGCTCCAAGCGGTACGGCTAAGATGTTATTAGAAGCGATGGACCCGAACAATGAATTTAAGAAGGTCTACGGTCGTGAAGGTATGGTAGGAAAACGCGAGAAGGAAATCGGTGTCATGGCTCTTCGCGGTGGAACGGTTGCCGGTATTCATGAAGTAAAATTCTTTGGTGATAATGAAACCATCGAAATTAAACATATTGCCAATAACCGTCAGATTTTTGTGAATGGGGCTATTAAGGCAGCTGAATTTGTCGTAAATCAGCCGGCCGGTCTCTACAATATGGACAGTATGATGTAATGATTTAGGCAGAAGACGATTCTTCTGCCTATTGTTGTATACAGGATAAGATTATGAAAAAATTTAAAACAATTCTTTTCGCTCTTTGTATGATTCTTGGTATTTCTCTTACCGGATGTTCTCAAAATTCAAATAGTGCAAATGATACCAAGCCAGCCAATGAGAGTTCAAAATTCAGTGCTCCTGTCAGTTCCAATCCCAAAGACTATCCGAACATTACACTAAACAGCGGATATAAAATGCCCTCTTTGGGCATAGGAACATATAGTCTTAAAGGTGATGTTTGTTTTGAATCGGTCTATACGGCTATATCAGAAGGATATCGTTTGATTGATACGGCCTATATGTATGAAAATGAAGAAGAAGTAGGAAAAGCGGTACGTCAAGCCATAGAGGATGGTCTTGTCAAAAGGGAAGATATTTTTGTGATCACAAAGATCTATCCAAGTCAGTTTTCCGAACCGGAAAAGGCAATCGATATGGCTTTAGAATAATTGGATATCGGATATATCGATATGATGTTACTGCATCATCCGGGTGACCAAGATGTCAAAGCCTATAAGGCAATGGAAAAGTATGTAGAAAGCGGCAAGATTAAATCTTTAGGACTTTCCAATTACTATATCGATGAATTAAATGATTTTCTTGGACAGGTTGATATGATGCCGGCACTGGTACAAAACGAGCTGCATCCATATTACCAGGATCAGAAAGTGGTGGATTTTATCCAATCCAAGGACATTGTCGTACAGGCCTGGTATCCGCTTGGTGGAAGAGGTCACCAGCAGGAATTGTTGAATGATGAGACCATCATGAACATCGCACAAAATCACAATAAATCGGTAGCTCAGATCATCTTAAGATGGAATATTCAAAGAGGAGTTGTTGTGATACCGGGATCCAGTAATCCCACTCATATATCTGAAAATATATCGATCTTTGATTTTGAGCTTACCGAAGATGAAATGAAACAAATAGAAGCGCTCAATCGTGATGAAAAGCACGATTGGTATTAAGGAGGAAACATGGTAAAACACATTTTTATTGCACCAATCAAAGAGGGTGTTACTGATGATCAAATTGAAACGAGAATGAAGCAGATGCGAGATCTAATGACGTATGTGCCTGAGCTCAAAAAATTAACCGTACAAAAGGCGACCGGATGGCTTGGAGTAAGTGATTCTGTAGTTTTAGTAGCTGAGCTTGACACTAAGGAAGATTGGGAGAAGTTCATCCATAATACCTATCACGTGGAATTGGGTAAAAGTGATGGTACGTATTTTAAGACCGATCAATTTGTATGCACCCAGATTGAATACTAATATTGACAGAAGATGGTATGCGAACCATCGATGAACTTGTTTGACCTTTTTATTTTAGGGTGAATAGTGTATAATCAATACGAAAAATATAAAAAAGGAGTTCATAATATGTATAAAAGGGTCTTACTTAAACTTAGCGGTGAAGCTCTTTCCAGCAAGGGACAGGCTTTTGATCCTGAAAACCTGCGTAAACTTGCCGCCGAACTCAAAGAAGTGGTAGAACAGGGCGTTGAATTAGCCATTGTAGTCGGTGGTGGAAACTTTATCCGTGGAAAAATGTTAGCGGATATGGGAATGAATCGTGCCCAGGGTGACTACATGGGTATGTTAGGTACCGTTATTAACGCATTGGCTGTTCAAAATGCACTTGAATCCATTGGGGTAGATACCCGTGTACAGACCGCAGTGGAGATGCGTGAAGTTGCCGAACCATTTATCTTACGCCGTGCATTACGTCATTTAGAAAAAGGCCGTATCGTGATTTTCGGAGCCGGAACGGGAAGCCCGTATTTCAGTACCGATACAACTGCAGCTTTACGTGCATCCGAAATCGATGCCGATGTGATCTTAATGGCTAAAAACGGTGTCGATGGTGTATACGACAGCGATCCTAAGAAAAATCCAAATGCGAAGCGTTTTGACCGCTTAGATTACCTGGATGTTTTAAACAAAGGATTACAGGTCATGGATTCTACCGCTATCAGCATGTGTATGGACAACGATATTGATTTAGTTGTATTCAACATGAATGAAGCCGGAAATATTTTAAAAGCCGTTAAACAGGAAGTAGACGGAACTGTTATTTCAAAGACAAAATAAGGAGAAGTAGTATGTCAGATTATTTAGATGAAGCCGAATTAAGAATGGAAGATACTATCGATAATTTAAATTCCAATCTTCGTACCATTCGCACCGGACGTGCCAGCCCTGCAATGTTAGAGCGTGTACAGGTTGATTATTATGGAGCACCGACTCCGATCATGCAGTTAGGACAGATTCAGGTTGTAGAAGGAACACAGCTTGTCGTTCGCCCGTATGACCGTTCTGCAGTCAAGGCAATGGCTCATGCCATTCAGAAGGCAAACTTAGGTTTGAACCCTCAGGCAGAAGCAGATTTGATCCGTATTCCGGTTCCTGCATTAACAGAAGATCGTCGTAAACAGCTTGCCAAGGAAGCCCGCAAGTATGGTGAAGAGGCAAAGGTTGCGGTTCGTAATATTCGCCGTGACTGCAACGACGACATCAAGAAAGATAAAGAATATACCGAAGACGATAAGAAGGACGATCTGGAAAAATCTCAAAAATTAACTGACAAGTACATCAAGAAAATTGATAAGCTTGTTGAAGATAAAGAAAAAGATATCTTAAAAGTATAAGCCCAATCTCGTATTGGGCATTTTTTCGAAAGGAGAATCGTTATGAGTACAGTGCCTCAAACAATTGCGATCATCATGGATGGAAACGGACGCTGGGCAAAGAAGAGGGGATTGCCTCGTACAGCCGGTCATAAACAGGGTGCCGATACCATCCGTACCGTGGCATTACATGCCAATAAGCTGGGAGTAAAAAAGCTCATTCTTTACGCTTTTTCGACCGAAAACTGGAAACGTCCGGAGGATGAAGTTTCCTATTTATGTAAGCTTCCGGGTATCTTTTTTGACCGCTTTATGAAAGAGCTGATGGCCAACAATATTAAAGTTACCTTTGCCGGTGAATTGGAACGCTTCCCGGATGATACTCAGAAAGTCATCCGTAAGGCTGTTGACCAAAGTAAGGAAAATACCGGATTAAATTTATGTATTGCGATCAATTATGGATCAAGAAGAGAACTCCTTCTTGCGATGCAGCATTATGCCGACGATGTAAAAAACGGAAGAGCCAATGACATTACCGAAGAAGAAGTCAGCTCCTATTTGATGGTACCGGAAAATATCGATTTGATGATCCGCACCAGCGGGGAATGCCGTATATCCAATTATCTGTTATGGCAGATTGCCTATGCCGAATTAATCTTTACCGAAACTGCATGGCCGGATTTTGATGAAGCAGCCTTAGATGACTGCATTGATAAGTTCAATCACCGCGACCGCCGGTTTGGAGGCTTAACATCATGAAAAACCGTATCATTACCGCATTGTTGATCATTTTAGTATGTGTTGTTCCGGTATTTTACGGAGGAATATTTTTACAGCTTTTGATTCCGGTTATAGTTGGAATCGGTGGATATGAATGGCTCCACATTCAGCCGGAGTCCAAAGACTGGCCGATCTATTTGATTCCTGCGATCATTCTATTTACATATTTAGGCTATTTTATTCCGATTGAATATGTGATTTCTTATTTATGTCTTGGGGTAGGTCTTTTATGGTCACTTCCGATCTGGCAGGAGAAATTCACTCTGGCAAACAGCTTTTCATCCATTGTATATTCTGTGTTCTTTCCACTTTTACTTTATGAATGCGCTACATTACTTTAAACCATTACTATTTAATTGTGATCGTGTTCGCAACCTACGGTTCGGATACAGGTGCCTGGTTTATCGGACGCAAGTATGGAAAACATAAAATGAATCCGCGGGTATCCCCGAAAAAAAGCTGGGAAGGCTTTGGTGGCGGTGTAGCCTTTGGATTTATTCTCGGTTTGATTATTACTTTGATTTTTAGAGATCAATTAAATATAACATTCAGTTTACTGTTAAGTTTGATCTGTCCGATTACAGCTGAGGTAGGAGACTTATGTTTCAGCTTGATCAAGCGCTATTACGGTGTGAAAGATTTCTCCAATTTATTACCGGGACATGGCGGAATACTTGACAGAGTGGATTCTTTGTTGTTGAATTTAGTAATGTTTACTGCATTATGCGTATTCTTTATCTAAGATAAAGAAAAAAGGGGGAATGACATGCAGAGTTTGATTGGAATTCTTGCCTTTGTATTGATGTTGTCAATTATCGTGGTCATCCATGAATTCGGACATTTCATTGTCGCAAGACATTTTGGTGTTTATTGCCATGAATTTTCGATCGGAATGGGACCGGCTATTTATCAACATCAGGGAAAACAGACGATGTTTTCGATTCGGGCAATTCCTTTAGGGGGATATGTTATGATGGCCGGAGAAGAAGATGGCTCCCAGGACGACCAAACCGATTGGTTAAAAAACGTCCCTGCCGACCAGCGCCTCAACAACAAAAAAACTTGGCAGCAGGTACTGATCATGTTGGCGGGCGTTACAATGAATTTCATCCTGGCATGGTGTATTTATGTCGGTGTGCAGATGAACCGTGGATATGTGGTAGAGCCGGCTTTACCGATTGTATATCAGGTTAATGAAGGCTCCCCGGCTGAAGCTGCCGGACTTCAAGAAGGCGATGAAATCGTTAAGGTTACCTGTGGTGATCACAGCTTAGAGCCGGAAACACAATCCGAGTTACTTGAATTCATCCAGTTCTATCATGATGAACTTACTTTAACGGTTAAGCGTGGGGATGAAACGGTTACCTTATATGCGACACCGGAATACAACGAAGAGGTACAGGGATATTTGTTAGGCTTTGTATCCCAGGCCCAAACCCGTAAAACCGCTTGGTATGAAGCATTTGGCATCGCCACAAAAGATATGATTCAGGATGCAACGACGATCTACCGGTCACTCGGTCATTTGATCAAAGGTGAAGGATTGGAAAACCTATCCGGGCCGGTTGGTATCTACAATGTGACTTCGCAGGCTACCCAATATGGACTTCAAGCGTATTTGATCTTGATCGCAATGATATCGCTAAATATCGGTATCTTTAATCTATTGCCTTTACCGGCACTTGATGGCGGGCGCATTGTGATCGTATTACTTGAAAAAATTCTCGGTCATAAGATCGATTCGAAAATTATTGAAACCATTATCGTAGGCAGCTTTGTCTTATTGATTGGCTTAATGTTGTTTGCGACATATAATGATTTATTACGATTTTTTTAACAAACTCATCTTTTGATGAGTTTTTTTGAATGAAGGCATATGAATTTGATATAATGCCTATGTTTAGGATGTGATAAAAACATGTTTTTAAAACGTATTGAAATACAAGGATTTAAAAGCTTTGCGGATAAGACGGTTCTGATCTTTGATCAGGATATCACCGGTATTGTCGGACCCAATGGCTGCGGTAAATCCAACATCAATGATGCGATTCGCTGGGTCTTAGGGGAACAGAGCGTAAAATCGTTACGTTCCGGATCTTCGATGTCGGATATTATCTTCTCCGGAAGTGAAATACGCCGTCCTGTCAATATGGCAAAGGTAACCCTTGTCTTTGACAACACGAAGCACGTATTTGACTCTCCCTTTGAAGAAATTGAAATCACAAGACAGTTGACCCGTTCTACTAATGAGGCCAGCTATTTTATCAATAAGACACCATGCCGCTTAAAAGACATTAATGATCTTGTCATGGATACCGGTTTGGGAAGAGATTCTTTAAGCATTATCACGCAGGGAAATATCTCCTCCTTTGCGGATGCCAAGCCGGAAGAAAGAAGACTGTTGTTTGAAGAGGCAGCCGGTGTCGCAAAATATAAAAAACGCAAAAAGGTTTCGCTTTCCAAGCTAGAAAAAGCTCAAGAGAATCTGGACCGTCTACAGGATATTTTAGATGAAATTGAAAATAGACTTGGACCGTTAGAACGTCAGGCAAAAAAGGCCAATAAATATACAGCGCTGAGAAACGAGTTATCAAAGATTGAAATCAGTGTTCTTGTAGAAGAAATCGATTCTTTAAACAAAGAAATTCAGTCT